>JAIPDY010000142.1 GCA_021737445.1 Desulfotignum sp.
TTGACCATTCCTGAACTGGCTGAAAAATTGCAGATTTCAACGCGTGCGGTGGAAAAGAACCTGCACAAATTACAAAAAGCCGGAAGGCTTAAACGTATCGGGCCAACCAGGGGCGGTCATTGGGAGGTTCGGAAATGAAACTGTTCGGAAAATCCAAATGTGTCTTTCACCGGCTGTAAGCGAACTGTCGAGGAATTCTCGGTAGTACCAGAAAACTACCCAGGAAAAAGTGAGCTTCTGAAAGGCTGGGTGCGCCTGTATGGGTTGGTAGATGGTTGGTAGATAGGTTGTCAGAAAATCAGATGAAATTCTGTAGATCAAGGGTGCAGCGTGAGCAGCTTGAAATGGTTAAACAGGCGGCAACGGTAAACAATTTTCGCCATGTCCGGGAATGATAATCATGTATCCCCGGGACAGGTCATTACGGGGTGCGCAGTGCCTCCACGGAAATGGTGACATCGACCACATCACCCACCACCCCCATTTTGAAAAACTTGCCGTCTCCCACGCCAAAGGCCAGGCGGTCAAGGGAAAATGCCGTGTCAAATCCGGCTACAATCTGTTTTTTATCAAAGGGTGACGGGGTGGTGCCGTGAAAAACAAACGGAATATTCATGTCTTTGGCTGTGTCCTTGATTGTCATGGTGCCGGAGATCTCATAGGCATTGCCCTGCTTGTGGGTGATTTTTGAAGAGGTAAAGGTCATGACCGGGTATCTGTCTGCGGCAAAAAAGTCATTGGAGCGCAGATGGGTGTCTCTTTTGGCATTGGCGGTGTTGATGGTTTTGACCTGGACGGTGAAATCAAATTTGCTTTGGTCCAGGTGTTCCGGGTCAAAACGGATGGTGCCGTCAAAGTCGGGAAAATATCCGAACACCGTGGAGAAAATATGCTTGATCCTGAACTGAATAGCGGAATGGTTGGCATCAATGGTCCAGTCATTTCCCCGGGCCGGTGCCCAGGCGGTTATGGAAAGAATGAGTACCAGAAAACCTGTGATGGTAAAGCGTTTCATGATGACCTCCTTGATTGAATTTCATTTGTTCAACAGCCGTTTGACATATATCCTGATAAAAAGAACCCCTGCAATGCCGGCCGCCAGAAACAGTCCTGTCCTGGGAAATCCGGAAACAAAGGATTCACTGACAAATCCGGCGTGGATAAAGACCAGACATACTGTCACCAGCACGCCGGACCGGTGAAGTGCCTGCCATGTTTTGTAGGAAAGCGGCAGCTTGTTCTGAAACACAGACACCCCCACAATGGCCAGAATCAGCACCCACAGGAAAATACCGGTAAATTCGGGCCAGTACCGCTTTTCCAGGGGAAAAAAAGCAAATCTGTCCGATCCTAAAATCAACACAGGATGCAGAATCACCAGCAGGGCAATGAGTTTGCCGCAGGTTTTGTGGGCGGCCCACAGCCGTTTCCGGGTAAAGTGGGTTTCCAGGACCCGGAATCGGGAGACAAAAACAACCTGGTACACCATGAGCACTGCGGCTGCCAGTCCGGCCGCCTTTCCCCATTGGAGCAGGGCCTTGTCCAGACCGAATTTATAATACAGGGACTGGGATTCAAAGAAAAACGGCACACAGATCCCGGCTCCCAGCCCTGCCATGGCCAGGAAGACAGCCGCGCTTTTCACAAGCATGTCTGTTTTGTTGTGGGCCGGTTGTGTGTGAGGGTCTTCCATAATGCCTGTCCTTTTCAGTGTATCCGGATTGCCTGATGCAACAGCAGGAAAAGGTTTGTTTATGTTGAAAAAATAAGGCGGATTTCTGGAAAGTCTATACAGAGATCACTCCGCTGCAATTATCACCGGAGGACAGGTCGGACGTTTTATAGCATCTGTTTTTTTGTTGACTCCGGTACAATTCATGGTAATATGGACAAAATAAAACTCCAAGTTTAGATTTGTCTATTTTATGCTGGATCGAAAAATTGAAAACGAGTTGCACGTAACTGCCGGAGAATACCCTGTAATTACCATCATTGGGCCCCGCCAGTCAGGGAAAACCACCCTGACCAAAAAGGTTTTTCCACATTACGCCTATGTCAATCTTGAAAATCCTGAGCTGCGCACGCTTGCCATGGAGGATCCAAAAACGTTTATGCTCAGGTATCAGCCGCCGGTCATCTTTGATGAAATACAGAACGCACCGGAGCTGCTTTCCTGGATTCAGGTTTCTGTGGATGAAGCCCCTGAACTGACTGCAGGCTATATTCTGACCGGCAGTCACCAGCTGCGGTTGAGAGAAGCCATTACACAGTCTCTGGCAGGAAGAACCGCACTGCTGACCCTGTTGCCTTTTGCCTTGAATGAACTTTCGAAAGATTATGTTCAAAATGAACGGGAAACATTGATCCACAATGGATTCATGCCCAGACTTCACGATAAAAACATCAGACCGGAACGTTTTTACAGGGATTATTTTCAAACCTATGTTGAAAGAGATGTCCGAAAACTCATGGCCATTGAGAACCAGCAGGCGTTTGAACAGTTTCTGAAACTTCTGGCCGGCAGGATCGGAAATGAGATCAATTACAGTTCCCTGGCAGGCCTGGTGGGTATCAGTGCACCGCAGATCAAAAAATGGCTCAGTCTTCTGGAAGCGTCTTTCATTATTTTCAAACTGCCGCCGTTTTTTAAAAATTTCGGAAAGCGGCTGACCAAATCCCCCAAGATATATTTTGTTGAGGTGGGGCTGGCCTGTTATCTTCTGGGGATAGAAACCCCGGCGCAACTGGAACGGGATCCGGCATTCGGCAGCCTGTTTGAAAATATGGTGGTTGCCGAGGCGTATAAGGCCAGGACAAATGAAGGCAGAAACCCAGGTCTCTATTTTTACCGGGATCGGTACCAGAATGAGGTGGACCTTCTTTATCCTTCGGGGACATCATTCATTCCCGTTGAAATAAAATCTTCCCGCACCTTCCGGGATGAATTTTTGAAAGGCATCCGCTATTTTCAAAAGATTTCAGGATCAGATCATCCCGGCATGCTCATTTATGACGGGGATCTTGAAGTGGATAAACAAGCGGCAATGGTAAAAAATTTCCGCCATGTCCGGGAATGACAATTAAGCATCCCCGGAGCAGGTCATTTACTGGGTGCGCAGCGCCTCCACTGCCAGACCAGTGTGCCTACATTTTTGAAGGCAGGTAGAGTGCGATCACGGGAAACATGATGATCAGGGCGATACAGACCACAGCCGCGATCATGAACGGCCAGATCCCCCTGAAAATCGTTGTCAGGGGCACATCCGGTGCCGCACCCTTGATGACGAAAACATTGAGACCCACCGGCGGTGTGATCAAGCCGACCTCGAGAACGATCACCATGATCACCCCGAACCAGACCGGGTCGAATGCCAGCAGCTGGATAATCGGATACAGGATGGGGACCATCAGGATCATGATGGCGAAACAGTCCATGACGCAGCCCAGGAGCACAAAGATCAGGATCATAGCCAGCAGGATGACGATTTTGGGCAGGGCCAGTCCGGCGATATTATCGGCCATGATCATGGGGATGCCGGTCAGGGCCAGAAAAGATGAAAAGATGTTGGCACCGATGATGATCAGAAATATCATGGCTGTCATGTTGCCCGTGGCCAAAAGGCTCTCCATACAGTTGTTGAAACTGAGTCTGCCCTTGATCAACGCGATGGCGAACGCACCAAAGGCGCCGATGCCGGCCGCCTCGGTCGGGGTGCAGATGCCATAGTAAATTCCGCCCATCACCAGGATGAACAAAACAATCATCGGCCAGGTACTGTACAGGGAACGGATTTTTTCAGACAGTCTCTTTTTTTCTCCCCTGGGACCCATGCTTTCTTTGTGCAGGCACTGCAGATAGATCGCCAGCATGAAAAGCCCGGCCAGCAGGATCCCGGGAAATATGCCGGTCATAAAGAGCCGTCCTATGGACTGTTCTGTCAGTATCCCGTAGATCTCGAACCCGATGCTGGGGGGTATGAGGATCCCCAGGGTGCCGCCGGCTGCAACGCAGCCGTTTGACAGCCGCTGGTCATAGCCGTATTTGTCCATTTCCGGGATAGCGACCTTTCCCATGGTGGCACCGGTGGCAAGGGATGAGCCGCAGACGGCGGCAAATCCGGAACAGGCCAGGATGGTCGCCATGGCAAGTCCGCCGCGCATATGGCCGATCCAGGTATACACGGCTTTGTATATATCCTGGCTGATGCCTGAAACAAAGGCGAACTGCCCCATCAGAATAAACAGCGGGATCACGCTCAATGTATAGGAGGATCCTTCGGCCCAGGGAACCAGTCCCATGAGGTTCAATCCGGCACTGACATTGATTATGGCGCAGGTGCCCACCAGTCCGATCAGGGCCATGGTGATCCCGATATACAACCGCAACGATAGGAACACAAAGAGTAGCACAATTCCGATGATGCCGGCCATTTCCGGGCTCATTTCCTATCCCCTTTCTGCTGCAGTTTTCTGATCACATCGCGGATATATTCAATACACATGACCATGGCTCCGAAAGACAGGAAAAAAACAAACGGATAGTTCAAAACCGCCAGGTTCAATGGCTTTTCACCGGTCTGCCAGGTTTCAACGGCTTTTTCAAACCCCATCCAGCACACGATCAGCATTACGATGAAGCTGATGATATAGTTGGCAATAGCAATTATTCTGCGGGCATTTGCGGGAAATTTGTCATAAACAATGTCCACCGTGACATGGGCTTTTTGTGCCTGGGCATAGCCCAGAAAGGAAAATACCATGACCAGGACCATGAACTCGGTGATTTCAAAGGCTCCCAGAATGGGAGAGTTGAAAACATAGCGGCCCACAACATCCACCACGGTCAGGCACATCATGGCAAACAAGGCCACACAGCCCAGTCTTGACAGAAAATAGCTGAACAGTCCCAGGATATTTACAAAGTTTCTCATGCCCGCTTATATTTCCTTTATTTGTTGATCAACGAAAGGGCCGTGTTTAAGACCTGCTGTGCAGGATACCCTTTGGCCGTCATCTCCTCGACCCATTCTTTTTGCAAAGGGATAGTGGAATCTTTCATTTTTTTGAGCTCCTCCGGGGGCAGGATAATTTCTTCGGTCCCCTTTTCCAGGGTCAGTTTGCGGAAGGGGATTTCCATGGAGTCAAATGCAGCGCCGGCAGCCATGGACATTTTCAGGCCGGTGGTGTCTTCAAACAGCTGCTGGATGTCGGGCGGCAAAGATTCCCATTTGTCTTTGTTCATCACGATCATCATGGGCATGGTGTACAGGTCTGCTACCGTGGTGTAACGGGTGACCTCGTTGAGCTTGAATACACCCATTCCTTCCCATACCAGAACGGTTCCGTCGATGACATTACGCTCCAGGGCCTGGTAGGTTTCCGTGATCGGCATGGCGACAGGGATGGCGCCCCACAGCCTCAGTGCCTTGGAAATGGAGGGATTGGCGGTTCTCATTTTGACACCGTTGAAATCGGCAATGGTGCGAATCGGTTTTTTGACCGTATGGAAGTGGCCGCCGGGATGACCGAAAAGGGCCAGGACCTTCACCTTACTGTATTCCTTCCGGTACGCAGCTTCTTTCTGAAAGGTTTCCCACATGGCCTGGGAGACTTTTTCACCCGAAGGGACCATGAATGGGAGAGAAAATACCGTGGTCAGGGGGAAACGACCGGGGGTATAGTCTGACAGATGATATGACAGATCGGCGATCCCCTTTTCAGCCAGGTCGAACTGATCCGGCGCCTTACCCAGAGCCCCTGCAGGATAGAGGCGTATTTTGACCTTTCCTTTGCTGGCTTTGTGGATCTCTTCGATCCAGGGAGCAATGATTTTTCCGGTAATGGTCTGCATGGTTGGGAAGGGGCTGGAGAATCTCAGGTTGATGGTTTTGGCGCCGGCTGTTGATGAGACAAACAGCAGCATGAATCCGGCAAACAGCAGGATGGTTTTGACACTGATCTGTTTTGTGATGATTCCTCTTTTTAACGTCATGGTGACAACCTCCACGGTAAATAGGGTTAGATGCTCATTTTACCAAACAATCGTTAGATTAATTTAACGCTTGTTTATTTCGACATATCACGGGTGGTTTCTTTGTGTCAACAAAATAATGAGATCAGTTCATGGCAATTCTATGGATCCGCTCCCGGCGGGGTGAACGGAAAGTTTTTTAAGGAGGATTACTTTTTGGAATTTTTTTGGCTGCACAGGAACTTCCTCAGCCAAGGATTATAGCGCGGGGGATTGTCCCTTGTTGACCAGGCCGAAAATAAAGGTGTGGAAAATTTTTTCAGCCAGGGCTTCGGGCCCGATTTCGCCCCTGGGGTCATACCACCGGTAGATCCAGTTACACATGCCCACCAGGCAGTGGGCATCCACGGCGATATGATCTGCGGGAAGGCCCTGGTCCCGGCAAAAAACCTCCAGGGCGTTGCGCCAGAACACCAGGTATTTTCTCTGTTTTTCCTTGACCTGGTGGTACCACTCTCCTGTGAGGCAGTCATCATCATTGAGAATCAGTTTGCTGCGGAATTTGTCTTTGCAAAAGGTGTCCACCTGGTATCGGATATACTTTTTGACCAGATCCAGGGGGTCGGTCTGGGTGCCGGTAATCTTTTCAATGCCGGACAGCATGTCATCCATATGGCTGTCTAAAATCTGGAACAGCAGCTCTTCCTTGCTTTTAAAATAATAATACAGCCCGGCCGTGGTCATTTCCGTTGCCCTGGCAATGTCCCGGATGGTGGTTTTGTCATACCCTTTCTGCCACAGAGTCTGGGTGGCGATCCGGTAGATCTCTTTTTTCCTTCTTTCCTGTTCTCTGCGCTTGTATTTTTTCATGAAAGGTATATAAAACACAAAAAAATATGTTTGACAAGCATTTGATAGATAGTTTTATCGTTTGTCCAGTAATTATTTGTGCCTGTGTCAGCAATATTTTTCACAAAAAGCCTGTGTGATTTCCCACAGATCAGGGGTCAACAGGTTTTCTACGCAAGATTTAATTTCAGGCGGGACTCCCCCGAAAAAAGCGTCTGCCATGCCGCCGAGCATGGTGTTTTGCCTCCTGTTATGGTTATCTCATGCCGGAGAAAAGCAGTTTCGGCAGGCTGAACCGGGAGATATGGTTCATGCGTACCGGCCGGCCGGCAGTGATGGCTTTGGCAACGGCAATCCCGCTCTGGACGGCGGCATGGATCCCTTCTCCCATGTCAAGGGTGGACAGGCCGGCGGCATCACCGGCAATAAAAACATTATCCTGCCCTGTGGCCACCGGTTTATGCCGCAGAAAGTAGGTATGTCCCTTGGGGTTTTCGGGCGGGTGATTCAGAAAGCCCTGTTTTAAAAGCCGATGGACAAAATTGCGCCAGTGCTGCATGATGGTGGTTCCCCGTGATGCCAGCCGGTGCTGTTTGCCGCCAATACCGATATTGATCCACCCGTCTTTTTTGGGCAGGTACCACGCATATCCGGGCAGGCCCTGGTCCAGATACCAGATATGGCATTCCCTAATCCGGCAGGGGGCTTGAAATTCTTTTTCAACTGCGGAAATAAGTGCCCGGTCCGGTCGGACCTGCAAAGGATCCACAAAGGTGCGGCGCACCGGGCAGTGGGTGCCGCCGGCCCCCACCAGGTACCGGCATTCAAACTGATCATCTATCACAAACCGGGAACTGTTTTTTTGGATTTTTCTGACCTGATGGGTATGCACTGGAACCTCTGCCCGGCGGATCAGCCAGTTGTCGAATTCGATGCGCCGGACCGCGTACTGGTGCGTTTTCACTGGTATCCTGATCCCGAAAAGATGAAAGTGAATCCGAAGGATACTGGTTAACGGGTAAGGATAGGTTTCAGGGGCACATTCAAGTGAGTCAAAAACATCCGGTGTGATCCATCCGGCACAGATCTTTGGCCTTGGAAACACCTTTTTGTCCAGGATTCTTACATCCACACCGTTTTTTTTGAGGTGTGCCCCACAGGCTGCACCTGCCGGGCCCCCTCCCACGATGATCACATCTGCCTGCACCATGGCCGGCCTCATGAGATACGGCAGTCCGGTCTGGGACGGCCGCGCCTGGTCAAAACAATCTGCCATAACTGGAGTGTCCGGGCCCGGAAGGCACCGGCACAGCTGAGCAGATAATATTCCCACATCCGGTAAAACCGGTCCCCGTACCGGTCCCTGAGCCGGGGCCAGGCTGCCTTGAAATTCTGGTGCCAGGCCATCAGG
>JAIPDY010000143.1 GCA_021737445.1 Desulfotignum sp.
ACATTTTTTGCCACCCCATAGACCACATACACATTGATGCCCACCGGCGGGGTGATAACCCCCATTTCCGTCACCATGACGATTATGACCCCGAACCAGATGGGATCATATCCCAGTTCCATGATTACAGGAAAGAAAATGGGCACGGTGAGTGTGACAAATGCCAGGGCATCCATGAAACAGCCGCCGAAAAAATAGATGACAAGAATCACGCCCAGGGCCAGCACCGGTGATATTTCCAGTCCGGAAACCCAGCCTGCGATTTCAAAGGGAATCCTGGTAACTGCCAGAAATTTGCCGAAAATCACGGCTCCGGCAATGAGCATAAGCACCATGCATGAGGTCCGCAGGGTTTCCATAAGGGATTTGACAAACCCTGCCCAGGTAATCTGCCGCCGTATCAAAGCAATGAGCAGGACACCAAATGCTCCGATGGCTGCCGCTTCCGTGGGGGTGAACAAACCGATGAAAATACCGCCTATAACCAGGATAAAAACAATCAGGGTTTCACTCAGTCCCAGCAGGGCTTTGAGTTTTTGCGTCCAGGAAAAAGATTCTCCTCTTGGTCCCTGGTCCGGTGAGATGCGGCAGCGGATATAGATACAGATAATGAACAGCAAAGTTACCAGCAGTGCCGGGAAGATACCTGCCACAAAAAGGGCTCCGATGGATTGTTCGGTAAGGATACCATAGATGATGAGTACCACGGAAGGGGGCATGATCATGCCGATACCGCCTCCTGAGGCAACCGATCCGGTTGCTAGTTCATCATTGTAGTTGTACCGCTTCATTTCCGGCAGGCCCACGGTGGCCATTGTGGCGGCTGTGGCAGGGCTGGAACCGCAGACCGCGCCAAAAGCAGTACATGCAGTAACCGTTGCCATGGCAAGGCCTCCCCGGATACTGCCCAGAAATTTATATCCTGCATCATAAAGCCGCTTGCTGATGCCGGAGTTAAACCCCAGCTGTCCCATGAGAATGAACAAAGGGATGGTGGTCAGATCATAAGAATCAAATGTTTCATAAATATTTCTGGACAAAAGGACCAGCCCGGCATCCGTGCTGATCATGACCGAAAACCCCACAAATCCAACGGTGGCCATGACAAATGCCACGGGCATCCGTGTCAGGAACAGAACAAGCATGATGAGGATACCGATGATGCCAATAAGTGTCGGATTCATTTTATATTCAACTTTCTTAATTTCTTTATGTCTTGGTAAATGGTTTCCAGAATGGTCACAGTGAAGATCAGCAGGCCGAAAGCCAGCAGGTAAACAATATAATAGATGGGAAACTCCAGATTCATGGAAACCTCCCCTGTTTTGTAGATGTCTTCAGCATACAAAAACATCTGCCAGGTTATCAGGGCAAACAGAACAAGGGTAAGGGTCCGGGTGAAAATATCGATCCAGGTCTGGGCTTTATCAGGCAGCAGCCGCACCAGGATCTCCACCCCCACGTGACCGTCCACCTTATAGGTGTAAGGAAGGGCAGAAGCTACGACAATGGTTGCCAGAAATCCCACCAGCTCCACGGAACCGAAAATGGGAGACTTGAAAAAACGGCCGATGACATCCACAACCGTCAGCATCATCATGATGGTAAGTGCAATGGCGCCGATCACTTTCAGAAAATCGGAGAATTTGTTCAACGCCTGGAAAATAACACGCATAATCGATCCTGTTTAAAGAATAATCGGGTTATTTGAAATAACAGGCAACCGGCCGCTAAAAAAGCCGGCTGCCTGGTTTCGTATTGTTAAAGATGGATCATCTGCTCTATAAATTGGCTTTTATATAATCCACAACCGCTTTTCCATCGATCCCTTTTTCAGCGGCACTCTTAATATACTCATCAGCAACGCTTTCAGCTTGTTTGGCCCATTTTTTTGCTTGGGCATCAGATTGTGAGATAACCTCTCCACCCTTGGATTTGAAAAATGCCAGGCCTTCTTCGTCAGATTCATCCCATGCCAGGCCGTGTTTGAGAGCAAATTCCGCATTTATCTCTTTTATGGTTTTCTGCTGGTCCGCAGTCAGACTGTTCCATTTGCTTTTATTCATGAATACGGCAAATGTGGTGGTGTAGGCGGTTGAAAAGTTCTGGGTCATATAATCCACCACTTCTCCTACTTTCCAGCCTTTATTGGTTTCCATGGGGTGCATGGATCCGTCCACGACACCTTTTTGCAGCATCTGATAGGTTTCTCCCATGGATTTTCCCACTGGAGATGCGCCAAGCGCAGCGACAAGTCTTCCACTGGTGCCGGTGCTTCTGATTTTGAGGCCCTTGAGATCATCCAGGGTATGAACGGCCTTGTCCCGGGTATGAAGCAGTCCCGGACCATGGGCATGAAGGAACATCAGTTCCGTGTCTTTGAACTCTTCGGGATCAAATTTTTCCAATACACCATTGGCAATATTGGTGGCCTGAACACCCGAAGAGTATCCCATGGGCAGGTCAATAGCCGCGGCAACAGGAAAACGTCCCCTGGAATATGCCAGAACCGTCATACCGATGTCGGCAATCCCCTGAACCACTCCGTCATAGGTCTGGGGGGCCTTGGTCAGGGTGCCTGCCGGAAAATAGTTGATGGTGATTTCACCGTTGGTGCGTTTTTCAACTTCTTTAATCCACGCTTCAGCCAGCTGGCTCTGGATATGGGTGGGCGGGAAAAAATTGGAATAGGTAAGCTGTGCTTTGGCGCTGGCATTCAAAGTAAAGAATGCACAAAAACAAAAAACAAATAACGCCGGGATCGTAAGCCTTTTCATCGTGTTGACCTCCTAAAATTTGGGTTCTGAAAAAGGGAAAAAACAGACAAAATTATTCGAAAGCTGCACCTCCTTTCGTTCTTAATGATTTAGTGTTACAATGTAACTATAATTAAGCTGCATACCGTCACTATATTTAAAGATGTGAAACCCTGTCAAGTAAAAAATAAGGTTTGAAATAGAAAAAGAACGAATAATTGGTTGATAGATCAACTATGACGATTCGCACAGAACCCCCCATGTGGTGTCCTGTACCCGGCCCGGAAAAAAAATGGCTGTTTGGGGACAGCTTTGGCGGGCAGAGGATCAATCCCTGATTTTTTTAAAAATGTGTATGCCATTAAAGTTAAGTTGTATCGATAAAAAATACTTGACATAGCTGTATTGTATCTATAAAGTATCTAAAAAATGATCTATTATCCAGCAATTTTTTTTGGTTTATTCGTATGTCAGGGATTGAAAGTAATATAAAGAGGGGAAAATCATGAGGTACGCAGAAACAGGCTTTAATTTAGAGGTTGATCTTACCCGGGGGAATATTGAGAAAAAAGCGACAGACCCCAGGGAAACCGAACTCTATCTGGGGGGATTGGGAACAAATGCCAAGATTTTATGGGACAGGGTCGGGCCGGAAGTGACCCCCTTTTCTCCGGAAAATCTGCTTATTTTCAGTGCCGGCCTGCTCTGCGGCACCCCTGCCACCGGCTGCAACCGGACCATTGTGTCCACCATCTCTCCCCAGACAGAGCTGATGGCCTTTTCCATGATGGGGGGATTCTGGGCCCCGGAACTCAAATATGCCGGGTATGACAAAGTGGTGCTGCGGGGCAAGTCTGAAAAACTGGTGTACCTGTGGATTCACAACGATACCGTGGAGATCCGGGATGCTTCCCACCTGGCAGGCAAAGGGGCTGTTGAAACAGCGGAACAGATCCGGCAGGAGCTGGATCAGCCCAAGGCACAGGTGGCCGCCATCGGCCTTGCCGGGGAAAACCGGGTGTATTATGCCTCTGTGGAGCAGGGCCGGTCTTCTGCCAGCCGGGGAGGCATCGGTGCGGTCATGGGGGACAAACGGGTAAAGGCCATTGCCGTGCGGGGCACCAAAGACATCAATTTGGCCAAACCCGAGGAGTTCCTCTCCTTGTGCAACGAGGTGCTGGCTTATATCAAACACAGAGAAGACAACCCCATCAAGGGTGTGATGCCCATTCTGGCCGGTCTTGGATCTCCCCAGGAAATGAAGGTGCATGATGAAAAATGGCATACGGAAAATTTCATGTGGGGCAACTCCCGGACCCGGCGCAAAGGGTTCTGGAATGATGACATTGAAAAACAGTGGACAGATACCCTGGAAGGTGCCAGAACAAGGCTGATCTCCTGCTTCAACTGTCCCATGAAATGCGGGGCCACCATCTCCATGCCGGGCCTGCCCACCTATATGATGAAATGCTTTACCAAACTGACCTATACCATGGCTGCCTATTCTGATCTGGATTTCGGTCTGCGGATCGCCCAGAAGGCAACGGAATACGGGCTGGACGGGTTTTCCGCCCCCCAGGTCATGGCCTTTGCCCTGGAGCTGCTGGAAGACGGCATTTTAAGCAAAGATGATTTTCCCGGCCTGCCTGAGGGCAATGAGGACCGGTTCTATTATCTGCTGGATATGATTGTGAAAAGAGAGGGCATCGGCGATGTCCTTGCCAAGGGCACCTACTGGGCCGCACAGGAAATCGGCAACGGGGCTGAAGCATACGCCCACAACACCATTAAAAAACATGAGCAGCTGCCTTTGAAGCTGTCCATGCTCAACCCCATCTATTTTCTGATGTATTCCATCGGTGAAAAGATCAACATCACCCAGATTGAAGGCCAGTTTCCCCAGGCCCCCTTTCCCAAGAAAGAGCACAGAGAAAAATTCTGCGAAGACTGGGTCCAGGTGCCCCATGAAAAATTCAAGCAGTATTTTATCGACTGGGAGCTGCGGGGGGAAAATTCCATTCCGTACTACCCCACCGTGGACATGACCTGTGATATCGTGGAGTGGCAGGAGATGATGCACTATATTGATGATGCCCTGGGCCAGTGTGCCGGGCTGTCTTCATTTCCCCTCAAACCCCCTTATCATATCCACAACTATCCCAAATTCATCTCGTCCGGCGCCGGTATCGAGATGGACCAGGAAAAACTCACCCAGGCAGCCAAGCGGTACCGGACCCTGGTGCGGGCGGTGAACATCCGGCGGGGCATGCGGAGAAAAGATGAAAAACCGCCTGAGAACCATTGGAAAAAAAGGTTCCCTGAACTGGAAGAAAAATTGCTGGATGCCTATTACAAGCTCAAGGGCTGGAATGAAGAAGGCATCCCCACCAAAGAAGCCCTGGAAAAAATGGACCTGGGCTATGTGGCTGATGATTTTATCCAGCGGGGGATTTTAACGGATGAAGAAACAGCAGATGCACAAAAAGAAACACAGACCCAATAGTGTGGAGGGCAAAAACAGTGGCAAGTAAAGAAAAAGAAAAAAAAACCATAAAGACCATCAAGATTGACGTGGATAAATGCAATGGCTGCCGGGCATGTGAGGTGATCTGCTCTTCTTTCCACGCATCTCCCAAATACAGCTCCAACAATCCGGCAAGATCCAGAATCCGGATTATCAGAGAACCATTGCGCGACATTTATGTGCCGGTGTATGCCGGAGAATATACCATGGCGGAATGCGCAGGAAGGGACAAATACACCATTGACGGCAAGCAATATGACGAGTGCTCCTTCTGCCGGGCCTCCTGCCCCTCCAGGGAAGAGTTCAAGGAACCGGATTCCGGGCTGCCGCTCAAATGCGACATGTGTGAAGGAGAAGATGAACCCCTGTGCGTTAAGTGGTGCCTGGTGGATGCCCTGACCCTGGAGGAAAGAGAAGAAGAGGTGGAAGAACAGGAGGAGATAGAGGACCTGGAAATCGGACTGGAATCTCTGGCAGATAAATACGGCATGCAGACTATCATGGATACCCTTGCCCGCATGTCCACAGATGACAAAAGCAAATAAAAAGGACATACCATGGAGACCATTGCGCCTTTTATAGAGGTAATCGACGAGATCAGAGAAGCCGGCGGAGATCCTTATCAATTGTGCTTCCAGTGCGGATTGTGCGATGCCGTCTGCCCCTGGAACCAGGTCCGGCAGTTCAGCATGCGCAAACTCGTCCGGGAGGCGGCATTCGGCCTGACGGAAATCGAGGGCGAGGATATCTGGCGCTGCACCACCTGCGGTACCTGCCCGGATCAGTGCCCAAGGGGCCTGGGCCAGATCCAGGTGAGCCAGGCCCTGCGCCGGGTGGCCACGGAATACGAGGTGTTTCCCGCATCGGTGAAATCCGCCAGATCCGCCCGTGCCAGCATCATCTCCGAGGGCAACCCCCTCCAGGGGGAACGCGCAGCCAGGAGCGCGTGGGCTGACGGCCTGTCAGTCAAACCCTTTGAACCGGACATGGAGATTTTGTATTTTGTGGGATGCTATTTTTCGTATGACCCGCGCATGAAAAAAGTGGCCCAGGCAACCGCCAATATCCTGAACACGGCAGGGGTAGATTTCGGGATCCTGGGCGAAAATGAGAGCTGCTGCGGAGAGAGCATCCGCAAGATCGGCAGTGAACGGGTGTTCATCGACCTTGCCAAAACCAACATAAAGAACTTTATCGACCACGGGGTAAAAAAAATCCTGGTGTCTTCTCCTCACTGCTACCACACCTTCAAGAACGAGTACCCGGAGTTCATGGTGCACTTTGAGGTGATCCACATGTCTGAATTTCTGCTGGAGCTGGTCAACACCGGCCGGTTGACCCTGAACAAAAAAATGGATCAGACCGTGACCTATCACGATCCCTGCTACCTGGGCCGTCACAACCAGATCTATGAACCGCCCAGGCAGCTGCTGGACAAAGTGGCCGGTCTCTCATTAAAAGAGATGACCGCCAACAGAAAAAGCAGTCTGTGCTGCGGGGGTGGGGGCGGCCGGATATGGATGGATACCCCCCAGTCGGAACGGTTTTCCGACATCCGCCTCAAACAGGCAAGAGACACCGGGGCATCAATGCTGGTGACATCCTGCCCCTACTGCATCACCAATTTTGAGGAAAGCCGCCTGAACCTGGAATATGAAGAGGTTTTAGAAATAAAGGACATTACCGAAATCATCAATGACGTGCTGTAAAAAATTATTGAAATGAAACACAGGTGATTTGCCAGCAATGTCATAATGAACTGATGAGGAGATAAAAAGTGGTAAACAACGACGTACTGCCAATGGAACATATGCAATTATTTTCTGACAGCCTTAAGGACAAAAATTTTGGCGATGTCATGGTTGTGGGCGGCGGGGTCAGCGGGATCCAGGCATCTCTGGATCTTGCCTCAGCCGGATTCAAGGTGTTTCTGGTGGAAAAAGGTCCCAGCATAGGCGGGCATATGTCCCAACTGGACAAGACCTTTCCCACCAACGATTGCTCCATGTGAATACTGTCACCCAAACTGGTCGAGGTCGGCCGGCATCCAAACATAGAAGTACTCACATTCTCGGAAGTGGAAACCATAGAGGGGCAGAAAGGCGATTTTCAGGTCAGCGTGAAGACCCGCCCCAGATACATCATAGAAGACAAATGCACCGGGTGCACCACCTGCATGGAATACTGCCCTGTGGAATACCCGGATGCGTTCAACCAGGGGATTTCCACCAACAAGGCAGTGCATGTGTATTTTTCCCAGGCCATTCCTTTGGTGGCCTATATTGATGATTCCTGCCTGTATCTTTCGGAAAAAAAATGCGATATCTGCCGCGGGGTGTGCAAGACCGGGGCAATTGACTTCCGCCAGACCCCCACCCGCACCCGGATCAATGTAGGAGCGGTTATCCTGTCATCGGGCATTACCCCTTTTGATCCGTCTGCAAAAGAGGAATACGGGTATTCGCAATATGACAATGTTGTCACCAGCATGGATTACGAGCGGCTCTTGTCCTCCACAGGCCCCTATGACGGCAAAGTGCTCAGGGCAAGCGACAAACAGCATCCAAAAAATGTTGCCTGGATCCAGTGTGTGGGCTCCCGTCGGGTGACCGAAGGGGACAACTCCTATTGTTCCGGGGTCTGCTGCACCTATACCCAGAAACAGCTGATACTGACCAAAGAACATGATATGGATGCAAAATGCACGGTGTTCCACAATGATATCCGGTCATTCGGCAAGGATTTTGAGCGGTATTTTCAGCGGGCCGAAGCATTGCCCGACACCCGGTTCATCAGAAGCTATGCATCCATTGCCGGTGAAAATCCGGAAACAAAAAACATCCGGGTCAGGTATGCCACCTCTGATGACGGGGTAAAAGAAGAAGAGTTCGACATGGTGGTGCTGTCTGTGGGGCTGAACCCGCCCAAAGCCTATAAGGAGATTGCAGAAA
>JAIPDY010000144.1 GCA_021737445.1 Desulfotignum sp.
CCGACGGCAGACGGCCCCTGGCTGGTCTGGTATCCTCTGATGCAGCCGGTGGCGGCAATGAGAATGCCGAATACAAAACACTTTATGATGCCGCCGGTAAAATCTGTCCAGGAAACAAATCCCACCACCTGGTTGTAATAGGCCACAAACGGGTGGCCCAGAGACATGACCACCACCGCGCCTCCCAGGATGCCCACCAGGATGGCAAATATTGTGAGCAAAGGGGTCATCAGGGTGGAGGCGATCACCCGGGGCAGGATCAGAAACCGCACCGGTTCCAGACCCATGACAGTGAGGGCATCTATCTCCTCATTGATCTTCATGGTGCCGATCTCAGCGGCAAACGCGGATGCAGACCGGCCCGCCAGGACAATGGCGGTCATCAGCGGCCCCAGTTCTCTCACCATGGCCATGCCGATGAGGTTGGCCACATAAATTTCAGCCCCGAACATCTTCATGGGGATGGCGGACTGGAACGCCATGACAAGCCCCACGATAAAGCTGATAAGCGCAACAATGGGAAGGGCATCTGCCCCGGACCGTTCCGCCACCCGAAGGGTTTCTGACCACCTGATCCGGCCGGGATGCAACAGGCTGGACCCGAAAGCCAGGCAGAGCTCTCCGAAAAAAGTGATAAAGGTTTTTGCATCATCTAAAAAATACGCCAGGTTTTTGCCCTGGTTTTCCACAAACACCCTGACCCTGCCCGTGGATGGCACAGGGTCGGGCAGAACGATCTCTTGTTTGGTAAGCCTGTCCACTAAAGCGGATGATGCAGTGTCAAGTCCGGTCACCAGGGGGTTGTGCCAGTTTTGCCCCAGGGCCATCCGGTTCAGGTGCACCACAAAGGCTGCCCCGGCCGTGTCAAGATAGGTGACCCCGGACAGGTCCAGGGTCAAAGAAGGACCATTGCTCTGGCGGATTGCGGTGCAGGCTTTTTCCCATACAAGGGCGATTCCGTCTGCATCCAGCCGTCCGAAAAAGGTGAACGTTAAAGCGGCACCGGTCTTGTCAACGGTCAGTTCGGCAGGGGAGGTCATCTGTTTTTTGCCGGGTTCGGCCCGTGGTTGTCAGATGCAACGGTCAAGGTCACCCATTCATCTTCAGACATCTGCGTTTTAATTGCCAGTCCATGGCGGTACAGGGCGTTTTTTACATCCGGCATCCGTTCCCGGATAATGCCTGAAAGAACGGCAAGGCCTTTGGGGGCCATTTTTTTTTTGATGTCAGCCATGATATTTACAATGGTCTGGGCGATGATATTGGCGGCAATCAGGTCATACTGTACCGGCGGGATCTGGTCCAGGGTACATTTGTACAGATGGTACCTCTCTTTGGGAATTTTGTTTTTTTCCAGGTTTTCTCTGGCAATGTCCACGGCGGCCGGGTCTGTGTCAATACCTGTCAGCTTGGATGCCCCCAGCCTGGCTGCGGCAATCATGAGAATGCCCGAACCGCACCCCACATCCAGAAAAATCTGGCCTGGTACCAGGCAGTCTTGCATCTGCTTTAAGCACATGCAGGTTGAAGGATGGGTGCCGGTGCCGAACGCCATGCCCGGATCCAGGTGGATCACAACATCATCGGGCCCCGGATCAAAGGGTTCCCATGCCGGTTTCACCACGATGCGGTCCGTGATGCGCATCACATGAAAGTGCTGTTTCCAGGCCTCTGCCCACTGCTGGTCATCCACTGTATCAACCCGGAGTTCAACCTGGATGCCTGCATGTTCCAGGTTTTGGAACCGGTGCCGGATGTCATCGCGCACACCATCTGAAAACTGTTTTTGCGCCATATATCCCACAATGGCGTTTTCAGACGGCAATGCAAGGGTGTGTGTGCCGAACCCTTCATCCGGCTCATCTATAGGAATGCGGCATTCCACCCCTGTCATGCCGAAGGAGAAAAAAATATCACAGATACACTCTTCAGCCAGGGCCGGATTGTCAGAGGTAAAAGCAGCAGTGATTTTTTGAAATTTCATCTGTTTTCAGGTCTTTGTTTTAAACGTTCTTGAATTTTCCTGTGGGAAAGATTATTTTGCAAATTTTTGGCATTGTCAAATTTTATTTTATTTTCAAAGGCTGCCTGGCACATGAGAAACCCTTACCAGAATCTGGTTGTCTACTATTTTGAGGGTATCATTGACCCACCCGGGGCTGTGACATCAGACCCCCGGTTTCTGGGAAACTGGCAGGAGGCAGATACCGCTTTTGTGTTTTTTTGTGAACCTGTGCCGGATGTTGCACAGCAGATGGCGGCCCGCCATCCAGGTGCCAGGCTTGTGGATGTGTATGAGATGACCTTTGAGCAGTGGCACGGGGACAGCATCGTGCCATACGGTGTGGCAGGCTTTTATGTGCATCCCCCCTGGGAAAAAAGGTCAGGTGATCCGGACAGGCGCCATATCATTCTTGATCCCGGGGTGGTGTTCGGCACAGGCCGCCACCAGACCACCCATGACTGCCTGGAACTGATTTATCAGGTGTGTTCTGAAAAAAAGATACAGACAGTGCTGGATATCGGCACCGGTACCGGCCTTCTGGCCCTGGGGGCGGCTGCCATGGGATGCTGCCGGGTGCTGGCCTGTGATTTCAACCTTCTGGCGGCACAGACCGCCCGCAAAAACATAGTGCGCAACCGGTGTGAGGACCGTGTCCTGGCATTTCAGGCCAGAGGGGAAACCATGATGGACCTGGGCTGTGATCTTCTGGTGGCCAATATACATTATGATATCATGCAGCACCTGATTGCCCATCCTGCCCTGACGGCCAAAAAATACCTTATTTTGTCCGGACTTTTGCCTTCCCAGGCCCGGAAGGTGAAAAAAGTTCTGGAGAACAGGCAGGTGCACATCCTTGACCACAGGTGCCCTGACGGCATCTGGAACACCTTTCTGGCAATGCCCTTGACAGACCACAACACATGATGAAAGTATAACCAGCCAGGTATTACCTTAAAACTTAAAACCTAAGACTTAAAACTTTCAAGACCACTACAATAAAAGGATTTATCAAAAAAAGCATGTCATCCAATTATTCCGCAGCCGCACACCAGACACACCAGGCATTGTTGAGAACCACACTTGGCGCCATGATGATCAGTTTTTCCGCAGTGTTTGTGAAACTGGCCCATGTGAACCCCACTGTTTCAGGGTTTTACCGGGTGTTTTTGGGCGGATGCTTTCTGCTGGTTATCCTGCTGGTCCGCAGGGAGCTTAGATGGTATGGATGGCATTTTCTGGGGCTGGCCCTGGTAACCGGCATCTTTTTTGCCCTGGACCTGTATGCCTGGCACCGCAGCATCAAGTATGTGGGACCGGGGCTGGCCACCATTCTGGGCAATTTCGAGGTGTTCATGGTGCCGGTGGTGGGATTTTTCCTCTATGGGGAAAAACCGCCTTTCCGGCTGCTTCTTTCCGTGCCCCCGGCCATGGCAGGCCTGTTCATGATCGTGGGCACACCCTGGGGTGAGCTGACTCCGGATTTTCGGGTGGGCATCTATTATGGCCTTGCCACGGCAGTGTTTTACACCGGGTTTCTGGTGATGTTCAGAAAAATGCAGGCCCATGCCGATACCCCGCCGGCAGTGTATAATCTCATGGTGATCTCCTTTGCCAGTGCCCTGTTTCTGGCCCTGGACATGGTGCGCACCGGCGCATCCTTTGCCATTCCGGATACGCAGTCCCTGGCTGCTTTAGGGGGTCTGGCCCTCATGAGCCAGACCCTGGGATGGCTGCTCATCGGCCATTCCATGCCAAAAATACCGGCTGCCGTTGCCGGACTGGTCCTGCTGCTTCAGCCTTCTCTTTCCTTTGTGTGGGATGTTTTGTTTTTCAACCGGGAAACATCCCCCATGGCCTGGACCGGAGTGGCTCTGGCCCTGTGTGCCATCTATATCGGTGCCACCAGCACCAAAGCAGGCGGTCCGGAGAAAACCTGACGGTGTGCCGGGAACAAAGGGGCATCTGATGCTATAATAAGCCATGCAAAAATCTATTCTTTTCACCATTTTATCAGCCATATTCATCGTTTTTGTCGGGATGGGCATCATTGCCCCCATTTTGCCCATATACGCGGAAGAATTAGGGGCCACCGGGTTTGCCTTAGGGGTCATCATGGCGGCATATGCCGTGAGCGGCGGGCTGCTGCAGCCTTTTGTGGGCAGCCTGTCCGACCGCCATGGTAAAAAAGGGTTTCTGACTGCCGGACTCATCATGTTCGGGTTGACCGGTTACATCTATACGATTGTCAACTCCGTGGGACAACTGGTGCTGGTCCGCTTTTTTCACGGGGCCGGGTCTGCGTTGATTTTTCCCATTGCCATGGCGTACATCATCGAAGCATCAGCTGAAGATACTGTGGGCAAATACATGGGGTGGTTCAATATTGCCATTTTTGCCGGCATCGGGGCCGGCCCGGTGCTGGGCGGGTTTTTTCTGGATCTGCTGGGAAAAAATGCGGGATTTTATGCCATGGCTGTTCTCAGCTTTATCTCTGCCGCCCTTGTGATTGCAATTCTTCCCGGAAGAGACCCTTCCAGTGTCACCCAAAGGCCGGTCCGGATTTTTGACGTGTTCCGGCGTATGATGCACAGCCGCCGGGTGATGGGCATTCTGCTGGCACGCATGGCCACCATGATCATCATGGTCCCCACCTTTGCATTTCTGCCGCTTTTGATGACCCGTCAGATGGGCGCCAGCGGTTCTGAAATCGGAATGGTCATCGCCTGCCGTACGCTGGTCAATGCCATACTCCAGGTTCCTTTTGGAAAACTTGCCGATACACGGAATCAAAACCGGCTGCTGCTGGCCGGTACCCTCTTGATCGGGGTCACTATCTTTTGTGTCCCCTTTGCCACAGGCTTTGTTCCCCTGCTGCTTTTGTTTGGGGTGATCGGTCTGGGTGAGGCCATCTCATGGCCAGCCATGGGCGCCCTGGCAGCAAAAGAGGGGAGAAAATTCGGGCAGGGGTCGATGATGGGGGTGTTCAATATGGCCATGAACCTGGGCGTGTTCATCGGGGCCATGGGTGTGGGTGCCCTGGTGGATCTGTTCAGTATTGCCTGGGCGTTCTATGCTGTGGGGATCTGTTTGATTGTCTGCGCGGCTGTATCCGCCGCCATGATCCGGCACAAACCGGGTCCAACTGAAATGAAATGATTCTTTCTTGAAACAGCAGCAGCCTGCTTTGCCAATTTAAGGTAAAGCAGGCTGCTGCTGCTGTTTATTCCTGCCCGTCCCGTTCCTCCAGCACTTTTTTGAGGGCGGCAAGGGCCGTGTTGGCAGCAGGCACCCCGCCGTAGATGCTGGTCTGGAAAATCACCTCTGCTATCTCCTCTTTTGAGCATCCCACATTCAGGGCTGCATGGATGTGCAGGGCCAGCTCCTCGGGCTTGGACAGCACGGTCAGGGCCGCCACGGTGATAAGCTGCCTTGTGGTGTGGGGAATTTTTTCTCTGGCATACATCTGGCCGGTGATGTACAACGACATGTCGCGGGCCAGGTCTTTGTCAAAGAACCGCCACAGGTTGTAGGGCTTGTCTTTGTCCTTGACCGTGGAAAAGTAGAGCTTGGCCGTCTCCCCGGTTTTTTTCGCAATATCTTTGGGGTCCATTGTGCCCTCCTTTACCGGTTGGCTTTCCTGAATCCCAGCTGGTCCAGGGCAATGATCCATTTGCAGATGTTGGCAGAGCCTTCCACCATGGAATAGGTGGGGGCATCCCTGTAAAAGCGGGCCACGGGATATTCTGTGGAGTACCCATAGGCGCCCAGGATGCGCATGGCAAAGTTGGAGGCTTTGGTGGCTGCTTCACCGGCCAGGTATTTGGCCATGGCCACATCCAGGCCGTTGTTGAGCTGCCCTTTGTCCTTGGCTGCAGCCGCCTTGTACACTACCAGGCGGGCTGCTTCGATTTCCGCGGCCATCTGGGCGATCATGTCCTGGTTCATCTGGAACTCACCGATTTTTTTTCCGAACTGTTTTCTGTCGTTGCAGTATTTGATGGCTGCATCCAGGCAGGCCTGGGCCAGGCCCACACCGCCGGCCGCAGCAGACAGCCGGGTCTGGTTCAAAGAGGAAAATACGATCTTGGCGCCGTCACCGGGTTTGCCCAGAAGGTTTTCCTTGGGTACCTTGACATTGTCTAAAAACAGCTCACCCGTGGGAGAAGAATGGGACCCCAGTTTTTCCAGAGAAGATGTTTTGATGCCGTCAAAATTTTTGGGCTCGATGACAAAGGCGGACAGGCCCTTGGAACCGGCAGCTTTGTCAGTATAGGCATAATAGAGCAGGCAGTCCGCCACATTGGCGTTGGAGATCCAGGTCTTGGAACCGTTGATCAGCCAGTGATCCCCTTTGTCTTCTGCCGTGGATGCCATGGCCATGACATCGGATCCTGCATCCGGTTCTGTGATTCCAAACCCGCCGATGTATTCGGCAGTGCACAATTTTTCCACATATTTTTTGCGCACTTCTTCGTTGCCGTACTTATAGATGGTGTAGGCGCATCCCAGCATCTGCATGTTCACCTGAACCCGCAGAGAGGAAGATACCCGGGCCAGCTCTTCGGTGATGATCATAGCTGCCAGAAAACCATCCTCCATGCCTTCTCCGCCGTACTCTTCGGGAATGACAGTCCCAAAACATCCCAGATCCCTTCCCAGGGGCCGCATCGCTTCTTTGATGGGAAGATAGTGTTTTTCATCCCATTCATCCGCATAGGGTTCGATCTGTTTTTTGGCAAAATTTCTGATTTCCTTTTGAATCATCTGAAGCTCTTTGGGAAGTGTAAAATCCATGGTTTCTCCTTAAAAAATTAAATTAATTAAACGGTTAATTGATGACGGGTTGAATTCAGCTGGGTGACAGGCTGGCCCATGGCCAGAGAAAAGGCCCGGGCCGCATCCGTCAATATGGTAATACAGTGGGAAAAATGCGCTTTGTCCCGGGTCCTGATTTCCGGTACGGCCAGGCTCAGGCTGGCCAGGATCTCTCCCTTATAGTCAAACACCGGGGCACTCACAGAGCCCAGGCCCGGGGTGCGCTCTCCCAGGCTCACGGCATACCCCCGGACCTGAATTTTTGCAAGTTCCGCAGCCAGGGCATTGGGATCCACAATGGTGGCATCTGTCAGCGGTCTGGGGGCGACAGCGTCAAAATATTCCTTCTGGAATGCCGCGCTGGAAAAGGCCAGAAGGCATTTGGCAGAGGCCCCGGCATACAGAGGGGACTGGTTGCCGATGGGCATGCCCGCCTTGAGGGCTTTGGGGGATTCGATGGTGTCGATGCAGATGCGCAGGTTTCCCTGGATGATGTTCAGGTACACGGTCTCACGGGTTTTTATGGCAACCTTTTCCATGAACTGCCGGCCGATGCCCGGAAGGTTGTTGGCGTGGTTCAGGTTTTCCAGAAACCGGTAAAAAATATTGCCCACAAAATACTGCCGGGTCCGGTCATCCTGGCGCACAAACCCATAAGTTTTGAGAACGGACAGGATCCGCTGCACCGTGGCCGGGGAAAATTCCAGTTCAGTGGACAGTTCCCGAATGCCCCAGCTGGCCTTGACATCCTGGAACTTGAGCAAAATTTCCATGGCCTTTTCAATGGCATTGCGCTTTTTGCTGCCGGCGGTTTTTGCAGATGCTGTTTTTTCACTCACGGGTGCAGAAATACTCGCTGTTTTGTTTTATCCATTAAAACATTGTTTCATATAACGATTTACCTAACCAAAAAATAGGTGGGTTTGTCAAGAAAAAATGTGATTAAAAATATGATTAAAAAATATCTTGACAAAGGGGTTTCTTTCTTTCTATTTTATACGAAATAAAACAGCGTTTTATACTGCGGAACAAGCCTGGAAATTAAAAATTTATGAATATTCAGATGGTTATGTGCAGAATGCCTGGAAAAGCCAGATGAAAAATTACAGAACTCAGAAAAAAAACAGGGCAAAGCGCACACAGAAAAAAAAACAGCACTTTGCCCTGAAAAATTATTCGATGATCACCATGACCTGGCTGGTGGCCACCTTGTCATCCACGTTCACGGCCACTTCCTTGACAGTCCCGTCAGCCGTTGCAACGATGGGGTTTTCCATTTTCATGGCCTCTAAAATAACCAGTTCCTGGCCTTCCACAACCGCATCTCCGGGGGAAACCATGACATCGATGATGGTGCCGGGCATGGGGGCTAAAATTTCAGTGCTCATCCATTTCTCCTTTGTTTTTTT
>JAIPDY010000145.1 GCA_021737445.1 Desulfotignum sp.
GGCCAGGGCATGGGCCAGGGATATCACAAAGGCTATGGCAGAGGCAACTGCCCCGGAAGCGGCCAGGGATATGCCCAGGGCCAGAACCAATATGGCGGCGTTAAAGGCTCCGGCTGCGGCCGGTTTTAGACAGCCCACCAGATTCCAGGGGATTGGTTTTTTCAGTTGGGTGCGTGATGGCCTTGAATAAATGATACATTTCAAATGGTTATTTTTCCGCAGCCACAGGATTTTCCAGAGTGCCGATCCCCTGGATCCGTGTTTGAAGATGGTCTCCGGGCATCAGATATACCGGAGGTTTTCTGGCAAACCCCACCCCTTCAGGAGTACCTGTGAGAATCAGGGTGCCTGGTGCCAGCGTTGTGGACTGGGACAAAAAAGAAATCAGGGCGGCAACCGAAAAAATCATGTCCCTGGTATTGCTTTTCTGCATGGTCTGCCCGTTGAGCACACTTTCAATGGCCAGATTCTGGGGATCCGGGATCTCATCAGATGTCACCAGAACCGGTCCCAAAGGGCAGAAAGTATCAAAGCTTTTTCCCCGGACCCACTGGCCGCCGCCGGCATGTTTCTGCCACCGCCGGGCTGACACATCATTGGCACAGGTATATCCCAGCACATAGTCCAGAGCCTCGGCTTCAGACACATTTTTGGCGGATCGGCCCATCACCACCCCCAGTTCCGCTTCATAATCAACTTCCGGTTTTTCCAGGCATGAAAAAGGAATCACGATATCACTGTTGTGCGGGATTACCGCACCGGGATTTTTCATGAACACCACCGGATACCGGGGAAGGTCCATGCCGGTTTCTTTTGCATGGCCCCGGTAATTGAGCCCGATACAGAAAATGGCGGCAGGTTTCACCGGTGCTTCGATTTTTGCCACATCCACCCGCCTGCCGGTATCCGTAACCCCGGTATACACATCCCCTTCCAGCATTGATGCGGTGGCACCGTCATAATCTTTTCCCAGACACAATTGGTTGTCCTTTGTTCTGAAACGTATAATCTGCATGGTTTTATTTCTCCTGAACTTAAGATAGACTGTTGGTCATGTATACGCCCTTACCACAAAAACAGGATAAATTGAAACGCATTTTTGCGGGCCGGTCAGCTGCATCCGCTGATCTGATCCTGCTGATACTGGCTTCCCAGAACATTTCCGCCCACAAGTCTTTCAGCGCCCGGGGAATAGATATCCTGACCTCCCCTGAACAGGCAGCAGCAGCCAGATCCCATGTGGCCGCCTATTTCAGAGAAAACCACTCCGGGAAAACCCAACCGTCGGCTCTTCCGGCCGGGCCTTCCGGTTTTGCGACCCCGGCCGCCTTTGTCATCATGGGCCTGCTGGCAGCCATCCACATGGGCATTGACATGACCGGCACCCGGTGGGACCATATCCTGGCCTATGGTGCCTCATCCATGTTCATTTGCCAGGGGGAAACCTTCCGGGCCGTCACCGCACTGTTTCTGCATTCAGACACCGCCCATCTCTTAGGAAATCTGGCCGGCATTCTCCTGTTTGCCGGACCTGTGATCCGGTTGTCCGGATACGGCACCGGGCCGTTTTTCCTGTTGTTTGCCGGCACCTGCGGAAATTTGATCAATGCAGGGTTCCATGGCAATGCCCTGTTGTCCATAGGAGCTTCCACCGCTGTCATGGGGGCTGCGGGCGGGCTGTCTGCCTTTCAGATGATGCAAAAAGGCCCCTTGCGCAAACGGGACAGGATCATGCCGCTCATTGCCGGTGCCACCCTGATGGCATTCTTGAGCCATGGCGAAAACACCGATGTATGGGCCCATGTGTTCGGGTTTTTCTGCGGATTTTTCGCCGGTATTTTCTTTTTCCCCCTGGTGTTGATCTGCCGCCACCCTTTAAGGGAACCCATGGCCCTTGTGATCACCCTTGTTATCCTGGCTGCTGCGCTGACAGCTGGATACACAGGCTTGGGATAGTCCAGCTGGGCACGGGCCGGTTCCTGCACTATTGCAGGTACCATATGGAAACCACCATCCGCACCCCTACCACATAGAGCAGTGCGGCAAAAATTTTTTTCAGCCTGTCCACAGGCAGTGCATGGGCAAGCCTGGCCCCCAGAGGGGCGGTGCATACACTGGCGGCAGAAATCCCCGCCAGGGCCCCCAGATGCACAAAGCCCAGGCTCCAGGGGGGCAGGCCGTCTGTGCCGAGTCCATTTACAATATACCCCAGGGCCCCGGCCACTGCAATGGGAAAACCGATGGCGGCAGAAGTCCCTATGGCCTTGTGAACCAGGGTGTTGCACCACATGAGAAACGGCACAGACAGGGTGCCGCCCCCGATACCCACAAGGCTGGAAAAGATGCCTATGATACTGCCGGCACTGAATATGCCGGCAGTGCCGGGAATTTCCCGGGCAGGAGCGGGTTTTATGCCCAGCAGCATCTGGGTGGCCGCATAAAACAAAAACAGTGCAAAAAATCCTTTTAAAAAATTGGTGGACAGCCCTGATGCTATCCAGGTGCCCAGAAAAGTGCCGAAAAGTATGCCCGGTGTGATCCTGAAAACCACAGGCCAGATGACGGCACCGCGTTTATGGTGGGACCTGAGACTGGAAATGGACGTAAACATAATGCTGGCCAGAGAAGTTCCCAGAGCAAGATGCAGAATATGTGCATGGGCAACGCCCTGGCCTGTGAAAACAAATGTCAGCATAGGCACAATCACAAGCCCCCCGCCGATCCCCAGCAGCCCGGCCAGAACCCCTGCCACCGACCCCAGGGCAAGATACAGAAGAATATAGGACATGGTATTTTTCCTTAATTTACAATGGCCTGCAAATTCGCAAAACCGGCCCAAGCAATATATCGTTCGCCAGAAAAAATCAACCCCCATACAGGCTGGTAACGGGACAATGGCCTGAAAAGGCAGTATTGTTGGCTTTCAGGATGCCCCTTCACCAGGGGGATAATTTTACCGGGCAGCTGGATGGAAAAACAATTGCATATGCAGGCATAAGAATGGTAGGGAATATATCTGACAGCCTGGATAAAAACGTATCATTTGACTTACCCTGATGCAAAAAGGAGATCCCCATGGAGAAAAAACTGCACTATGGATGGATCGTCATTTTCATGGGATTGATGACAACAGTGGCAGCCCACGGGTTCGGCCGGATGGCCTATACCCTTCTGTTGCCGGCCATGAAAGACGGACTTTCCTTTGACTACACCCAGCTGGGCCTTCTGGGCACGGGCAATTTCATCGGGTACCTGTCCATGGCCATTATCGGCGGATTCCTGGCTGCCAGGTTCGGCACAAGAGCAGTTATCACGGCAGCACTGGCCCTCATGGGTGTGACCATGATCCTCACGGGACTTGCCCAATCATTCGGGTTTGCCTTTGCCATGCGGCTTTTCACAGGTCTTGGCAATGGGGCCGCCTATGTGCCGGCCATGGCCCTGGGATCGGCCTGGTTTGCCATAAAAAAACGCGGATTCGCCACCGGTATCGTATCCGGGGGGATCGGTCTGGGCACCCTCCTGTCAGGCCTGATAGTACCCTTTATTTTGAAATCCTATAACGCCGACGGGTGGCGGTATTCCTGGTATATCCTGGGAACACTGGTGCTTGCGGTGGCGGTACTGGTGGGATTGTTTCTGCGCAATCAGCCGGCCGACAAAGGCCTTTTGCCGGTAGGGCAAAAAGAAATTCCGGACAGCACAAAACCGGCAGCCAAAGTATCCTCCCTGGACTGGGGCAGTGTCTATAAGATGAAATCCCTGTGGTTTCTCGGGGTGGTCTATTTTTTTTACGGCATGTCTTACATCATTTACATGGTGTTTTTTGCCGCTTACCTGGTGAATGAAATGGGATATACCCAAGCCTGGGCAGGGGGATTATGGGCCATGGTCGGGGGGCTGAGCATCTTCTGCGGCGTGATCTGGGGCAGTATTTCCGACAGGATCGGAAGAGGCAGGGGCGCAGCCCTTGCCTACCTGGTTCTGGGAACATCCTATCTGGTGTATGCCCTGGTCAAAGTGGAAGCCGGATTTTTTATCTCAGCTATATTGTTCGGTCTTACCGCATGGAGTATCCCCACCATCATGGCGGCGGCAGCCGGGGATTTTGCCGGACCCAGATTTGCCCCGGCAGCCCTGGGGTTCATCACCCTTTTTTTTGGCATCGGCCAGTCCATCGGCCCGGCCCTGGGGGGATATCTGGCTGATACCACCCACTCTTTGACCACCCCGTTTCTGGTGGCAGGGGCCATCTCCCTTTGCGGGATGGTGTTTTCCCTTTTTTTAAAAAAACCTGCCAGGGAACAGTAAAAAAATGAACAAAAATCCCGGAACAGGATCAGCAGCCATGATAAACAACCCTTGCGACCCGAAAATTATTGCCCATATCCAAAAAGATGCCTTTGCCGGCCATCTGGGGGCCAGGGTGGAAATCCCTGCCCCGGGCCACAGCCGGGTCTTCTTGACCATCACCGATGCCATGACCAATTTCCACGGCACCACCCACGGCGGGGTGATATTTTCCATCAGTGACATGGCGTTTGCAGCTGCCTGCAATTCCCATGGCCGGGTGGCCGTGGCCCTGAATGTGAGCATCTGTTTTTTAAAGCCCAGTTTTCCCGGTGACCGCCTGGTGGCTGAAGCCCGGGAAGTCCACAAAGGCCGGCGTACCTCCGTGTATGACATCACGGTGATCAATGAAGACACGGGGAGTCTGATCGCAAAAAGCCAGGACCAGGCATACCGCAAAAAAGAATGGATAGTGCCGGAAAACAAACCTGCCTGAGCCGTCCTTGGCCCTATCCATCATGAACCTGTCACGTTTTCACCCTGTTGCTGTCAGGAGCTCAGGGACAGAATGTTTTTTTCAACCGCTGGTCCGGACACACCGAAACCATGGCCGGGAAGAAAGATGTCACACCCGGTGGCCAGCAGCTGCTGCCAGGAGGAAATTATCTGACTGACATCATCCCCAAAGGGCGGCAGGATTTTGCCGGGGACCACACCGAACATGCAGTCCCCTACCAGAGCGACTTCCCGGTCCACCACCACACTCACCGAACCGGGAGAATGTCCGGGGGTTGCCATGACAGTGACCAGCATGTCAAAAAACGGTTTATTGAATTCTGAAACCGGCAGTTTATCAGGCTCGCACGGGGGAAATTCCAGCATTTTTGGCTCAATGCCGGATGCCAGCCGCTCCATGACCTGTGCAAAAGCGGTGATGCCCCCGGGCACAGAAGACAGCCCTTTTTTAAGATATCCGGCCTCTGCCGGGTGCACCATGATCCTGCTTCCAAAATTTTTTTGCAAAAACGCGGCATTGCCGGCATGGTCATAATGGGTATGGGTGAGGATCACCCCGTGGATGCGATAGATGTCCATCCTGCGCAACTGCCTTGCCAGAAATTTCTGAAATGCCACAGGGCCGGTATCTACCAGAAGACAGTGTCCATGGCCGGTCACCATATACACATTGGCATACAGACAGATGATCCGGTGAATTTGTATGCCGTTTTTGGTGATCCAGGTGTTCATGTTTCACTGGATATCATATCCAATTTATATTTAAAAGCACAGCCGCTGAAAAGATCAGAGCAATGTCTGGGGAGGATCAAAAGATCCATTCTCACCTTTGACAAAAAAGCCGTAAAACATGACCTTTTTGAACTGGTTTATTAGCAGATTTTAAAACCGTTTTTTTTCATCCGGGAATGTGGTAAGACTGCTGTTTAAAAAACGGTTGAATTTTCCAGATGATTCTTTGGAGGCATATATGACACCTTCTTTTGACAGCGTTCTGGTCCTTGGGGGCGGGGTTGCCGGCATGGCAGCCGCCAGAACCCTGGGGGACCGGGATATAACAGTACACCTTGTTGAAGCCGCAGACCGGCTGGGCGGCCATGCCGCATCCTGGGCCTGCATGGCCACTGATGTCTGCCGGCACTGCGGGGCCTGCCTGGCCCAGGACATGGCACACCAGACAGCCCTTCACCCGAACATTTGTGTACACCTGAATACCACCCTGGATACCCTTGAAAAAACCGGGCAGGGATTTGACATCCGTCTGACCTCAGGAGAGAAAATCCCGGCAGCCAGGATCATTATGGCCACCGGGTTTTCACCGTTTGATCCCATCCCCTCCCTGCTCCCGGGTCTTCATTTCACAGAACATGACAGGATCATCACCACAGCACAGCTGAACCAGATGCTCAAAACAGACACCCTGACCGATTTTCTGGGAAACACCCCTGCCCCAAAGATCGCCTTCATCCAGTGCGTAGGCTCCAGAAACCGGCAGCTGCAGCGTGATTTCTGCTCCCAGGTCTGCTGTAAGATCTCTTTGCGGCATACCCGAAAACTGCTGCATCTCCTGCCGGATGCCGCCATCACCTTGTTTCACATGGATCTGCAGACCATAGGCAAGGAAACAAGGTGCCTGGCAGCTGATCTGTCTGCCGGAATCGAGATGGTCCAGGGGGTGCCGGCGGAAATACTGGAAGACAGGGAAACGGGCCGGATGCGTATGGTCACCGAGGATCCAGGCACCCGGTCCAGGATTGCCCGGTCTTTTGACCTGGTGGTGCTGTCCGTGGGCATGGCCCCGTCCCCGGAACTGGGACATCTCACATCCCGGCTGGGTATCACTCCCAACCTCTGGGGATTTTTCAATACACAGGATGCGGTTTTACCTGACGGCATCCATGTGGCCGGGTGCGCAGCCGGACCCAAAGACATCCTGGGATCCAGGCAGGAAGGCCGGATTGCCGCAGCCAGGGTTCTTGCGGAATTGAAACAGGTGCCTGCTGACGTCCCTGATGTCCTGGTATGGGGGGACGGCCCACAGGCCGCGACAATCGCACAGACCCTTGCAGATAACGGCCACAAAGCCTTCTGCTTCGGGCAGGGCACCGCCCCTGCCGGGGTGAATCTTCTGAATCCGGACAGAATCCTGGGCGTGGACGGGGCTGCCGGCTGCTTCACGGTCTGGTATGAGCAGGCAGGCAGGCGCAAATCCATGACCTGCCGGGCCATCATTGCCGCGCCTGAACCGGGATATAAAACAGTGGCCGGACAAGAACCTTTGGCCAAGGCCATTACCCTGGAGGATTTTGCCAAAATCCCGGCGGACCAGCTGCCGGATACCAGTGCCATCCTGCTGGATTACACCGGCCCGGAATTTAAAACAGGAGCGCGCCTGGCCCTGACATCTGCCATGGCTGCACAACATGCCGGCAGACAGATTACCGTGATCATGAACAAAATGCTGGTGCACGGGGCCGCAGGCCAGCAATTGTATGACCGGGCCCGCAAGGCAGGGGTACGGTTTCTGCGGGTCAACACCCCGGCGGATATCCAGATCCAAAAAACAGACACCGGATTTGACCTGACCCTTGATGAAGCCACCCTGCCCGGCATTACCGTCACAGTATCCTGTAATGCCCTGGTCATTTTGTCTGCTCCGGTGCCGGGCACCGATTTTGGACAGATTGCCGGTCTTTTGAAGCAAAAACAGGACACAGAAGGGTTTCTCCAGTCCCCCAATGTCCGGCACCGGCTGACCAAAAGCCCCAGAAAAGGGATCTATTTTGCCGGCACCTGCCATGACGAGGTGGATGACACAGATCTTGCAGCAGAACTGAACGCCATTATGGCAGACCTGGATTTTTCCGGCCCTGCCCCGGATCACGGGGTGGAAGTAAGCCAGAAAAAATGCGCCCAGTGTCTCACCTGCCTGCGCATCTGCCCCCACCATGCCATTCTCCTCAATGACAAGGCCCGCCCGGAAATTGTGGCGGACGACTGTTTCGGCTGTCACCTGTGTGTGGCCAACTGCCCGGCCTTTGCCATTACATCTGAAACCTTTTCCACGGACCAGGTGGCAGACCAGGTCCAGAAGGACCGGGTAGTCGTTCTGGCCTGCCAGCGTTCGGCAGCCCTGGCAGCCGGGCCCCTTAACCTGGGGGACCACATCCAGCTGATCCCCGTTCCCTGTGCCTGCCGCACCAGTTCGAACCTG
>JAIPDY010000146.1 GCA_021737445.1 Desulfotignum sp.
CAATGCCAGATTATCCGGTCGGCTGATGCGGTTGAAATGGGCGATGGCCACTTCAGACACCCTGCGCCACAACAGGCGCTTGACTGCCATGGCCGAACCAATGGCATACGGATCCGCATTGATAATCACCAATACTTTGGCATTGGGTTTGAACTGCTCGAAAAACCGCCTGACATTGTCCCGGGTGCTGCTCACAAAGCCACCTTTTTGGTATGATTACCGCTGAAAAACAAAACAAGTGTAATAAAAGAATACCCGATAATGGCCAGAATGGCAAACCACCCGTAAAATACCCCTAAGGGTGCCAGGACAATGGCGGTAAGCCAGTGGATGAAAATCACCGTGGAAGAATGCAGCTGGATGGGAAAATCATTAAACCTGCAGATAACTGCCAGGCCGCACAGATTCCAGCCGTACAGAGAGGCGAACACATGCAGGTGCAAAAGCCATTTGGTTTTTTGAGGATCATACCCTTCCGACATCTGGAAAAATATATAGGCGATCCCGGTAATGGCGGTGACAATCAAAAATCCGATGCCCGAAGTCAGAAACATTTTCTGCTGCATGGATTTGGCAAAGGTGTAATACAGACAAAACACCACCACCACGGCAAAAAACAGAGCAGATGTCACAAAAATCTGAGGAATGAACCGCTCCAGCAGGATAAACACAAAAAAAATGATCACCCCCAGGGTGATGGTCCAGAAGCACAGCTCCATAAACACCTTATACCCGGAACCTTCAATATTTTTGAGCATGGAAAACACCAAAGACAACGTGATCAAAGACAAGGGAAATGAAAACCCCAGAAAAAAGGTGTTCAGCACCAGTTTTTCCATGTATACCCAGTGAAAATATTCATTGTTCAAAATCACGGCAGAGGCCATGCCGATGCCGGTGGACAAACACAGCAAAGATGCCTGGTGAAATTTTTGTGACACAGGCACATGTTTTTGAAAAAATGCCCTGGGAAACCAGGAAAACTCACTCACCCGGTCTTTTTCCACCAGCAGGCACAAAAAAAAAGACACCACAAGGGTCACGGAATACAGTTTTAAAAATGCGGAGATTGCATAGAGCATAGAGCCTGCAAAAAAAAGCCTTACTGTGTTGGACACCGGCTTTTTCCCCTGGGTGTAATAAAGCAGAATAGAGCCGCCAGTGCACAGGTTGAATAAAAATATGTGCAACCGCTCAAAGCTGTAATTTTGCAGCGGAAAATAGATATGAATAAATCCAAAAATCAGTGCGGTTATCATCAAAAATGAAAATAAAAACTTGAGCCGTACAGACATAATAACATATCCATTTTTTTTAAGGTCATGGGTTACACCGGCCAAGCAGGTGCCTGAGAGCCGGTTCCAGGGTGTGGTGCTGAAAGATAAATCCGCTTTTCAGCAGTTTTCGGGGCATAACCCTGGCACTGGTCATCAGGGTTTGCTTTCCCATATCTCCCCAGAGGAGAGCGGCGCCCCCCCGGGGAATCACAAAAAAAGCCGGCCGGGACAACACCCGGCCCAGCGTATGGGTAAATTTCCGGTTGGTCACAGCTCCGGGGGCGGTCAGGTTCACCGGGCCGTGGACCACCGGCTTTTTAAGAATATGAAAAATCCCTTCCAGGGTATCATCCATGCTGATCCAGCTCATGTACTGGTGTCCGGAGCCAAGCCTTGCCCCGCACCCTGCCATAAAAGCCGGCATCATCCGGGCCAGGGCACCGCCTGCCGGGGTGAGCACTATGCCAATGCGCAGCTGCACTGTGCGGATACCGGCATCAGCAGCCGGTAACGACGCCTGCTCCCATCGGTGGCAGACCTGTGATATAAACGAATCACCCATGGCAGATGCTTCAGAAAGAACCGCATCCTGCCCTTCCCCGTAAAAACCGATGGCAGATGAACTAATAAACACAGAAGGTTTGCGCGCAAGACCCGTTATTTTTTGTGCCAGCAGCCGGGTGGGCTGTATCCGGGAATCCATGATCTTCTGTTTCTGTTTTTCGGTCCATTTTTTTCGGGAAATATCCACTCCGTTAAGATTGATGACCGCATCCACAGGGCCAACCGCTCTCATGTCCAGGATATCTTTATACGGGTTCCAGAACACCTCATCTGCTGCCAGGTTTTTTGTGTGGCGCACCAGGCGGATCACCTCATGGCCACGGGTACGCAGAAAAGGCACCAGGGCAGATCCGATGGTGCCGGATGCCCCGGACACCAGAATACGCATGGGGCTGTCTTTGCCCGCAAACCGCGTGAGATCGTTCGCCAGCACCCGGTGCCGAAAGTCAAATATACGGCCCAGTTCCTGGTGCACCGCTCTGTAAAACGGCCGGCTCAACCATCCCATCGGCAGCTGATATGCCACCTGATCCACCATGACAGACCGGTTTTCTCCATCCGGAAAAAACAGATGAGTATGCTCCCATTGTGCAAACGGCCCTTTGGTCTGCTTGTCCTTGAACATCCGGTTTTCACAATAATCGATGTGCTCGGCCTCCCAGGTCATGGGAATGCCAAAAACCCGCATGTCAAACCCCGCACGCACCCCTTTGCTGATCCCGTCACCCTTCCGCCACTTGAACTTCAGCGGCGCCCAGGGCGGAGTCAGCCGCTGAATGGCACCATCTCTGGCATGCCAGGCAAACAATTGGTCCACCGCGACATCGATTTTTGATTTTTTGATAAATACCCGCATGCCGCCTACTTTTCCAAATGATTCATTGATTTTACCCAGGGTATATTATAATAATACCTGTCAAAGTGAAAACCTTTTTTATCATTTGCGTGTTATGTTTTCAGGCACACTCTTTGCAGACTATGTAACAGGTTTAACAAGCCTGAAATGATCCCGGGTAATGGACCGGCAGGCTGAAAGACAACCTGAAAACCTAAATCTTTAATGAACGGAGGAGTAAAATGGATAAATATGAATGCCCGTGCGGATATGTGTATGACCCGACTGAAGGCGACATGGACAACGGTATTGAGCCAGGTACTGCCTGGGAAGACCTGCCTGACTCCTGGGTGTGCCCCCTTTGCGGCGCAGAACAGGAATATTTTGAAAAAGTGGAATAACCGGAGGTGTCATGTTCAAACCTATTCAAATAGCTGACAAGCTTTATTCGGTGGGATGCCGGGACTGGGACATCAGGGATTTTCACGGGTATTATATCCCTGAGGGCACCACCTACAATGCGTTTCTGGTAACCGGGGAGAAAAACATCCTCATTGACACGGTGAAATCCAATTTCAGCGATGAGCTGCTGTCAAATATCAACCGCATAATAGATCCCAAAAAAATTGATGCTGTGATCAGCAACCACACGGAAATGGACCATTCCGGATCCATCCCAAAAATCATGCACAAAATCGGAGAAGACAAGCCCCTGTATTGTTCCAAAATGGGGGCCCAGAACCTGAAAAGCCATTTCAACCGGGAATATAATTTTCAGGTGGTGGGATCCGGGGATACCGTGACCCTGGGAAACCGGACCTTTTCCTTTCTGGAAACCAGAATGCTCCACTGGCCTGATTCCATGTTCACCTGGATGCCGGATGAAAAAATTCTGTTTTCCAGTGATGCGTTCGGCCAGCACTATGCCGGAGACAAATTTTTTGATGATGAGATCGGGGATGAAATCATGCCCCACGCCAGAAAATATTATGCCAATATCCTGCTGCATTTCTCCCCCCGGGTTCAGGCCCTGCTGGCGGATGTGGCAAAAATGAACCTGGATATCCGCATGATCTGCCCGGATCACGGCATTATCTGGCGAAAGAACCCGTCAAAGATCATTACCGCCTATGACCGGTGGTCCAGACAGCAACCCGGAAAAAAAGCTTTGGTCATATTTGACTCCATGTGGGAAAGCACCACCAAAATGGCCCGGGCTGTCACCAGCGGGATTGAGTCTGAAGACGTAGGCGTCCGGCTCATGAATACCCGCAAATGGCACCGGTCAGACATCATGACCGAGGTAATGGGTGCCGGGGCCGTGGCCGTGGGATCCCCCACCCTCAACAACGGCATTTTTCCTGTGATCGCAGATGTTTTAACCTATATCAAGGGGCTGCGCCCCCAGAACAAAATCGCAGCTGCATTCGGCTCCTATGGCTGGAGCGGAGAAGCAGTAAAAATATTGAATAAAGAGTTTGAGGAAATGAAGTGGCAGATTGTTGATGGCGGGGTCAAGGTGGTTTATGTGCCGGATGAGTCCGATCTGGAACGCTGCTTTGATCTGGGTGTTACCCTGGCAAAAGCCCTGAAGGAAAAACTATCCCCATAAACCCGCAACAGATAAACTAAAAGCCCCTGGAAAACCGTGACAGCTTTTCCAGGGGCTTTTTAAATTCAGGACCCAACGGTTACCCGTTTCTTTCATGGTTTGTTGTGCCCTTTTCTCAGCATGGGTGTTCATACAAAAATTACATGCCGGGTATCATGCTTTCCACAGGCCGTGCAGGTTGCAGTATTCCCTGGCCACCACTTTTTCAGCATCGGTTTTAAAAACAGCTTCTGGTTCACTGTCCGGGGTCAGCATCTGCCGCTGGACAAACATGTTGTCTTCACTGGCCAGCTCGATCCATTGGATATAATGTTCACCGGTCATGGGATGCGGCACACTGCCGATCTTGACCTTATAGCCGCCTTCAATTTTTTCCACCACCGGCACATGTTTTTCCACAGCCGCATCCACAGTATTTTCCACCAGCCGTTCCATGGGCTTGCCGCAGCAGGTGACCGGGGGCTGTTCACCATGAAGGACCTGCACGATATTGCCGCATTTTTCGCATTTGTAAATACCCATTTTTTCTGCCATTTTTAACTCCTTTAAAGTGTTTGTGGTTGACTGTAACTGTTAATCGGGCCCGCAGGGAGAATCGGGGCCGTTCTGACTCAGTACTGTTTATAAGTTATAAGCCATTTGAAACTGTTTTTCCAGTATTTTCTGGAAGAGAAGACATTAAAATCCGGTGCATCCACTCATGGGTCAGCCGGGTCTCATCCCGGGTTACTGCCTTGAATACTGAAGCGATTTGAAAGTAAATTTCATTTTTTGATTTCAATGCCCCGTAAAAAGGGGCTGCTTTTTTTATCTGCCCTGATTTGCGACAGCTATTGACTGTTGATGTGTTATACATGGCCCATCCCTCCTGAACCGGTTGATTGCGTGAGCACTTTTTTAATTTAAGCAATAGTTACCTTACAAGAAAGCAACTACCGTGCCAGCAATCAACCGTCCCGGATTTTTTAAGGGCTTGACAGGCTCAGAGAATTTTTGCAACTGCGGCTTCTATCTGTTCTTTAGGCATTGCCCCCACCAGGGTATCCACCACTTTTGCGTTCTTCACCAGCAGCATGGTGGGAACAGAGGAGATGGCAAACCGTGACCCGGTGCCAGGGTTTTCATCCAGGTTCAGTTTGGCCACCTTTAACCGGCCCTGGTACTTTTTTGCCAGAGCGTCCATGACCGGCCCCACAGCCCGGCAGGGGCCGCACCAGGGCGCCCAGCAATCCACCAGCACCGGCAGGGTCGAAGTCATGACCTCCTGGTGAAAGGTGGCATCTGAAACAGTCACAGGTTTTCCAAGGGAGTCCAGCAAAAGGGTTTCGCCGCATTTGCCGCATATGGGGCGCTCTTTCAGGCGTGACAGCGGAACCCGGTTCTTTGTTTTGCACCCGGAGCAGGCAACAATAATGGTCTGCATGTTCATAGCCCTCCTTTTCACGCCGGTGACAGTATCATTGCGGCAATGTTTTTTCCATATTCCTGGGCCGCCTTGATGCCGCCCCCCACCCAGGCGGCTTTGAGCATCAGCGGGCCGGCCGGCACCATGTTCATTTTAAAAATATGTGCCATGGTATCAAAAATCCGGCCGGCAGCTTCACCGCTCCAGCCGTAGGACCCGAAAGATCCGCCCGGTTTGCCGGCCAGCTCGGCCCGCTCAGCCAGAAACAGCATCTGCTTCATGGAGGTGATCATCTCCCCGTGATAGGTTGAAGATCCGAAAATACAGGCGTCATACCCTTTTAAATCCGCTTCACCTTTTATCTCATTTACCCGTTTGATATCTGCGTTATGACCCGATATCCGGATTCCCTCGCCGATAATGTCGGCAATGGCCTTGGTCTCTTCAGACCGGGTTGCATACACAATCAATACAGTTCCCATATCTCCTCCTTCAAGATGTGTTAATAGGGGTTGTCCATGCAAAGATCAGGCCGGTGGAGATCGCATCTGATGAGTCAAAATCTGACGGATCATGCCCGGCTTCTGAGATATATGCCGGAAAAATGGTCCGGACGTCATATTTGGCCACAAGTAAAAAAGGTTTTATCCCGGTGAGGGATCTGATCAGTGTGCCCAGCTGACCCGTGGCATTACCGGCCACCCGCACCAGACCGGCCGGTGTGCAGAGATGAATCCGGGGCGAGATTCCGTCACTGGTAAATTTGTATCGTTGATATGTATCGCTTTGATACAGTTGTGTATCTTTTCCAGATCCATCGGTTTCCAGAATATCGGGAAAAGGGCTGGGGCCGGTCAACGGCTGATCAGCCACACGCAGCAGATGGAAGCTGTGCCCTCCCCGGATCCTCGATCCAAAATTATCATAACTGAATATGAAAAGCCCTGATGCCAGAAGAGATCCGATGGTCTGGATTCCCTGTCCTGCGGCACCGCCGATAAGAATGGTGATGTCCTGTCCCATAAATGATTCCAGATTTTTTTGTTACCTGGTTTATTTATCCGAATGTATCATTCTCTGCTGGCATTTGAAAGCAAAAATCCACAGGCCAAAGTCCTGGATGTATGCCGCCCGACACGGGTCTTTTGACCTGGCAGCCGGACAGCCAAATAAATTGCTCCTTGCCAAACCGGCACAAAAAATGCAAAATATATTTAGATGCAAAAAACAGAACCAGTTTAAATCAAGGTCAAACCCGGTTCTGGTTCACACAAGCAACCTTGACACCATCAAAGGAGCCATCAATGACCACAGAAAAGCCCATACTCTATGCTTTGAGCACTTGCAGCCATTGCAAATCCACCAAAAAATTATTAAATGACTGCAATGTGGAATATAATTATGTGGAAGTGGACGACCTGGAAGGCGAAGAAAGAAAAGCCATTATCGCCGACATCAAGGAACTGAACCCAAGGTGTTCCTTTCCCACCATCAAGATCAATAATACGGTCATCGTCGGGTACAAGGAAAAAGAAATTAAAGCGGCATTGGGGATTGAACAATGAAAGTGGAACAGCTTTACCAGGCATTGAAAAAATCACAGGAAGCCAAAGGGATCTATTTTAACAAGGACAAGGATCTGGTTTTTGAACTTCTGGAATCTTTGCTTTTGAATAAGGACCGGTACGGGTACATGGCCTGTCCGTGCCGCCTGGCCTGTGCAGACAGAGAAAAAGACAAAGACATCATCTGCCCCTGTGTATACCGGGAGCCGGATCTGGAAGAGTTCGGGGCCTGTTATTGCGGGCTTTATGTTTCCAAAGCGGTTCACAACCATGAGGCCCGGGTGGAATATGTCCCGGAAAGACGGCCCCCTGAAAAAATTTTCTAATTTTTTTTAAAGGAGAGACCCATGAACGACGAATGCGCTCCTGTTTTGAATACCGGTCTTCGCGGCGTGGATGTGGCCAGTTCAAAAATATGTGATGTCCGGGGCAAGGAAGGCAAACTGATTTATCGCGGTTATAGGATTGAAGACCTGGCCAGCAATGCCACGTTTGAAGAGGTCTGCTTTCTGCTGCTGTATGAACGGCTCCCGGGCAGCCAGGAGCTGGCTGATTTTGATACCGGCCTGAAACAGAAACGCCGGCTGCCCGAAAACCTGCTGCCGCTTTTAAAAAGCCTGCCCAAAAAGATGAACCCCATGGATGTGATCCAGTTGACCACCCCTATGCTGATCCAGACCGATGGAAACGAGGGCACAGAAAACATGGAAGATGTCCTTCACAGCGCAGAAAACCTGAT
>JAIPDY010000147.1 GCA_021737445.1 Desulfotignum sp.
AGGAGAGATTAATTATTTACAGCACTTTTATCAGTGTGTTTTCAGCAGGTGGTAATATTTAATGGCAGATGCGTTTCAACCTCCAATGCAGATCAAGCCAGATCAGGTTCTGGAAATAATTTTCAGAAGAAGATGGTTAATTGTCATACCGCTTTGTATCACCCTGACCCTGGGGTTGGTTTTGACCCTGACCGCACGGAAAATCTACCAGGCATCCACCCTTATCCTTGTTCAGCAGCAGAGTGTCCCCACCGAGTATGTCAGATCAGTGGTAACCTCAAGCATTAATCAGCGGATAAATACCATTTCCCAGCAGATCCTGAGCCGCAGCAACCTTGAAAAGATCATAGACCAGTTTGGATTATACAAAGACAGGCCTGACATGTACATGGAAGACAAGGTTTTTCAGATGCGCAGCCGGGTGGAGGTTAAAATTGAACAGGCCAGGCACGGAACAGAGGCATTTTCCATCAGATTCAGAGGCAGCGATCCCCAGCGTGTCATGCGCATTACCAATACCCTTGCCAGCTACTTCATGGATGAAAACCTCAAGGTAAGAGAAGCCCAGGCCGTGGGTACCAGTGAATTTCTGGATTCTGAACTGGAAAAAACCCGCACACGTCTGGAGGAAATGGAGCAAAAACTGTCAGAATACCGGAGCAGATACTTAGGGGGACTTCCTGATGAACTGGAAACCAATCTGCGGACCCTGGACCGGCTTCAGCAGCAGATGGCAGACAAGCATGCCAATCTCAGGGAGGCAAAAAACTCTCTGGCCCTGGTGGAATCCCAGATAGATGATATTAAGAATCAAACCAAAGAATCATCACAGGCCATTTCAGCCGGGCCAGAGGGGAAAAAAGATTTTTTTGGCACTGAAACCCAGGAAAAACTGTATCTGGCCAGGCAGGAATATGACCAGTTGTTAACCGTGTACACAAAACAGCACCCAGATGTCAAAAAACTTGCAAAGATTATAGAAAATCTGGAACAGCTTGTGGCAAAGGAACAGCATGCGCAAACTGCCAAAAAACAGCCTGCGGATGATGGTTTGCCCCAAAACGATCCCCAGCTTCAACGTCTGGAACTGTCCAGGGATCAGATAAAAAACGATATTCGAAAAACAACTTTTGAAATTGCTGAAATTGAAAAAAAAATGGCGGTTTATCAGGAAAGGGTGGAAGAAACTCCGGCAAGGGAGCTTGAACTGCAGTCTTTGCAGCGCGATTATGCCAATATCAGAGATATTTACAATTCACTGCTTGATCGAAAACTGGAAGCAGAGCTTTCCGTGAACATGGAAAAAAAACAGAAGGGAGAACAGTTCAGAATACTTGACCATGCCAAAATGCCTGAAAAACCGATCTCTCCTGATGTTAAAAAATATTTTTTCCTGTCTGTGGCAGCCGGGATAGGTTTGGCCGCCGGCATAATATTTCTGCTGGAATTTTTTGATACATCCCTGAGGCGGGATGAACAGATCGAAGATGAACTTGAACTCACAATTCTTGCCACAATTCCCCAGTTACAGGCCCACAGGACAAAAACCAGAAAATGGATTGAAATCACAGCGTTTGTTGGATGCACCATTTATGCAGCGTTTTTTTTTATGGCTTTTGCGGTGCTTCATGCAAAGGGACTGGACAGAACCATCAATTCCGTTAAAATTTTTTTAAATTTATAGGAAGGCTGCGCTGATATGGGAAAAATATCTGATGCCCTGGAAAAATCAAGACAGGATACCGGTTCCAAGGGTAACCAGGTAGCTCAGCTTCAGGTTGAACCCCCCTTTGTTTTTGAAAAAAAACCATCAGAATCACGCCTGGATTTTGTGAAAGGACCTGCTGCCGGACGGCAACCTGATGCAGCAGCAGCTGCTGAGCCGGATCTGCCTGAAAACATACATCCGTCAATAATCACGTTGTTGAAACCCCATTCTCTGGAAGCAGAGCAGTTCAGGCTGCTCAAAAACAATATTTTGTTTCCTGAAAAAGGGACACCTCCCCGGACCATCATGATAACCAGCCCGTCTCCGGATGAAGGCAAATCCTTTGTTTCAGCCAATCTGGCGGTAAGTATTGCCAAAAGTATTGATGAATATGTCCTGCTCATGGATTGTGACCTGCGGGCGCCCTGTCTTCATCAAATGTTTGATACCGGGGAGGGGCAGGGCTTGAGCGATCATCTTTCCCGGGCCATACCTTTGTCCTCTCTGCTCAAAAAAACCTTTATCAGCAAGCTGACCCTGCTGCCGGCCGGCACCATACCACCCAATCCATCTGAACTGCTGTCATCGGAACAGATGCGGATTCTGCTCCATGAGGTTAAATCCAGGTACAGCGACCGGTATGTGATCATCGATACACCGCCCCCCTATATCACTTCAGAGACCAATGCCATAGCAAGAATCGTAGACGGGATCATTATTGTTATCCGTTATGGCAAAACCAGAAAAAAAGAGGTCGAAGACATCATCGATATTTATGGAAAAGAAAAAATACTGGGCGTGATAAAAAATTTTTCAAAAAAACAACCTGTTTCAGATTACCGGTATAAACACTATGGTTACACAAGGGGGTAGCGCTGTGACGTGTCAGATGCGGCATATGCCCTCAGATGTCTATTAAAACGGTTAGTTTCCGAAAAAAGCCCCTGTAACACAGGGGGGTACTAAAAAGGCAAAAGCAACTTAAAATTGAGACCATTTTGCAAAATGGAATCGAAAGGGCGGAGCTATGCATGGACTTACAAGATTGACAGCCATTGGACTTGCAGGTCTGATTTTGCTGTGTGGAGCAGCTGAGCCGGGTGCACAACAAAATTTACCAGAATCTGCCGGTCCTGATTATGCAATCGGGATCGGGGATGTGCTCAGCATCCACACCTGGAAAGAACCGGATCTTTCCCTTGATGCGGTACAGGTCCGCAGCGATGGTAAAATCACCTTTCCATTGCTCGATGATATCCCTGCCCAGGGCAAAACCACAGTGGCACTTAAAAACATGATCCAGTCCCAGCTGTCCAGATTTGTGGAAGCACCTCTTGTTACCGTGACCCTTGTGAACCCTGTGAGTCAGCGGTATTATATCCTGGGGGAAGTGCAGGAGATCGGGGAATATCCTCTGGTGAAAAAGCTGACCGTGATGCAGGCCTTTGCCCTGGCAAAAGGGTTCACCGAATGGGCATCCAAGGACCGTATCCTGGTGTACCGGCAGAACAACAACAAAATGCAGATGTTTAAAATTGATTATAATGATATTGTAAAAGGCCAGTTGAACAAGGATATCCAGTTGCAAGCCGATGATATCATTATTGTTCCCTGATACAACAAAACCATGAATTTTTTTTTACCGCGTCATAACACAGTTGTTTGCCGGGTAATCCTGCCGATTCTGACGGCACTGCTGATTGCTGCAGGACCGGTATATGCCAGAGCTGTTTTTCAGGTTATGCCGGTTTTGTCATTTACACAGGAATATCAGGATAATTTTTTTTCCACCCGCACCAATAAGCAGGAAGAATTTATCACCACCTATGCGCTGGGGTTTTCTGCAGGGTTTCTGGAAAAAAAACACCGCCTTTACCTGAGCTATTCTCCGGAATACAAAGATTATAAGAATCTGGATGAACGGGACCGGATCAGCCATTTTGTGCAACTGGATGGTGAAATAACACCCACTCGCCATACAGACCTTACGTATGGCCTTGTTTATGAAGGAGATTCAGATAACCTTGAAGGGGAATCCAGAAACCACAAAGCCTTTTTTTCCGGGACAACCCGGGCTGAAAAAAGCACCCGCCTCACCTATGGCCATCAGTATACAGACCGGTTTGACCGCCAGTCCCGCACCGGTGACTACAAAGAGCACACACGCAACACCACCCGGGCAGGGGTGTTTCACCGGTATGGCCCCAAAAACCATATGCGGGTCACATTTTTATATGAATTTGACGTGTATGACACCCCGGATCCAGATGCCTATGCCCGGTATCAGCCTGCCGGATATATATCGTACTGGTTTACACCCAAACACGGCATGGATACAAACCTGTCCTATGAGGACCGGGAGTTCGATGATACCCTTGACTATACCAGGACCCTGTCCGGAGATGTCAGGTTCATAAAAACCGTTTCCAAAACTTTTGATACCTATGTGAAATACCGGCATTCCTATTCAGAAACACAGGATCTTACCCACCATGTCTTTCATCCTTCTGTGGGGTTTGACTGGCAGGTCACAGAAGATGCCGGCATATCTCTGGGTGCGGGGGCACTGTTTCATGACTGGAGCAGCAATGCCGGTGATTCAGTGGATCCTTTTCTGGATATCAATGCCTATAAAATATTGCGCTTCAGTCCCAGAACCAGCCTTTCTCTTACCGGCACCAGCGGGTATGCCGCTGCCGGTGACCAGGCAGCCAGCCTGGGATTCACCACCTATTACCAGGCTGGGGCGCAGTTGCATCATCACCTGTTCAAACAGGTTACATCCAGCTTTTCTGCCGCTTTTAGGCGCGATGAGTACCAGGAAACCGAAGCAGACAGAGAGGACACCCGGGTGATACTGGGTGCGGGCCTGTCATGGCAGCCCTTGAAATGGCTGTATCTTGATCTCAGTTATGCATTTACCGATTTTAACACCACAGGTGCCTTTCGGGAGGACTACACTGACAACCGCCTTTTTTTAAAGGTTGATATGGTTCCTGAAACCCCGGTGACAATGTCAGCCGACCCTTCCAGGCAGGCCCTGGAAGACCGGTTGTTCAGATGGGAGCGATAGCCATGTCATGGATCAGACTCATCTTGGTGGTGGCACTTCTGGCAGCAGCCCACGGGGTGGTGATGCTCACCAGCCGCACCGAAGATATGCCGCCGGTCAGATCATTCAATGATTTTCCAGACCGGATCGGCCCCTGGCAGGGAAAAAGAGGGGCACTGGATGATGAGATCTTCAATGTGCTGGGGGTGGAGGATTATGTGCTGTCGGATTTCACCCGGCCCCCGGACCGGTTTGTCAACCTGTATATCGGATTTTACCAGAGCCAGCGCAAAGGGGATCTGATCCATTCTCCCAGAAACTGCATGCCCGGAGCCGGGTGGAACATTGTGGAAACCGGCCGGGAAATTCTGACAGATTCTGAAACCGGACAGCCTTATAAAGTAGCCTCACTGGTTTTGAAAAGAGGGGATCAGTACCAGATGGTGCTCTACTGGTTTCATTCCAGGGGCAGAATCATCGCATCCGAATATATGCAGAAGATCTGGCTGGTGACAGATGCCATATTCCGCAACCGCACCGACGGTTCCTTTGTCCGGCTGATCACCCCGGTAAAAAACAGCCGGCAGCAAGCGGTCCTGCTGCTCAAAGAATTTGCCGGTCAACTCAAACCTTTGCTGGATAACTATATCCCTTCGTGATGCCATGAATATAACAGACAGATCCCTTCGTTTCCGGATCCAGGCCGGCCTGATCGCCACAGGTTTTATATTGTTGTTTTTCCGCACCCTTTCGGGCCTGGTGTCGGACTGGTCTTCAGACCCTAATTTTTCCCATGGATTCCTGATCCCGGTGATCTCCCTTTACATGGTCTGGTATAAAAAGGATCAGCTCAGGCAGATTCCCAACCAGCCTTCCCGGATCGGCCTGGGGATCATCATACTGGGGCTTTTGGTCCATGTGGCGGCAAATATCGGGGCGGAACTGTTTATGATGCGGTTTTCCATGGTGATCACCCTGTCAGGTATCATCATTTACGCGCTGGGAATCCCCATGTTTAAGGCCATGCTGATTCCGGTGGCTTATCTGATGATGATGATTCCCATTCCAGCTATTCTGTGGAACCAGGTGGCATTCCCGCTTCAGCTGCTGGCAGCCAAACTGTCTGCACAGATGATCGCATTGATCGGGATCCCGGTATTCCGGGAAGGCAACATCCTGCACCTGGCTACCACATCGCTGGAGGTGGTGGATGCCTGTTCAGGCCTGCGCTCTCTGACCTCCCTGCTGGCCTTGACCGGCATCTGCGCATTTCTGGCCCCTCTTTGTGTTGTAAAAAAATGGATCCTTTTTTTGTCAGCAATTCCCATTGCCGTGGCCGTCAATGTGATCCGGCTGACCATCACTGCTGCCATGGCGGTATGGATCAACCCTGAAACCGCCCATGGATTTCTCCATGACATGTCCGGGCTGATCATTTTCGGGGCCGCCCTGGTACTGGTATATCTGGTATTTATCATTGAACTCACCATTGAAAACAAACAGACAGGAAAACACGCATGAAATTGACAATCATCGGAACCGGGTATGTGGGACTTGTCACAGGGGCCTGTTTTGCGGAAATGGGCAGCCATGTCACCTGTGTGGACATTGACACAGAAAAGATCAACAACCTGAAAAAAGGGGTGCTGCCCATTTATGAGCCCGGCCTTGAAAAACTGGTACAGGAAAACATGGCAGACGGTACACTGGTTTTTTCATCCAATCTGATTCAGGCGGCAGCAGACTGCCAGATTTTTGTCATTGCCGTGGGCACACCTCCGGGCGAAGACGGATCAGCTGACTTGCAGTATGTGCTGAAGGTGGCAGGGCAGATCGGACAGCACATGAACGATTATGCGGTGGTCGTGGACAAATCCACAGTGCCGGTGGGCACGGCAGACAAGGTGGCAAAAGTGATACAAAAAGAACTTGACCGCCGGGGATCTGATCTTGCGTTTGATGTGGTGTCCAACCCGGAATTTCTCAAGGAGGGGGCCGCCATAAATGATTTTCTCAAGCCGGACCGGATCATTGTGGGGGCCAATTCAAAAAGGGCCGCAAAAATCATGAGCCGGCTTTATGCACCGTTTTCCATGAACCGGGACAAGATGATCCTCATGAATGTCAGGGATGCGGAGATGACCAAATATGCCGCCAATGCCATGCTGGCCACCAAGATATCCTTTATGAACGAAATAGCCAACATCTGTGAACAGTTAGGTGTTGATGTGGAAAATGTCAGAAAGGGGATCGGGTCTGATACCCGCATCGGGTATTCGTTTATCTATCCCGGGTGCGGGTATGGGGGATCATGTTTTCCAAAGGATGTCAAGGCATTGATCAAAACATCAAAAGATACCGGGGTTGACCCTTTAGTTCTGGCAGCTGTGGAAAACCGGAACAATCATCAGAAAATGGTGCTGGGATCAAAAATTACGATCCGGTTCGGTACTGATCTGAGCGGCAGATGCTTTGCACTCTGGGGACTGGCATTCAAACCCGGCACCGATGACATGAGAGAAGCTGCATCACTTATGCTCTTAAAGGATCTGATCTGTGCCAATGCAACAGTATACGCCTATGATCCGGTGGCCATGGCACAGGCTGCCAGAGAACTGCCCCAAGAATGGCTGGAAAGCGGCCGCCTGGTTTTGGCAAACGACCAGTACCAGGCATTAGAAAACGCGGATGCCATGATCCTGGTGACGGAATGGAAAACCTTCCGCCGCCCTGATTTCAAGCGCATGGGACAACTTTTAAACCAGAAGATCATTTTTGACGGCAGAAACCAGTATGATCCTGAAGAGGTGGCGGAATTTGGGTTTGAATACCACGGCATCGGCAGAGAAGCCTTCCATCCTGCTGACCTTTGATGTAGAGGACTGGTTCCAGGTGGAGAACCTCAAGTCACAGATTCCTGCCTCCACCTGGCACCAGCGGGAACTGCGGGTTCAAAAAAATACAGACCTGATTCTGGATCTGCTGGATTCTTTTGACTTTGGCCCCAAAGCCACCTTTTTTGTCTTAGGGTGGGTGGCCCAAAAATGCCCGGACCTGGTGCAAAAAATAGCACAAAGGGGCCATGAAGTGGCATCCCATGGATATGGGCACCGGCTGTGTTCACAAATGACCCCAAAAGAGCTGGCCCAAGACCTGGATATGAGCAAAAAAATGCTCGAAGATATGCTGGGCATGGCGGTTTCAGGG
>JAIPDY010000148.1 GCA_021737445.1 Desulfotignum sp.
GCACAAAAATATCAGAACCACCATGATCTATACCCATACCATTGCATCAAAAACAGTCAAAGAGGCCAGAAGCCCCCTGGATCTATAAGGGGGGGCGAGGAAAATAGCTCCGCTCTGTCGGTTACAGGGATTGAAACCGATGGGGAAACAACATCGTATCCCTGTATAGTAAAAGAGATTTGAAAATGCAACAGGGGAAAACGCCTCAGCCCAACCTTCCGCCACAATTTGCATTTCCGATACTTTTAAAAAAAGAAGCGGCTTTGGGGATTTAATTTAACTGCTGCCAACTTCTTCTTTGATTCTTTCAGCGATCCAGACTTTGATGATTGATTGTCTTGTAACGCCAATCCGGCTTGCCTCACGATCCAGTGATTCAATTATCCAGTCAGGAAAATCAACATTAACCCGTCTTTGCTTTAATCCAGGTCTTGTTTTGGTGGAAAGATCCAAATGAGAAGTTATGTCTTCACCACTGTCAAATATTTTATCCAGTTCTTTAGCTTTCATAATAAAGATCCTTTTCACCATCAACTATCTGGATATCAAGCGAAATGAAATAGATCCGGATTCTGATTATCGCCCATATCTGACGTAATTTCATATCAGATATTTACTGTCGGGTAAAGCAATTTTGAAAATCAGTGTGCCTGGGCAACCCCACCGGAGGCAGCATCCTTACAGCGTTACCGTTAACATGCGGCAGCATCCCCCGGCCGTGTCATCTGATCCAGGTTCTGCGGCGGATCCAGGTATAGGCTGTGGCGCCCAGCAGCACCATGCCGAAAAGCAGGTGCAGCAGATCCAGGCCGATGATCACCCCGTGGGGGTAATATACTTCGGACAGATTTTTTATTACCATGAAACAGCCCGTGAGGATCAGACCGGCAAGCGATATGATTTTCACCTGTGCGGAAAGGGTCAGCCGGGAGGCCCGGTTTATGGTCCCGGATTTGCTGCTGCTGCTCCGGTGGGCTAAAAAATAATCCACGGCCACGTACATGCCCAATCCCAGAAGCAGGGCAGCCATTCCATAGTGGATCACATGGGTGACATAAAATTGGGCCAGCCATCCCAGCCCCGGGATATCAGCGATATAATAGCGTTTGAATATGGGCATCTGGGCAAAGCCTGACAGGGCGATGAAAAAAAGTATCAGGCCGTATGCCGTGCGCCGGCTTTTAAAGTGGTAAAACATCAGGCCTCCTCTTTCATGTATTTGTAAAATTTTCCAACTGCCGCTGCAGCACCTGCCACCGGGGCAATTACCATGGCCAAAGCAAGGTTGGATCCGTCTGCCATGGTGTCTTTTACCTCTTTGAGATGGGGTTTTCCCTTGCCCGTATCATATACCAGCTGGTCAAAAGGAACCGGAGACACATAAATCGTATTGGTTCCCCCGTTTTCATCCAGGCCGTAAATATGGCCGTCCATCTCTTTGGCCAGTTCATGCGCTTTTTTGATCATGTCAGACCGCCTGCCGATGGTCTGAACCTGTTCAGGACAGGCCTCAATACAGGCCGGCTGTTCCCCTTTTTCAAGTTTCTGGTAACACCGGTCACACTTGTACATCACCCCGTTGCCAGCAAAGGAAGGCAAAATATCCAGGTAAAGCCCTACCCCGGTCTGGCGCTGGGGGATATCCCAGGGGCAGACTTTTTTACATTTGGAGCCCCCCAGGCAGATCTGTGAATCGATGCGGGACAACCCGTTTGTTTCCTGTTTGGCAGCCCCCCAGGGGCACAGCTTTACGCAGGGCGGGTTCTGGCAGTGCATACAGCGCCGGGGAATGGTCAGGGTCAGCTCCTGGCCGTCCTTGACAGCCGTGGCATACTGGATATACAGCCAGTTATAGGGGGTCAGCCGATCTGTGACATCTCTTTTGTCTGACCAGTCCTCCACAGGGACCCGGTCCGGATACATCCTGGGAAAGGGTTTCCGGGGATCGGCAAATTTATGGGCATTGGCATCTTTGCATGCATATACACACTCTTCACACCCGATGCACCGACTGATATCTATCAGGGTGACCAGGGGTTCGTTATTTGCATCAGACATGCCTGCTGCTGCATCAGCTGCACCAGTGCCGGCAATGGCTGTTCCGGCGGCAAAAAAAGAAGATTTTAAAAAATGTCGTCTTGAAATTGTTGAACGCATGGCAATCTCTTTTGGTTATGGTTTATTGTTTTACAAAATCCTGAAAACTCATGGAGCTATAGCTTTTGGTATGAATATATCTGAGAATCTGAAACAGCTGGGAGCCGTCCACATACCCGGGAAGGCTGCTGATCCGATTCCCTTCAGGGGTCAGAAACCACATGGTGGGCAGCCCTTTTACCTGCCAGGACTGGGACAGAGCCTGATTCTGATCTGTATCCACTGATATACTGATAAAATTTTTCTCCAGGTATGCCAGTACCCTTTCATCCAGAAATGTGGTCTTTTTCAATTTGGTACAATAGGTGCACCACTGGGCATAAAAATACAAAAACACGCTTTTGTCCTGATTTCTGGCCTGGGCCAGGCCAGGGGTGTAATCTTCCCAGTTGATACCAGTGCCGTCCGTTACCCGGGGCGTTACCGTTTCCGTTACCTGGGCCGGGGCAGTGCTGCCGACAGTGGCCGGTTCCATCTGCACCGATTGTCTGCCGGTGAACCAGAACACGCCACCCAGACCCATGGCAATCAGGACAATAATAAACAGATGTTCCTTTTTCATAAAACAGCATCCTTTTGTTTGAGCATATCAGAACTTGTCTTTACAGCTTATTGAAACATAACCAATGCAAACATAATGCCAGTTCTCACAGTTGTTGTTTATCTGCATGTTTCAGGGAGATCCTGTGTTTTTTCATGCGTTTCCAGACGGTTACCCGGGATATCCCCAGAATCTGTGCAGCCCGGGTCTGGTTGCCGTCCGCCTTTTGTAACGCATCCACCAGATCGGCTTTTTCCGATTGTTTTACAGCAATTTTATCATAAACAGCCGGCTGCCGGACAGAATTATCAACCAGGGCCTCTGTATCAGGATTTTGAGCCAGCAGTTTTTCAGGCAGATGCTCCACACCGATGCTTTTTCCCTTGGACAGCACAAATGCGTATTCCACGGCATTGCGCAGCTCCCGGATATTTCCGGGCCAGGGATAGGATACCATGATGCGCATGGCCTGGGGGGTGAACCCCAGAATATTTTTTTTGGTTTTTTCAGCCAGAATAGTGATGAAATGCTGAATAATCAAGGTGATATCATCTTTTCGCTGGCGCAGCGGCGGGCAGATCACCGGAAACACATTGACCCGGAAAAACAGATCCTCACGAAACTCTCCCATGTGGATCATTTTTTCAAGATCCCTGTTGGTGGCCGTGATGATGCGCACATCAATGGGAATGGACCGGTTATCCCCTACCCTCTGGATCATCTGTTCCTCTAAGACCCGCAGCAGCTTGACCTGGACCGACAAAGGGATATCACCGATTTCATCCAGGAAAATGGTGCCCTGGTGGGCTGCCTCAAACCGGCCGATGCGGTCAGACTGGGCCCCTGTATACGCTCCTTTGACATGCCCGAACAGTTCGCTTTCCAGAATTGTTTCACTTAGGGCGGCACAGTTAACCTTTATAAACGGCTTGTCTGCCCGGCTTCCTGTTTCGTGCAGGGCCTTGGCCACCATCTCCTTGCCTGTGCCGCTTTCACCCAAAATGATCACAGGGGTGTCCAGAGGCGCAACCCCCTGGATATGCTCAAAAAGATTCTGCATCACCGGCGTTCTGCCGATGATACCGTGGAACCCGTCATCAATGTGATAAATACGTTTAATGGAAGCCAGTTCATTTTTATAATTGATATTTTCTGAAATATCTTTGAGGGTTTCCACAGCCCCGATGATCTCACCCCGGTCATCGTAAAGAACCGTGGCTGTCTTGACAATGGGAATGGTCTGTCTGCTGCTGTCTGTGATCATGCATTTCTTGTCCCTGACCCGGCCCTGGGAAAACAGCATGCACCAGTTTTTTCCTTTTCCGCTCCCTGTGATCTCACATCCTGTACAATTGAGCATCCGGCAGGACCGGCCGATGAGCTGATCTTCGGAATACCCGGTCATAAGCTGGGCTGAATGGTTGGCAGCTATAAAATTACCTGTCTCGTCCACCAGAATAATTCCGTCCTGGACCGATTCAATAATCACACGCCAGTGTTTTCCAATATCCATGTATATCTCCTGTTAACATTGTTAACAATCACATTAACATACAATTAGCGATATGGCAACACTTGTGCGCAGTCACCTGGTGATGCACTGTAACGGCCGCTTTTCAAAACCCTTGTAAATGAACGGTTGTACAATTTTCAGTGTTTTTATATTTTGATGGCACGCGGGTTGCAATCTTCAGGGACAGATAAAACCATAAATACAATGCGGTAAGCATACCGCACCTGGATAAGATTAAAAGAAACCATGAATTTACAATTTTTAGGAGAAACCATGAAAACAGATGCTGTAAAACAGATGCTTGTCACAATGGCCGCCTGTCTGGTGCTGCTGGGAGGTACCATGACTGCCGGCGCTGATGAATCCTGGATGTACCATGATATCGTGGAGGCGGATTTTGTCATATCCCATGTCACGGTTCCCATGCCAGACAATGTCATGATCATCGATGCACGGCCTTACAAACCCATGTATGTCAAAGGGCACATCCCGGGAGCGGTAAGCATTCCGTTCACTGACTTTGACAAAAAAGCCGATCTTCTGCCCAAAGACAAAAACACCCTGCTCATCTATTACTGCGGAGGTGTGGAGTGCAAATTGAGCCACAAATCCGCCAGAAAAGCACAAGAGCTCGGCTACACCAATATCAAGGTTTTTGCCAAGGGGTTTCCGGAATGGATGAACCAGCCCGGGGCTTATGCTTCTGTGTCAGCTGAGTATGTGGCCGCCCGGATCGCGGAAAACAAAACCCTTGTGGTGGATGCCCGGCCCCAGAAACCCAAATATGACAAAGGCCACATCCCCACGGCCATCAGTATTCCGTTTTCCCATTTTGACGAACTGTCCGGCAAGCTGCCCCGGAGCCTTGAAACCCCCATTATCTTTTACTGCGGCGGACTTGAATGCCGCCTGAGCCACAAAAGCGCGGCAAAAGCCCTGGTGATGGGATACAAGGATGTATCCGTGTTTGCCCAAGGATATCCTGAATGGAAAAAACAGTTTGGTGCGGCTGCCGATACCGTGGCCGTGAAAGCAGGTGAGCTGGAAGGTTCCATCGATCTTGCGCGGTTTAAAACCATCCTGAACGACAATCCTGAATCCATCATGCTGGTGGACACCCGTGATCCGGATGAATTTGCCAAAGGGCATTTCAAGACCGCCGTGAACATCCCGGTGGAAAACCTGGAAGCAAAAATACCGGATCTGCCTGCGGACAAACCGGTTGTGTTTGTCTGCTCCACCGGTGCCAGAAGCGGGGAAGCCTACTACATGGTCAAGGATGTCAGAGAATCGTTGACCGATGTGTATTATGTGGAAGCCCAGATCAGCTACAAAGAAGACGGTACTTATACCATCAAAGCCCCCAAATAGGGCATTGATCTTTACAATTTTGATATTTTATCGACAAACAGCCTGCAAGGAGATATACTCATGTTAAAGAAAATAATGATTTTTTTCACTCTGGCTCTGTTCACCCTGGGATCGGTTTCCGCTGTCTATGCCGATGGCGGCCCGGACGGCAACAAACGCAAAGGCAAATACACATACCGAAAACTGATCAAGGCCTGCCATGAAAGGGGCGAGGTGGATTCCGCCACCCCGACGGTGAGCCCGGCAGACAAAAAAATGGCGGAGTGGAAAACCATTTTTGAGTCAAAAGATTTTACCGCCTTTGGATGCCAGCCGGAATGGGATGCCGCATCTGACGAAGATATCTTAGATATCTATTCCTACTTTTACGAATTTGCCGCAGACTCACCCACTCCGGCCACCTGCAAATAATTTTTAACCCATGTCCGGTAAGCGGTCTGACCGTTTACCGGACAGATCCGGTCACAGCATTTTTTGGAGACATTATGGGAAAATACCTGAATCTGAAACAGACGAACCATGGCAATTGTGCAAGGTTCTTGTGGACAGCGGCGCTGCTCTTTGTGACCCTGATGGTCATCATACGCCCCTCTTCCGCATCCGTTGCCGATGCAGCGGAAGATGAGGCCCTGGGCATTAAACTGGCCAAACAGGCCGTGCGTGCAGACAAACACTGGACCACGGTGGATCATTCCAAAATTGAGATACTGAACCAGGATTTCAGATCCGGAGACCAGATCACCCAGGCATGCCTTTCCTGCCACACCGATGCCTCCATTCAGTTCAAGGAGACCATTCACTGGACCTGGAAAGTGCCTTCGGAAAAAGAAGGCATCATGAACGGCAAGGCCGGACATGCCGTAAACAATTTTTGCATTTCCGGCAATGCCATGGAAGACAAGGGGTGTCTCTCCTGTCATGCCGGATGGAACGGTATCCAGGGCGAGGTCAACTGCCTGGCCTGTCACGGCAAAGAGAAATTCCCCTTCAAGGAGACCTTTGCCGACCTGGCTGCGTTTGAAGGGGATGATGACCCGGACCTTGTGGAGATCGTTGACGAACTGCACGAAGGGATCCGGCAGGCGGTGAAAGCGATCACTTTGCCACAGCGCAGCAACTGCGGAGAATGCCACTTCAAAGGAGGGGGCGGCGACGGTGTCAAACACGGGGACCTGGACACATCCATGACCAACCCCAACCGGATGCTGGATGTGCACATGGCAGTGGACGGGCCGGATTTTGCCTGTACCCGGTGCCACACCACGGTGAAACATCACATTGCCGGACGGCTCTACACCCGGCCTGCTGCGGCAGAACGCACGAGCCTGATCCAAGATGACATGGCAAGCAAAATCACCTGTGAATCCTGCCACAGCGCAACCCCCCACAAGGCCAGCACCAAAATGAACGACCACACCGACAAGGTGGCCTGTCAGAGCTGTCATATCCCGGAATTTGCCCGGGTCAACCCCACCAAAATGTCCTGGGACTGGTCCACAGCCGGCAAAATGAAAGACGGTAAGCCGTATGTGGAAAAAGGGGAGTTCGGCAAACCTGTCTACAAATCCATTAAAGGCAATTTCATCTGGGCCAAAAATGTGGTGCCCCAATATTTCTGGTACAACGGATCATTTGACAATATCGGCATAAAAGATAAAATCGATCCCCAGAAGATTGTGGAGGTGAGCCATCCCTTAGGTACACCCGATGACCCCAATGCGCGGATTCATCCCTTCAAGATCCACAAGGGAAATCAGCCCTATGACAAGATCAGCAAACAGCTGGTGGCACCGCTGCTCTCCGGACCCAACGGATTCTGGACCACCTTTGACATGAACGATGCCATCACCCGGGGGAACCAGACCCTGGATGTGCCCTATTCCGGTGAATTTGACTATGTAGAAACCACCTATGCCTTTCCCATCACCCATATGGTGGCTCCGGCAGAGAAGGCGCTTAACTGCACCCAGTGCCACACGCGTAGAACTTCCCGCCTGGCCGGCATCACCGGCATTTACATGCCGGGCCGGGACAGGTTCGGTCTGGTGGACACCATCGGCATGATCGCGGTACTGGGTGCCCTGGCCGGGGTGATGCTCCACGGACTGGGCCGGTTTTTCACCCGTAACGGCAAAGAGGAGTAACCCATGACTGAAAAAAAAATCATAAATGTTTATCTTTACACCCGGTTCGAACGGCTCTGGCACTGGTCTCAAGCGTTGATGATCATTATACTGATGATTACCGGGTTTGAAGTCCACGGCCTTTATTCGCTCATGGGATTTGAAACCGCTGTGGAAGTCCACAACTTTGTGGGACTGTTCTGGCTGGGATCGTTTGCTTTTTTTGCCTTCTGGCTGATCATCACGG
>JAIPDY010000149.1 GCA_021737445.1 Desulfotignum sp.
TTTTTTGTGTCTTTTCAACAGCGTGACCAGTTTCAGGAACAAAAGGGTCTTGCCGGCACCATAATCCCCCTCCACCAGCAAAATCGGCTCATTTGCCTTGATGCCGTGCATCAAATAATTCCAGCAGTTGCGGTGAGTTTCAGATTTATAAAACACTTCCGGAGAGGGATGACTGTCAAAAGGCTCCTTCTGCATCATGTAAAATTCTTTATACATCATGGGCCCCTTTTATTAAATCCATTAAAATCGGTTTGATATCGGTCATCAAAATTCATTCAACTTTCTTCATAGGGAAAGATGTCAGAAAATTCCCATTTTTTTGAAGTTGAGCCCCCTGCCATGTTCAATCCATTGATAATTTTATTTTTGGTCACCGAGGTGGGATCGATCAAGCCTCTTTCCGTCTGGCTTATAACTTTACTGCTGACATTTGCATGACGAGACAATTCAGTTATCGTTAGACCCAAATTGACACGAACTTTTTTGAGATTGTTACCCTTCACTCCGGTATCCTGCAAATATTTAAACACTTTATTTGCCTCCCCCCCGTTTGCTTCAGTGTTTGTAAATATCCTCATACAAAAAACCTGGTTATTGCCGACCAAAACAACCCATAACAGGTATTGCTATTCATGGTATATATCTTATATGACCTGCTATATCTGTAATGTCAAGATAAATTTCGATATTTATTGGAAATTTCCGGAAATTTCCGATTAAATGCAATTATTCATCAGAATCAATATCCGAATTTCACACACCAAACAAATTTAATATCAAAAAATGATAGGGGGGAAAATTTCAGGAAAGATAGCCGGACAGTCGGGCTTTTAGATGGGCAAGGCTGCCGCTATAGAAATGATCGCAGCCTGGAATGATGTCAAAACGTGGAGCAATCCCCCAGCGGTTGATATGGGCCTGGATCATGTCCGGCGGGGCGATCTCATCATCCTGCCCCGTGATAATCAGGCCGGTGGACGGCAGTGCGGCAATATCGTCAAACGGCATGAACCCCACAGGCGGAGAAACCATGATGTGGTCGGCTATGCGATATCCTCCCGCCACAACAGATGCGTTGACCCTGGCGCCAAAGGAGTATCCGGCCAGAACCAGGGTTTTGATGCCCAGGTTTTCCAGGTATTGAAGGGCTGCTGTCACATCGGTCTGCTCTCCCTGGCCGTTGTCAAACATGCCGGTGCTGCCGGCCGTGCCCCTGAAGTTAAACCGCAGGGTTGAAAATCCCTGTTGCGCAAAACTGTCTGCGATCCGGATCACCACCGGGTTATCCATGTTTCCGCCATAAAGCGGGTGGGGGTGGGTGATCACCACGGCCCGGTCTGATGAGCCTTCTGACAGCATGGCCTGGAGCCGGATGGTCTGGTTCTTGATAATAAGGGATGTTTCCATCTGTATGAGGCCTTATTTTTTGGCGTTTTTCAGGGACGCGCGGATAAACGCCCTGAACAGCGGGTGGGGATCCCTGGGTTTGGATTTGAACTCCGGGTGGAACTGGCACCCCAGGTACCAGGGATGGCCTGCAAGTTCAACTATCTCCACCAGTTCGTGGTCCGGAGAGGTGCCGGAAATGATAAGGCCGGCTTTTTCCAGGCGTTCCTTGTACAGGTTGTTGAACTCATATCTGTGGCGGTGGCGCTCAGAAATATTGTCCTGCCTGTAGGCATTGTGGGCAAATGTATCAGGCACCAGCCGGCAGGGATAGGCTCCCAGGCGCATGGTACCGCCCTTGTCCGAGGTCTCGTCCCGTTTTTCCACCTGCCCGGTCTGGGCGTCAAACCATTCTTTCATCAGATAGATCACAGGATATGGGGTATCCGGGTCAAACTCCTCGCCATTGGCATCTTCCATGCCGGCCAGGTTTCTGGCCACCTCGATCACAGCCATGTGCATGCCCAGACAGATCCCAAAATAGGGGACCTTTTTTTCCCTGGCATACCTGGCAGCCAGGATCTTGCCCTCAATCCCCCTTGAGCCGAATCCGCCCGGCACCAGGATGCCGTCGCTGGCAGACAGCACCTCCACCACATTTTTCTCGGTCAGGGTTGTGGAGTCCACAAACTTGAGATTGACCTTTGCCTCATTGGAGATCCCGCCGTGGGTCAGGGCCTCGTTTAAGCTTTTGTAGCTTTCTGTGAGATCCACATATTTACCCACAATGGCAATGTTTACACAGAACCTGGGATTTTTGAGCTTTTCCACCATCTCCCGCCATTCATCCAGGCGGGGGGACCTGGCCCAGATATTGAGCTTTTTTAAAATTTTGGTGCCCAGGCCCTCCTTGTTGTACACCAGGGGCACATCATAGATGCAGTCCACATCCTTGGCCGTGAACACGGCATCCGGCTCCACATTGCAAAACAGCGCGATCTTGTCCTTGATATCCTGGGACAGGTAATGTTCGGTCCGGCACAGCAGGATATCAGGCTGAATACCGATGCTGCGCAGCTCCTTGACACTGTGCTGGGTGGGTTTGGTCTTGACCTCGCAGGCGGTCTTGATATAGGGCACCAGGGTCAGGTGGATGTAAATCACATTGGAGGCACCTGCATCTGCCTTAAACTGGCGGATAGCCTCCAGAAAAGGCAACGATTCAATATCACCGATGGTCCCCCCTATCTCCACGATCACCACATCCACATCATGGGACACCAGACAGATGCTCTGCTTGATCTCATCGGTGATATGGGGGATCACCTGAACCGTGCCCCCCAGGTATTCGCCTTTGCGCTCCTTGGTTATGACCTGGTGGTAGATCTTGCCGGTAGTGAAGTTGCTGTTTTTGCCCAGCCTGGCATTGGTAAACCGCTCATAATGGCCCAGGTCCAGGTCGGTTTCAGCACCGTCGTCGGTGACAAACACCTCACCGTGCTGAAAGGGATTCATGGTGCCGGGATCTACATTGATATAAGGGTCCAGCTTCTGAATGGTGACCGTGAGCCCCCGGCTTTCCAGAAGCATGCCGATGGCTGCGGACGCAAGTCCTTTACCCAGAGATGACAATACCCCACCGGTAACAAAAATATATTTGGTGTTCTCCGCCATGAATCCCCCATGTGTCTGATCTGTTTTGCTGGTTATGCACCCAGGTTTAATTTTGCGGGTCTGTGAAACCTGCAGGTAAATTGGCTATACAAAAATATTATTGGGAAAGCTGGCACCAGTCCCCAGTCTTTCCTCGATCCGGATCAGTTGATTGTATTTGGCCACCCGGTCGCTTCTGGACATGGACCCGGGTTTGATCTGCCCGGCATTCACACCCACTGCCAGATCTGCAATAAAGGTGTCCTCGGTCTCCCCGGACCGGTGGGAAATCACCGTGGTATATCCCGATTCCTTGGCCATCTGAATGGTATCCAAAGTTTCGGTCACCGTGCCGATCTGGTTGAGTTTGATGAGAATGGCATTGCCGATGCCGGCTTCAATGCCTTTTTTAAAAATATCCGGGTTGGTGACAAAAATATCATCCCCCACAATCTGAATCTGATCCCCCAGGCGGTCGGTCATCTGTTCCCAGCCATCCCAGTCACCTTCTGCCAGGCCGTCCTCAATGGAGTACAAGGGATATTTTTCCATCAATCCCTCATAATAATCGATCAGGTCGCTGGCGGACATATCTTTGCCTTCAGACAGAAACCGGTATTTCCCCTCTTTGTAAAACTCTGATGCCGCAGCATCCAGGGCAATTGCGATATCCTTGCCAGGCCTGTAACCGGCGGATTCAATAGCCAAAAGAATATACTCAATGGCCTGCTCATTGGATCCAAGATCAGGTGCAAACCCGCCTTCATCGCCGACACCGACTGTCAATCCTTTTTTCTTCAAAATTTTTTTCAGGTGATGAAAGGTTTCCGCTCCCATGCGCACCGCCTCCACAAAAGAGGGTGCCCCAAACGGCAGAATCATGAACTCCTGGATATCCAGGTTGTTGCCGGCATGGGCACCGCCGTTGATGATATTCATCATGGGAACCGGCATGACCCTGGCATTGATCCCGCCCAGGTGCTGGTACAGCGGCAGGTCACAGGCCTGGGCAGCAGCCCTGGCCGCAGCCATGGAAACCCCCAGGATGGCATTGGCCCCCAGCCTGGATTTGTTTTCCGTGCCGTCAATATCCATCATGGTCCGGTCCAGCCCGGCCTGGTCCATGGCATCATATCCGATAATTTCCGGTGCAATCACCTCATTGACATTGGCCACGGCATTGAGCACGCCTTTGCCCAGAAACCGGTTCTCCATGTTATCCCGCAGTTCCAGAGCCTCTCTTGTGCCGGTGGAAGCCCCTGACGGCACAGCTGCCCTGCCCCTGGCACCGCAGGCCAGCACCACGTCCACCTCCACTGTGGGATTGCCCCTGGAGTCAATGATTTCCCTTGCCCTGACATCAATTAATTCTGTCATGTTTCCCCCTCACCAGACCGGTATGTTTAACTGCATTTATCCATCAATAATCACCGCCTTTTAATACCAATTCTCCATTTGACATTCAAGCACTAATCCAAATAATCAATAAAGACGTCAGAATGAATATGAAATGGCTGTGGACGTCTAACGGAGAATGGTAACAGTAACCCGCCTGTTCCTCTCTTCAGAGGTTTCATCTGGTGTGGGAACTTGAAGACCGTGTTCACCATATCCACGAATTTCGATAAAATTAGGACCTGTATCTTTTGTGGCGATGATCTCCGCTATCAGATTTGCTCTTTTCCGGGATAAAACCATATTATTTTCAACAGTACCCACAGTATCTGCATATCCCGCAATCCGAATCCTTGCAGGAGGTAGCTGCCGAAGCAGACTGATAATTTTGCCCGGTAAATGTTCTGATTTTGGAACCAGTTCAGTCGAATTTGATTGAAAATAAATAGTGAATTGTTCTAATCTCGGGGGGGAAGGCTCAGGGGAAGGCTCTTTGGGTCGTTTCAGCTCAGCTTTGAACAGGCCGCCATATTCTTTCTCGATCTCTTCAGGATCCGCCATCTGGACTTCCATCTTTCCAGACTGGCCGACTGCATAGGGTTTGTCAAGGGTAACGGACTGGTCGCCAATGTTCAGGGAAACGGCACCCACCTGTTCGTTTTCCTGGGGCAAAAGGATAACCTTGGTCTGCTTCTGCCCGCAGGAAAAGGCAATGAGAAAGATCATGAAAAATAGCAGAAAACGAATGGTAAATTTATCAATCATTTTAAATCAACGATAAACCTGGTACCCCGAATACCAACCACGGCACTCGGGGTCGCCAGATGGACAGATTGGGGTGAGAGCTTGCCCACCTTCCCAGAATTATAAATCATTGATCCTTTTTCCATGTAAAAAAGAAAATAATACGCCTGATCCTGCGGTTCAAAAATATAGGTATCAATCTCGAATTCAGACTCTGGGCCCAAGGTGATAACGGTGTCGTCTTTGAAAAGCATTCCGGCAAAACCCTCCGGGCCTGTAATGACAATATCCTTGTCCTCCAGTCGAAACCCGATCCAGGCAGGATAAAGCTTGCTTTGTCTGAGGATATCCACTTTGCCTGAAACGTTTTTTATCATACCTGCAAACTGAGCCTGGCCAGTTCCCGAAAATAGAAGGAAAAAAACCATGGTGAAAAGCCATATCTGTTTCAATCATCAATCCTTTTGTCTGCAGAGGCCACAAATTCAGCAATTAAATTATAGTTAAGCCGGAACAGGGTGTCAATAAGTGTTTTTCATAGGGCATAGTTGCCATCATCCTTGGCTTGACAAAACCCTGCACCTTAATATAAGTAGAAACCGTTGTTTTGATTTTACACCGGATGTGTATAATAATATAATTAACTGATAAAAAGGAGTTTTCATGAACATTTTATTTTTCGGACCCAACGGCAGCGGAAAAGGCACCCAGGGCGCCATCCTCAAGGACAAATTCAACATTGCCCATATAGAATCCGGCGGCATTTTCAGAGAAAACATAAAAGGCGGAACAGAGCTGGGAAAAAAAGCAAAGGCATACATTGACAAAGGGGATCTGGTGCCTGATGAGATCACCATCCCCATGGTCCTGGACCGGCTGCAAAAAGATGACTGCAAGCAGGGATGGCTGCTTGACGGGTTTCCCAGAAACAGGGTACAGGCTGAAAAACTGCATGCATCCCTGGAAGAAGCCGGCATGAAGCTCACCTATGTCATCGAGATGATCCTGGACCGGCAGGTGGCCAAAAACCGCATCATGGGCCGCCGCCTGTGTGAAAACGACAACAACCATCCCAACAATATCTTTATTGATGCCATCAAACCGGACGGAGACAAATGCCGGGTCTGCGGCGGTGCATTGAGCGCCCGGGGAGATGACCAGGATGAGGCAGCCATTGACAAACGCCACTCCATTTACTATGACACCGACACCGGCACTCTTGCTGCAGCCTATTATTTTAAAAACCTGACGGTAAAGGATGATACCATAAAATATATCACCCTGACCGGTGAAGCCCCGCTCAAAGATGTCACTGATGAGCTGCTGTCCAAATTGTAATTTAAGTTTTACTTGCATTCACAATCGCAATTTGGTACAAAACCAGGTTATAAATATTTTGTGTATTTAAATCCACCATGAAAGGGGCGATGTTTTTTGAAAGAAATTACTGTCACGGTAATTGACAACGATGTTGAAAAAGCTTTGAGAATTTTGAAGAAAAAGATCCAGAACGATGGTCTCTTCAAACGGCTTAAAGTGAAGAAACATTTTGAAAAACCCTGTCAATACAGAAGACGTAAAATGCGCGAAGCCATGCGAAGACAACGAATTGCAGCTTCCAAATCCCGCAGAAAACGCAGATAAACAATTTAACCAATCCCGGCAGACCGGTTGTGCAACATGGAATGCCGGGATTTTTGTGCGCTGACAATGGCTGTAACTTACCAGGAATGCCTTGAAAAAATTTATCGGTTGGGCCGGTTCGGTATCAAGCTGGAGCTGGATACCATCCGCCATATTCTGCAGGAGCTTGGCAACCCTGAAAAAAAGTTTCTCACAGTGCATGTGGCCGGCACCAACGGCAAAGGATCCACCGCCACCTATATTGCCTCCATTCTGACGGCAGCCGGGTTTAAAACCGGTATTTACACATCCCCTCATCTGGTCAAATTCAACGAACGCATCTGCATAGACGGACAGATGATCACAGATGCTGATGTGGTGACCGCCTATGAAGCAGTAAATGCCGCCGATACAGGAGACAGAAACGCCACATTTTTTGAAATTGCAACCGCCATGGCTTTTTTTCATTTTGGCAGAGCACAGGTGGACTGGGCCGTGATTGAAACCGGTATGGGCGGACGGTTTGATGCCACCAATATCATTGTGCCTGCTGTAAGCGTGATCACCAATCTGTCCATTGAACACACCCAATACCTGGGCTCCACCATCCGGGCCCTGGCAACGGAAAAAGGCGGCATAATCAAGCCGGGCATCCCGGTGGTCACCAGTGTATCCCAGCCGTCAGGCATCGGGGTGCTCAAAGAGATTGCAAAACAAAAATCAGCCGCCCTTTATCAATACAAACACGATTTTTTTGTCCGCAAAAACCGGGGCTTCCCCTCTTTAACCTACCGGGGCCTGGATCTGCGCATCAATAAACTGATCCCGCCCCTGCCCGGAGATCACCAGAAAGAGAACCTGGGCATGGCCCTGGCTGCCTGTGAACTGATTTTTAACCCGTCCAGAAACACCGGCCCCCGGTACAACCTCACCACGGAAATTGCCAGACAGGGCCTGGCAGCTGCCAGATGGCCCGGCCGCCTGGAATTGATCCGGCAAAACCCGCTGATTATCCTGGATGGTGCCCACAACCTCAAGGCAGCCCAGGTGCTGGGCAGATACCTGTCCACAACCCTGAACGGCAGAAAACTGACCATGG
>JAIPDY010000150.1 GCA_021737445.1 Desulfotignum sp.
GTCCACATAGGCGGCGATGTCGCATTTGCGCTCCAGACCGGAAGCTGCCATGTACCGGACCTTGCCGAAGATGCCCCGTTCGGCCCAGGCCCGGTCGTGGATGCCGTAGAGCCAGGCCACGCCGGTGTAGGAGTTGGGATCTCTGCCGTCCAGAAAATAGCGGTTGTTCAGGGCCAGGGTGGTTTTATACGCCTGCTTCGGGGTGGAAGACCATTCCAGGATTTTTTTGCCCCAGTACATGCGCATGTAGTTGTGCATGAACCCGGTGTGTGTCATCTCCATCATGGCCGCATTCCAGTATGGGTCATGGGTTTTGGCCTGTGCCAGTTCATCCGCTGTATAGATGAATTTTCTGGGATCGGTTTCATGGTCTGCCAGGGTTTTTTTTGCCCACCCGGGAATTGTATCGAACTGATCATAATCAGGGGTATAATAGACAAAATTGGCAGCCAGCTCCCGCCGGATGATCAGCTGTTCCAAAAAGGCATCCCGGGCATCAGCAAGGGATGCATCCACGTTCATGACAGCCATGGCCAGGTATAAAGGAGAGATCTGGCCGAAATGCAGGTAGGGACCCATGTGGGATATGTCATCGGTCTGGGGCTGGTTGCCGTGCTTTTCATAATTTTCCAGCCCATTTGCCAGAAAGGCCTGAAACCGTTTTTTTGCATGACAGGTGCCGCCGGGGAAAAACCGGGATACCGGCGGTATGGTGTTGTCCAGTGACAGGGTGTTCACCAGGGTTTCCGGGGTCCGCACGTCCAGGCTGTTCCGGCCGGGAAAAGACAGGTGCAATGAGGTTTTTTTAACCGCCCGGACAGACAGGGGCATCAGAAAATCGGCCAGAACCCGGTGGAGTCTGGGCCGGATAGTCCGGGCTGCATATTCCGCCTTGTCCGAGGCCGCTGCCACCGGCACCACCACATCGGTTTCCACCTGGATGACAGGACATCCGGCATTTTGGGCCACCTTGCGCCGCCATTGCCGCTGATGCCGCAGATATCCCGCGTCACACACGATCAGGGCGGCCTGTTTCCCTAAGTCCAGGGCCACGTCGGGCGGGGTTCCTTTTTGCACCACCAGCTGGATGCCCCGGTCTGCAAGCGCTGTTGTGGTTTCCGCCAGGCCCTCCAGCATAAAGGTGTAATGCCGCAGGTTGGCCTCGGGATAGGCATCAGTGAGACCGAACCCGGTCACCAGGGGCAGGCCCAGCTGGTTGGCCCGGTCAACAGCATATTCCAGGGCATGGTTCCAGGCTGCCCGCTGGGACTGCTGCATCCAGTACAGCACGTAATCCCCTTTTCTAGCCGGGGTGTCATTCAACCGCTGTATGCGCTCCGGATGGATGGTCATTCAAAAATCTTTTCATCAGCTGCCGCGGCTTCCGCCGCATCCGGTTCCATGTCCCGGATTTTTCCGGCTGGTTTGTTTTTCCAGTAGGCCTTGTACCACTCATTGGCAATGATCATGGCCATCACCTCATTGGTGCCGGTCCAGATGGATGCCAGGCGCAGGTCCCTGAAGATCCGTTCCACCGGGTAGATGTTGGTGTACCCGATGCCGCCCATGACCTGCATGGCGTTGTGCACTGCCTTCTGGCAGGATTCGGTGACAAATTTTTTGGATTCAGACACCATCCTCCGGATCTGCTTGTCATGGATCTTTTCATCCACGGCCCGGGCCGTGGTATAGATCATGGATCTGGAGGCATCCAGCAGGGTCACGGCTTCCGCCACCTGAAAAGACACCCCCTGGAATTGTGCCACAGGCTGCCCGAACGCCTTGCGTTTCGAGGTGTACCCGGTGGCGATATCCACGGCCGGCACGGCCGCGCCGATGGTCATGGCTGCCGTGCCCAGGCGCTCGGGAATCATCATGGTGTTGAACACCTTCACCCCCTGGTTTGGTTTTCCCAGAAGATTTTCTTTTGGCACCCTCACATCCTTGAACACCATGCGTGCGGCGCCGCCGCCCCGGCATCCCATCAGGCCGTACAGGTATTGGGCTTCCACCCCTTGTGTCTTGTCCACGATAAAGCAGGAGATGCCGTTGCGGGGGTCTGCGTCCGGGTCGGTTCTGGCATACACCAGAAAATAATCAGCCCCTTCGCCGCCCACGATGAACCGTTTCTGGCCGTTGAGGATAAAATGGTCCCCCTTGTCAACAGCTGTGGTGGTGGTGCCGAAAAAATCAGACCCGCCCCGGGGCTCGGTGAGGCATTCCGCCGCAAACATCTCGCCTCTGAGCAGGGGTTTGACATATTTTTCCTTCTGGGCATCGTTGCCGTGGAGGATGACGGCATCGCACACCAGCTCCGCCCCCACCCCAAAGGTGCAGGCAAAAATATATCCCAGCACCCCGATCTCCTCCATCACCATGCAGGTGGACACCCAGTCCATGCCCCTTCCACCCCATTTTTCCGGGTACCGGCACCCCATCAGGTTGCGGCGGCCGGCTTCCTGTAAAAATTCTTTGGGGAACTGGATCTTGTCCGCATCCATATCCAGGATCATCTGCCGGGGGATGGTTTTGACAAACTCTCTGGCTTCTTTTTTCAGCGCTTTTTGTTTATCGTTCAAAAGATAATCAAACACGGTTTATTTCCTTTCTGATTTTGTATTTCATGACCTTTCCTGTGGGCGTATGGGGCAGCTCATCCACAAAACTGAATTTTTTCGGGATCTTGAATTTTGCCAGGCGGTCTGCCAGAAAATTTTTTAATTCATCTTCGGACAGTTCCTGATCTTTTCCCGGCACAATCATGGCATGAACGGTTTCTCCCCAGTCCGGGTGGGGTGTGCCGATGACGGCGGCTTCAGCAACGCCGGGGTGCTCCATGATCCGGTCCTCCACCTCTTTTGAATAGACATTTTCCCCGCCGGTAACTATCATATCCTTGATGCGGTCCACAATAAAGAGAAATCCGTCCGCATCAATCCTTGCCATGTCTCCGGTTCTGTACCAGCCGTCGTAAAATGCTTCCCTGGTGGCCTGTTCATTGTGAAGATACCCTGTCATCATTGAATCAGCCTTGAGCCATATTTCTCCTGTTTCACCTGGGCCGGCCGGGGTTGTCTCATCCTTCATCACTTTCATTTGCGCGCCCGGCAGTGCTTTTTTCCCGATGGACCCGGCATGGTTTTCATGGTCTTCGGGTCTCAGGACCGTGCCGGTGGGACCGGCTTCGGTCATACCGTATACCTGGTAAAACTTATCGGACCGGTAGCTGTTTTTGAGTTTTTTCACGGTCTCCGGTGCAATGGGGCCGCCGCCGTATACCCAGGCTTTCATGGATGACAGGTTGAAATCTGTGAAATTGGGAATCATCTGCAAAGGCAGCAGGTATGATATGGGCGCACCAAAATAGGCGGTGCAGGATTTTTTTTCTATGGCTTCCAGAAAGTGCAAAGGATGATATTCCCGCAGCAGAACAGTGCTGCCGCCAACGCTTGTGATCCCCATAAACCAGTTGTTCAAAGGTGAAGAATGCCAGATGGGCATGGCAATGAGCATGATGTCCGTGTCATCGAGACCCAGGGCTTTTGCACCGGTGATGCCGGCAGAAACAACACTTTTATGGGTGTGCATGCAGCCTTTGGGACTGCCGGTGGTGCCGCTGGTGTACAGAATTTGTGCAAGATCCTCATCCCGGATTTTTTCGGGTGTAAACCCGGGGACTTTCTCCATGGCATCAGAGAAAAATTCACTGTTTTGTGCAGGCGTATCCAAAGAAATTTTTCGGATATCTGTTTTAAGGTTCTGTGCCACTTCGTTCAGGGTGCCGTCAAAAAGGAACAGCAGGGCACCGCTGTTTTCAAGAATGAAATCCACTTCTTTTGATGTCAGTTTGTGGTTGACAGGAACGGCAATGCCCCCTGCCTTGAGAATTCCGAAAAATGAAAAAACAAAATCAAAGGTGTTCTGGCTCATGATGGCCACTGGATCACCTTTTCGGATTCCCAGCTTTTGAAAACAGCCGGCAGCACGTTCGCTTTTTTCTTTCACCTGTTGAAATGTCAGCTCTGTTTTCATGGAGGACAAAGCTGTTTTTTCCGGGAAACGCGCTGCGTTTTGATCGATCAGCTGGACTACATTCATTACATATTCTCCTTTTTATTATTTGTGGTTGCCGTGTGTTTAAGTTCCCTGAAGCGCTGCAGCAGTTTTTTTCTGGTTGCCAGAATATCCTGTTCCAGAAGTGACAATTCTTTTTTTCTGTCCTGAATCTCCTTTAGTTTGGCCTCGCCAAAATACAGGCTTTTTTCGATCTGGGCCAGCTCATCCATGTCTGTGTCAGCCATGCCGATCATTTCTGATATCTCATCCAGAGAGAATCCAAAGCGTTTGCCCCTCAGGATCAGTTTGAGCCTGGCCTTGTTTCTGGGGGTGTATATCCGCTGGTTTCCAGCGGTCCGCCCGGGTTTGATCAGGCCCTTTTCCTCATAAAACCGTATCGTCCGGGTACTGATATCCAGTTCATCTGCTATCTGGGATATGGTAAATGTGTGTACATTTTTTTCATCGCTCATGTCTGTTTCTCTGTGGAAAATATATGCCAGTTTATAATTAACGTTTACGTAAACTATATGTTTTGCCTTGTCAAGCAAAAGAAAAGCTGAAAATTATTTTCATGAGAAAAACCCGGATTTGACTTTTTGCCGCATTTGGTGCAATGATTTGCCGTCTTGAGAATTTTGGATACAAAAACAGGGAGACGTCATGCGGGAACCCATTGACCTGAACTGGAAAGAGTTCGGCAGTGCATTGCTCAATGCCACACCAAACGGGGTGGCGGTATTTGACAATACCCTCCAGGCAGTGATCTCCAACCGGCTGGCCAGAGACAACCTGGATCTTTATCCAGGGGCATTTTTGTCTGCCACTGTGCCGTCACTGACATCAGCGGCCCGGCAGGTGCTGTCCGCAAAAAGCGTTGAAACCGGTATGGTGGTGGAAAAAAACGACAGCCGGTATTCGGTGCTGTTGGCTCCCATCCGCCATAATGATGCTGCCATAGGTGTGCTGGCAGTGTTTGAGGACATGACAGCCCTCACCAACATCACCAACCGGATGAAGGGGTTTCAGCAGCAGTCCATAGAGCTGGATACCATCATAGACAGCTCCAATGACGGGCTGTGGATCTGCGACGGAAACGGGGTGGTGGTGAGAGTCAATCCGGCATCGGAAAAAATGATCGGCCTTAAAGCGGCTGATGTCATAGGCAAACATATGTCGGAGCTGGTGGAAAAAAAGCTGGTGGACCGGTCCGTGACACTGGAGGTGCTCAAAACAAGAAAAAAAGTATCCTTGATTCAGAAGACCCGCATCGGCAGGCACCTGTTTCTGACTGCTACCCCGGTGTTTGATAAGAACGGGGATCTTTTCCGGGTGGTGGTCAATGAAAGGGATATCACCGAGATTACCCGGCTGCAGGAACAATTAAAAGAAAATGCCGAGATTGCCGAACAATACAAACAGGATATGCTGGAAAAGCAGATTGAAGAAACCGAGTCCCGCCAGATTATTGCCAAGAGCGCCAATTACCGGAACATCGTTCAAAAGGCAATCAAGCTGGCACAGGTGGATTCCACGGTATTGATCCTGGGAGAATCAGGCACGGGCAAAGGGGTGATTGCCGATCTGATCCATAAATACTCCTTTCGGGCGGATCATCCCATGGTAAAAATCAATTGCGGATCCATCCCGGAAACCCTTGTGGAAAGCGAGCTTTTCGGATATGAAAAAGGCGCGTTCACAGGTGCCGGCCACAAAGGCAAGCCCGGTAAGTTTGAAACCGCGGACAAGGGGATCATTTTTCTGGATGAGATCGCTGAACTGCCCCTGGCATCCCAGGTAAAATTGTTAAAATTTTTAGAAGACGGCGTGATATCCCGGGTGGGCAGCACCGTCAGCAAACCCGTGGATGTGCGGATTATCGCGGCAACCAACAGAGATTTAAAGGACATGATTGAGACAAAGCAGTTTCGAAACGATCTTTACTACCGGCTCAATGTGATCCCTGTGAAAATACCGCCCCTCCGGAAACGTGCAGACTGCCTGATACCATTGATCACCCGGTACCTGGGGGTTTTTTGCCAGAAATATGGAAAACCTGAAATGACCCTGTCCAGAGAGGCTGTGGATGCCCTGACAGCCTATCTATTTCCGGGAAATGTCAGGGAATTGATCAATATCTGTGAACGCCTGGTGGTCATGACCCAGGACAGCCCAATCCAGTATGAAAATCTTCCCGGCAGTATCCGGAAAAGCATGGCATCTGATGAGCCGTATGGCGATGTCTGGCAGCCGGGTCAGACCCTTGGCCATATGGTGGCAGACCTGGAAAAAGAGGTGCTTGCCGCAGCATTGAAAAAAGCAAAGACCCAGGCAAATGCAGCAAAAATGCTGGGCATTAACCAGTCCACCATTGCCAGGAAAATGAAAAAATACGGCCTGACCAGATCCGGCTGGGAAGGGGAGGGGCCTTCCCATTGAAGGCCCCGGAGGTTTTTGTTTGGGGGCGTTATGTTTTGTTTTTCAAAAATATAAGTTATTTGCCGGATTCCGGGGCTGGTATGCCGTCTTCATCCCACCCCCTGAGGCGGTAATAATCCTGGACCAGTTGGGTGAGTTCGGTTTCGGTGATGCCGCTGCCGTTGGGCAGCTTTTCGGTGAGCAGGCGTTTGGGCAGAAAATCATCAGCTTTGGTTAAGCCTTCCTGCAGGTTGAACCGGCGGGTCAGGTCCGTGACCCTGGCGGCCATGATTGTCAGTCCATCTTTTGACAGGTCTGTTCCGGTGGCCATGGACACCAGGGCGGACAGCTCCTCCCAGGGATAAAAATCCCGGTAGAAACGGCACAGGATAAAGGTGTCGAACAGGGTGCACCGGTCCTCAAAATCCAGAAACATTTCCGCCTTGCCGTCAATCTGGTCTGGATCGATCATTCCGGCCAGCTCAGGCTTGTAAAAGGTGCTGCGCAGATGACATGCCCCCCGGGGACTGACCGCATAGGCCAGGCCCATGCCTTTCAAAACTCTGGGGTCATACCCGGCCGGCTCCATGCCTTTGACATGTACGGCCAGGTTTGCCATGCCCATTTCCGGGGCCGCGGTTTTGATGCCGTCGGCCAGAAGACCGCCGAGTCCCTCCCGCCGGGCGATTTTTTCCAGCAGATCTGCCACGGCATCTGCATCCCCGTATGCCAGCGTTTCTTTGATATTTCCCCGGTCAGATGCTTCGATGGCCAGGGCCGCCAGGTTGCCGGCGGTGATGGTATCCAGTCCTAATCGATCGCAGATATCGTTGAGCCAGGCGATCTCCTCTATGCTGTCGATCATGCACAGCCCGCCGAATGCATAGATGGTTTCATATTCCGGCCCTTCCAGTTTTAGTCCTGCATGGCGGCCTTCTTTGACCGTGACCAGTTTGCCGCATCCCATGAAACAGGTCTTGCAGGAGCGCGGCCTTGCCCCCAGTTTTTCGGCCATGGCTGCGGCATTGATCTTTTCATAATGATCACACCTGCCCTGGGACCAGTATCTGGCAGGAAACGCACCGGCCTTGTTCAACCCCTCCACCATGACCGGGGTGCCCTGTCCCCGGTAGGTCCGGGTGGCCGGGTGCTGGTTCAGGTCTTTGGCCATGGTTTTGGCGTATTGTTTCATGGCATCAGGATCATGGAAGGTTTTTTTCTGCTCCCCATGGAACACCAGGGCCTTGATGTTTTTTGACCCCAGAACTGCACCCATGCCGGTGCGGCCGGCGGACCGCCAGTAATCGTTTTCAATGACGGCAAACGTGACCTGGTTTTCACCGGCCGGGCCGATGACCAGGGCAGCGGCATCTTTTTTGCC
>JAIPDY010000151.1 GCA_021737445.1 Desulfotignum sp.
GGGCCTTTTGTCACCAGCGGCATCCGTATCGGGGTGTCCCTGATCACCTCCAGGGGGATGAAACAAAATGCGATCCAGTTGATCGCCGAGCTGATCTGTGATGTGCTCGATGATGCATCAGCAGTGAAACAGGCGGCGCACCGGGTGAAGGAGTTGTGCCGCCAATATCCCCTTTACCCGGGAGAAACCTGATGGTGCCGGTGCCGGATATGCAGGACCGGCCCTCCTGGAATGAATACTTCATGGGCATTGCCGACCTTGTGGCGGGCCGGGCCACCTGCATCCGCAGAAAAGTCGGGGCCGTTCTGGTGAAAGACAGGCGGATTCTGTGTTCCGGATATAACGGGGCTCCCGCAGGCGTGGCCCATTGCAGAGAAACCGGGTGTCTGCGAAGACAGCTGGATGTGCCGTCCGGTGTCAGACACGAGCTGTGCCGGGGGGTTCATGCGGAACAGAATGTGATTGTCCAGGCGGCGTATCACGGGGTTGCCGTGGCCGGTTCCACCCTGTACTGCACCAACCAGCCCTGTTCCATCTGTGCCAAAATGCTCATCAATGCAGGCATTAAAGAGGTGTACTTCAGGGACGGTTATGATGACCCCCTGGCCCTGGAGATGTTTGACAGGGCAAAAGTTGTGCTGTCAAAGCTTTGAGGAATCCCAAGAGATGAAATGCCCCTATTGCAAAAACCCCAACACCCGGGTGGTGGATTCCAGACCCGGAAAAATCGAACTGGAAGTCCGGCGGCGCCGGGAATGCCAGACCTGTTCCCGGCGGTTTACCACCTATGAACGGGTGGAGCAGGTCCCGGTCATGATCATTAAAAAAGACAGCCGCAGGGAAGAATATGACAGGGAAAAGGTGCTCAAGGGTATTAAAAAAGCCTGTGAAAAGCGGGCCATCAGCATGAATCTCATTGAAAACATGGTGGACGGCATTGAACGGGATCTGCGGGAAACCAATGAACGTGAAGTGGCTTCCAACGTGGTGGGAGAAAAGATCATCCAGGCATTGAAAAAAGTGGATGATGTGGCTTATGTCCGGTTTGCCTCGGTTTACCGGGAATTTAAAGATATCACAGACTTTATCCAGGAACTCAAGAGCCTGATTCCCAAAGATGGCCGGTCCGGTGACCTGGACAGGATTTCGAAAAACAGCTGATGACCGATAAGGACCATATGCAGCTGGCCCTGGCCCTGGCAGCCAGAGGCAAAGGATTTACCTCTCCCAATCCGTGCGTGGGGGCGGTGGTGGTCAAAGATGGTGAAGTGGTGGGCAGAGGCTGGCACAGGGCTTTCGGGGCTGCCCATGCGGAAGTGAAAGCCATTGATGATGCCGGAAACCTTGCCCGGGGGGCGGATCTTTTTGTGACCCTGGAACCCTGCAACCATTTCGGCAAAACAGGGCCCTGTACCCATAAAATCCTTGAGGCCGGCATCAGGCGGGTGGTGGCAGCCTGCCCGGATCCCAATCCGGTGGCATCCGGGGGCCTTGATTTTTTATCTCAGAACGGCGTTCAGGTGGGATCCGGTCTTCTCCGGGATCAGGCTGAAACTCTGATGGAAGATTTTCTGTGGTATATCCGGCACAACCGCGCCCCGTTTGTGATACTCAAATGTGCCGCCACCCTGGACGGCCGCATTGCCACATCCACTGGCGAATCCCAATGGATCACCTGTGAGCGGTCCCGGGCGTTTTCCCATGAAATCAGGCATCAGGCAGATGCCATCCTGGTGGGGTCAGGAACTCTGCATGCAGACAACCCGTCTTTGACCTGCCGGATCCCCGGTAAAAAAACCCGGGATCCGGCCCGGGTGATCCTGGATACCCATCTTTTAATCTCTGAAACCGCAAACGTGATAAATCTTGCGTCAACCGCTCCCACCATCATTGTAACAGGCCCCCATGTACCGGAAGAAAAAAAACAGAGGCTGTTGAAAAAAAAGGTACAGTTTCTGGAAGTGAACCTGAAAAACAACCGGCTTGATTTGCGGCAACTTATGGTTAAATTGGGTGAAATGTCCATCACCAGCCTGCTCATTGAAGGGGGCGGGACCGTGGCATCCAGTGCCCTGTCAGAAGGTATTGTAAATAAAATTATCTATTTTCTGGCCCCCAGGATGCTGGGTGGAAGTGACGGAAAAGCCGTGTTTGAGGGCAGGGGCGTGGAAAAACTGGCAGACGCAGTAACGCTCAACCACATCTCTGTGGAAAGGCTGGATACAGACATCCTGATACAGGGTTATGTTAAATAGAATTTAGAAAACAGGGCAAAACAGCCCTTGGAGAGAAACCAGCGTGTTTACAGGTATCATTGAAAGTCTGGGCACCATCCAGCGGGTCATCTCCCGGGGAGAGGGAAAGATGCTTCAGATCGGGTGTGACCTGGATCTGACCAACACCCGGATCGGAGATTCCATTGCCGTGAACGGGGCCTGCCTGACGGCGGTCAGTTTGGAGAAACAGTCATTTTCCGTGGACATGGCCCCTGAAACGGTCGCCAGGACCACGTTTAAAAAAGCAGCACCCGGCATGCGGGTCAATGTTGAGCGGGCCATGCAACTGTTGTCGCGCATTGACGGCCACTTGGTGTCCGGTCACATCGACGGCACCGGCACCATCACCCACATGCAGAAAAAAAGCAATGCCATTGTTTTGACCATCAGCACAGATCCGCAGCTGGCAGGGGAGATGATTGAGAAAGGATCGGTGGCTGTGGACGGGATCAGCCTGACCATCAACCAGTGTACTGATACCGGTTTTGGTGTAAGCATCATTCCCCATACTGCCGGGCTTACCACCATCGGGTTGAAACAGGCCGGAGACATGGTAAACATTGAAACAGACATGATAGGCAAATATGTAAGAAAATTTTTAACGCAAAACGCTGCCGCTGTTCCCGGAAAAGGCAAGTCCGATATCAGTATGGCGCTGCTTGCAAAGAATGGATTTTTATAAATCCTTGAAGGACAGAAAGAATATGCCGCATTTAACGATTGAACAGGCAATTGAAGATATAAAGAACGGCAGGATGGTCATTCTTGTGGATGACGAAGACAGAGAAAATGAGGGGGATCTGACCATGGCTGCCGAGGCGGTTACCCCGGAAGCGATCAATTTCATGGCAAAATACGGCAGAGGACTCATCTGCCTTTCTCTGGATTCCAGTATTGCAGACCGGCTGGATCTGCCCATGATGGTGGAAAACAACACCTCACAGTTTGAGACCGGATTCACCGTGTCCATCGAGGCCAAAAAAGGCGTGACCACAGGCATATCTGCAGCAGACCGGGCCACCACCATTCTGACTGCGGTGGCTGATGAAACCACACCAGACGATATCGCCCGGCCCGGCCATATTTTTCCTTTGCGGGCCAGAGACGGCGGGGTGATGGTCCGGGTGGGCCAGACCGAAGGATCCGTGGACCTGGCCCGGCTGGCCGGGCTCAAACCGGCCGGGGTGATCTGTGAGATCATGGATGATGACGGCACCATGGCAAGGATGCCGTCTCTGGAAAAATTTGCACAAAAACACGGCATCGGCATCTGCACTGTGGCGGATCTTGTGAAATACCGCCTCAAAACGGAAAATTTTGTAAAACGGGCAGCCCAGACTGTTATTCCCACCCGGGTGGGGGGAGAATTCAAGATCATCGCCTATGAAAATGACCTGGACAACCTCACCCATATCGCTCTGGTAAAAGGAGAAATAGACCCGGATAAAGCGATACTGGTCCGGGTGCATTCTGAATGCATGACCGGTGATATTTTTTCATCCCTCAGGTGCGACTGCCAGGACCAGCTGCACCGGGCCATGGCCATGATGCAGGAAGAGGGCGGCGGCGTACTGCTTTACCTGCGCCAGGAAGGACGGGGTATCGGGCTGGTGAACAAACTCAAGGCCTATGAATACCAGCGCCAGGGGCTGGATACCGTGGAAGCCAATGAAAAACTGGGGTTTGCGGCGGATATGCGTGATTACGGGGTCGGTGCCCAGATGCTGGTGGATCTGGGGGTCAAGAAAATGCGGCTTCTGACCAATAATCCCAAGAAGATGGTGGGCCTGGAAGGATACGGCCTGTCTGTGGAGGAACAGATTCCCATTGAAGTTCCCTCCAACTGCCACAACCAGGGATATCTGAAGTGCAAGCAGGCCAAAATGGGTCATATGCTTCATATTGATAAAAACTGATAATTTTCAACACCAAGGAAAAGAACCATGCCACAGATTATTGATGCAAAACTCAGTGCCCAGGGCAAAAAATTTGGTATTATTGTGTCCCGGTTTAATGATTTTATCACATCCAGACTGGTGGATGGGGCCATGGATGCGTTGATCCGCAGCGGTGCCCAGGATCAGGATATTGTAATCGTCCGGGTACCGGGGGCGTTTGAGATCCCTCTGGCGGCCCAGAAAATGGCGGCACTCAAAAAATATGATGCCGTTATCTGCCTGGGGGCAGTGATCAGAGGTGCCACCTCCCATTATGATTATGTGTGTGCCGAGGTTTCCAAGGGGATTGCCAGTGTGAGCCTGGATACCGGAATTCCGGTCATGTTCGGCATCCTGACCACAGAGACCATTGAGCAGGCCATTGAACGGGCCGGCACCAAGGCCGGAAACAAAGGGTTTGAGGTGGCTATGGGCGCTATTGAAATGGCCAATCTGGGGGAAATCCTTGGAAAGGCGGAATAATACATGGGAGACCGCAGGCAGTCCAGGGAACTGGCACTCCAGGCATTGTTCTTCCTGGATATGAATGCATCCGGGGATTTTCAGGCAGACATGGATGCTTTTTGCCGGGAAAATGAGACAACCCTTACCCCGACAGTCAAACCTTTTTTTATGGATCTGGTCCGGGGGGTTATGGCAGAATCTCAAAAAATTGATCCGTTTCTGGAAAAATATTCCAGAAACTGGAAAGTGTCCCGTATGCCGGCAGTGGACCGCAACATCATGCGCATTGCCACCTTTGAACTGCTGGAACGAATGGACATCCCCCCGTCTGTCACCATTAATGAAGCCGTGGATATCGCAAAAAAATACAGTACCAGAGACTCTGGTCCTTTTGTCAATGGTATTTTAGACCAGATCCGCCTGGCCATCGGCAGGTGATGCAGTCTGTAACAGATGCCGGGCGTGTACAAAAATTTAAGATGTAACCGCACAAGGAGGGTGTTTTGATTATAAAGAAACTTGAAGTGGGTCCCATCATGGCCAATTGTTTTATTCTGGGGTGTGAAGACACCAAAGAGGCGGTGGTGATCGATCCAGGAGACGATGCTGACCGGATTCTAATGACACTGGCCAAAGAAGCGCTGACCGTCAAATATCTGATCAATACCCATGGCCATTTTGACCACGTAGGGGCAAATAAGCGCATGAAAGAGGCCACCGGTGCTGTTCTGGCCATCCACCCGGATGATGTCCCCATGCTTTCAGAGTTGTCCAGGTCAGCTGCGTCATTTGGTCTGGCAGCGGAAAATTCTCCTGAACCTGATCTGCTGATGCATGACAAAGACACAGTGACCTTTGGCACCATCAACTTGCAGGTGATTCATACCCCGGGCCATTCCAGAGGCGGGATCTGTCTTTACACCAAAGGCCATCTGTTTGCCGGCGACACCCTGTTTGCCGGATCCATTGGCAGGACAGACCTGCCCGGCGGTGATTATGATACATTGATTGCCAGTATCAAACAAAAACTGCTGATCCTGCCGGAAGATACCATCGTCTATACCGGACACGGCCCGGAAACCACCCTGATGAATGAAAAACGGATGAATCCTTTTCTCAGATGAACCGATGGGTGACACAACTGCCAAAGACCGCCTTTGTCTGGCAGGAAGAGATAGACCTGCCTGAGCCCTTTGCGCAGTTTGCCGCCCGGTACAGCCGCAGGCCGGGCACGGTGGTGCTTTTGTCCGGCTCAGACCTGGATTGTTCCCGGTACCATATTCTGGGGATTGACCCCTGGCTCTGGGTAAAAAAAAAGGGGTGCCAGCTTGAGATCACCTGTCAGGGAAGGCGGCAGCATCTGGATGAAGACCTGTTTGACTGCTTGCAGGCTCTGCTGGACCATTTTTCTTTGAAACACCAGCCAGAACAGCAGCTGCCCCTGGCAGCAGGGTTGATGGGGTATTTTTCCTATGATCTTAAAGGGGTGATCGAAAAACTGCCCCAGACCTGTGTGGATACAGGGCTGCCAGATAGCTTCCTGGTTGCCCCGTCCATGATTCTGGTGCAGGACCGGGTATCTGACAGAACCACCCTGTCTGTTCCCATCCTGGAGAATACCGGGTCAACCATGTCTCCTGAGGCCCATGTTCACCAGCTCAAACAAACACTGTGGAATGAGACCGGCACAGCAGACCAGGCAATGGACTTTTGCATGGATGCCAGGGGGTTGGTATCCGGGTTTGAGAAAAAACAATATTTGCATGCGGTTGAGAAAATTATCCGGTACCTGAGGGCCGGAGATATTTATCAGGCCAATCTGGCCCAGCGGTTTGAGACCGGGTTTTCAGGGGATGCCTATGCCCTTTTTCTGGCTTTGTTCCAGCGGAATCCAGCCCCTTTTTTTGCATTTATTCAGGCCGGGGATCACCAGATTGTTTCCACCTCTCCGGAGCGGTTCCTGCTTCAGAATGGGGGCAGGGTGGAGACCCGGCCCATCAAGGGAACCATTGCCAGGGGGCCCACCCCGGAAGAAGACAAAAAAAACGGTGAGATTCTGTGCCGCAGCATCAAAGATGAGGCGGAACTGACCATGATTGTGGATCTGATGCGAAATGACCTGTCCCGGGTAACGGTCCATGATTCTGTAAAGGTGGTGGAGCACAAGCGCCTGGAGCCTTATGAAAACGTGTTTCACCTGGTGTCCATTGTACAGGGGGATCTGCTGCCCGGCAAAACCGGGGTGGATCTTTTAAAAGCTGCATTTCCAGGGGGCTCCATTACCGGATGTCCCAAAATCCGGGCCATGGAGATCATTGATGAGCTGGAACCGGTGAAACGTCATGTCTATACCGGCGCCATCGGGTACATCAGTTTTCATGACACCATGGACCTGTCCATTGCCATCCGCACCGCCACCATAAAAGAGGGCCGGATTTTCTTTTCAGTGGGCGGCGGCATTGTGTATGACTCAGATCCTGAAAAAGAGTTCCAGGAAACCCTGGACAAGGGCAAAACCATCATGGAGATCCTGGCCAAAGGAGGCCGCACCCGGGTAAAAGATTGTCCCAGGGCCTGGATCAACGGAAAAATTGTAGACCAGGACCAGGCTGTGGTGCCGGCGGATACCCCGGGATTCCAATACGGGGCCGGGGTGTTTGAGACCATTAGGGCTGAGAATGGAAAACCGCTGCACCTGACCGCCCACATCCAGCGCATGAACCGCTCCTGGCAGGCATTGTTTGCGACCGATCCACCGGAAATAACCTGGGCCAGGGTGGTGGATCTTCTGATTGAAGAGAACCATCTTGGAAACACCACTGCCGCAATAAAGATCATCATGGCACGCCCCGGATTTCTGGCTGTCTTTGTCCGGCCCTATCAGCACCGGCTGGATCTTTTGAAAAAAACAGGGCTGGATCTGGTCACCTATCCTTATCCAAGACACACCCCCCTGGCCGGGCACAAGACCCTTAATTATCTGTATTATGACCAGGCCGGCTTTTATGCAAAAAACAACCAGGGGGACGAGGCCCTGATCCTGAACCCGGATCAGACGGTTTCAGAAACCAATACCTGCAATATTTTGATCACCCGGGGCAACCGGGTCATTGTTCCGGCATCCTCCCATGTGCTGCCCGGCGTGACCCTGGCAGCGGCTGTGTC
>JAIPDY010000152.1 GCA_021737445.1 Desulfotignum sp.
TGAGCATTTTCATCGGCGGTCCGCCTGCCCATGCACTGGCCGCGGTCATGCCCCTGCCTGAAGGGGTACCGGAGATCGCCTTTGCCGGCGCTCTTGCCGGGAGAAACTTTCGGTACACCCGCTGCAACGGGTTTGTTTTGTCTTCAGATGCAGATTTCTGCATCACAGGGTGGGTTGTGCCCCATAAAACCAAACCGGAAGGCCCGTTTGGCGATCATCTGGGATATTATTCCCAGACCCATGAATTTCCCTATATCAGGGTGGCCTCTGTGCGGCACCGGCCCGGGGCAATTTTTCCTTTTACCGTGGTGGGACGTCCCCCCCAGGAAGACAGCCATTTTGGCCGGCTCATCCATGAGATCACCCGCAATGCCGTTGCCAAAACCATCCCGGGTGTCACTGCCGTGAATGCCGTGGATGCGGCCGGGGTGCATCCTTTGCTTCTGGCCAAGGCAAAAGAAAGATATCTGCCCTATGAAAACCCCATGCCCAGGGAGCTGCTCACCCATGCCAGCGCCATTCTCGGCACGGGCCAGCTCTCTTTGGCCAAATACCTGATAATCGCGGCCCATGAAGACTGTCCGGATCTGGATGTGAACGATGAAAAAGCTTTTTTTATCCATGTGCTGGAGCGCCTGGATTTTTCACGGGACCTGCATTTTTTCACCCGCACCACCATGGATACCCTGGATTATTCGGGCCGGCATATCAACCAGGGTTCAAAACTTGTGATGGCAGCGGCCGGACCTGTGAAAAGAAAGCTGTGCACGCAGCTGTCCGGACAATTGTCGCTGCCGGACGGGTTTTCCCGTGCCCTGATGGCAGCACCCGGCATGGCCGTGGTTCAGGGCCCGGCCTTTACCTCCTATCCCCGGGCCGGGCAGCAGATCAACCAGATAAAAAAACGGCTGGAAAAAACAGACGGCGCGTCCGGCCTGGCTCTGGTGGTGGTAGTGGATGATGCGCCGTTTTGTGCCGGCACATTTGACAATTTTTTATGGGTGACCTTTTTGCGGTCCAATCCATCCCATGACATATACGGGGTAAAGGGAAAAACAGTGTTCAAACACTGGGGATGTGAAGGACCCCTGATCATTGATGCCAGGACAAAACCGTTTCATGCAGCACCGCTGGAACCTGATCCTGAGGTATCCCGGCGGGTGGAGCAGATGGCCTGCAAAGGCGGCCCCCTTTACGGGATTATCTGACCTATGCGCAATGAATAATCTATTGGCTTTGACGGGGACATCTGGTACAGTGCGGTTTTGTGGATCCTGCAGGAGAAAGGCCTGATGCTCAAACGATTGAAATTTGTGATTTATACCCGGCCGTTTATCTGGTTTGCCTTTTACCTGGTGAAATACTACAGCAGAACTTTGCGGCTTCGGGTTGAAAATGAAAATCACTGGAAAAAGATGCTGGAGCAAAGGATACCAGTACTTTTGTGTGCCTGGCACCAGCAGTTTTTTGCTGCCATCAACCATTTTGGCAATTATGCCCGATATCATCCCGGCCTGATGATATCCCGGAGCCGGGACGGTGATCTTATCTCCGGGGTGGCCAACCGGGTGGGATGGCATACCCCCAGAGGATCCTCTTCCCGGGGGGGCAAAGATGCCATGAATGCGATGATCGCCCATTTAAAACAATATGGGTTCGGGGCACATATCCTGGATGGCCCCAGAGGTCCCATGGGGAAAATCAAGCCCGGTGTCATCCGCATGGCCCATGCTGCCGGGGCCCGTGTCGTGCCTTTTTATGTAACAGCTGACAATGCCTGGTTTTTTAATTCCTGGGACCGGTTCATGCTGCCCAAACCTTTTTCCAGGGTGTGTATCACCTTTGGCCAGGATATTGTGCTGGAGCCGGTTGATACACCCGAACAGTTTGAACAGCAGCGCCGGTACCTGGAAAACCTGCTTTTACCCCGGTTGTTTCACCTTCAAAAAAAGGAGTGATTCCATGGAAGAAAAGCCTTTGTCCTCTGTATTTTTTCATTTTCGGTTCAAGTTTCTGGCCATTTCATGCATTGCATTCCTCATGTTTGTAATTCTGTCCAGTTCATCAGATTTCAGCCGGTTTTCTGACAGCGTGCAGTTCAGGCTGATGGGGCCGTTTTTTCTCATCTCCGGAGTGATATTTCTGGTGTTCAGAAAATTTCCCATTAAATGTCCCCATTGTGCCAGGGTGCTTACCACCAGAAAAGACTGGATTTGCCCCAACTGCAAAAAAAAACAGGGCAAAGACCGGTACCTGTCGGAAAAATGTATTCACTGCCGGCAAATCCCGGCCACCAGTTTTTGTGACCGGTGTAAAAAAGAGTTCAGGCTCTAAAAAATATCACACCACCCCGGTGAACTCCATGTTCAGCTTCTGCTGGAAACTTTCAATGGTTTTGAAAATTTCCTTGAGCATGTGCCGGTCCAGGTGGGACAGGTTGTCAGGGTTGATGTAATTGTCAGGCGGGGTCCCTTCATCCATGATATTGGTTATCTGGCGGCGGAACCGCAGTTTCATGAGAAAATTATATGACTGTACCATGTTGTGGTATTCTTTGGCAGAGATGGCTTGTTTGGTGTACAGCCGGAACAGCCGGGCCAGGGTGTTGGTCTGGTAAATATTGTTCTGCAAAGCATATATCCGAGTGACATCTGTGATGGGCAGCATGGCATACTTGATGTCAAAAAAATTCTTGTGTCTGCCCTCTGATTCCACTTTCAGTTTGCCGAACAACCCGATGGGGGGCCTGAAATACAGTGCGTTTTCCGTCATGTTCCGCAAAAAACCTGACCAGCCCCTAAGGGATGCAAACAAAGAATCCTTGAGCTGTTCAGACAAAGACAGATCCCCATAAGTGCCTTTAAAATCAAAAAAAATACTGGAATACAGCAGGTCTTCAGGCTTGGCTTTGCGGATCCAGGTGTGAAAATACTGTTTCCAGACAGACAGGGGCTGGCACCATTTCGGGTTCTGGGCCATGTTGTCTCCATCGCAGAACCGGTACCCGGCCATATCCAGCCGGGAGCACACCAGTTTGGCCAGACCGGAGAAATAGGCTTTGGCCTTTTGTGCTTCTTTTTCTGATGCAGGATCTGCATACACAATGGCATTGTCCTGGTCAGATACCAGGGTCTGTTCCTCTCTTCCTTCCGATCCCATGGTCAGAAAAACAAATGCACAGGGCGGGGGTCCTGTTTTTGCCAGGGACAGGGCCATGATCTTTTCCAGGATCGCATCTGAAAAGGTGGTGATCAGCCGGGTGATCTGTTCCGGGTTCACCCCGTTGCTGATGGGATCCAGTAACATGGCGCACAGTTTAGCATGGATATTTTCCAGGTCCGCCATTTTTTTTGCCGATGTCACGGACTTTAACAGCAAAAATGTGGCCCTGGTCTGGGCGGCAATCAGGTCTTTTTCAGAGATGATGCCGGAAATATCACCGGATTTTCCGCACACTGCCAGGTGGCGCTTATCCTTGTCAATCATGGTCAGAAACGCTTCAAACACCTGACAGTCTGCTGAAATGGTGATCACCGGCGATGACATCACATCTGATACAGGGGTGTCCGGGGACAGGTCCTGTGCCAGCACCCTTGCCCTGAGATCTGCATCTGTGACAATGCCTGAGATCTGCCGGTCAGCTCCCTTTACCAGGATGGCACCATTGTTTCGGCTCATTTTTTCGGCCGCGGTGTTCACTGGGGTTTCCATGGGACAGGTGGCGATGTTGGGCCGGAATATGGCAGATACCGGCTGGTTGAAAAATGCTGTCTGGGAGTGCTCCTCTTTCATTTCAGGCCCCATGGTGCAAAACAGGTCAAATCAATCAGAGGAAAATCCAGATGGTCTATATTGAACCATCTGGCAGTGAGAAAACCGGGAAAAATGCTTTTTCTCCTTTTAAAATATGCTGCCTCCTTGTTGTAGCGTCTGGCAGAATAGATGGTTTTCAGATAAAGGTCTTCCATCTTCGTGGAAAGGGGGTGGGTTTTGCCGATTGCGGCTGTCAGGCTGTCCATATCCTTTGCCAGACGGGCCTGGGTATCTTCAAACGCGGCCACAAGGTCCGGCGCAAGTGGTGCATCAGAGGCCTGGAACCGGGTCAGGATTGCCTGGATCTGCGTTACGTTCTCTTTTATTTGGGAAATCTTCGGGCCGGGTATGTTTTCCGGGCTTTTGGAAACCAGTTCCGGTACCAGATCCAGCTGGTCCATACAGGCTGCCACCATAAGATCCTTGCCGGCATTGATGCGGTTTTTGGACCGCAGCATGCTGGTGTAGCTGCCGAAAATCACACAGAAAAGCACAATTGCCAGGGCAACGGAACATAGGCCTGCAGCGATCAACCAGGGTTTTTTCATGAACATGCCTCCGATTTTAAGATTAACCTGTTTTTGCATACGTGTTACCAGCCCTACCATGTGTTGGCCGGGTTTATCAATATTTTAATCTGGCATAATAGGATTTTTGTGATGCAGTGATGGCATCTCCCAGGGTCAGAATGCCGTTGCTGTTTAAAATGGGGATCAGCTTTAAAAATATTTGTGCCGTGGAAATGGCATCCCCCAGGGCGGTATGCCGGCCGATAATGTCTATGCCCAGCCGTTTTGCAATATTTTCCATATCATGCTGTTCATGGATGGGATGCAGAATGGCGGACAAAAGCAGGGTATCTAAGATGGGGTTGGTGAACCGTATGTTTGTTGTTTTTTCCTTGAGTGTAAGCATTTTCATGTCAAAGGCGATATTGTGTCCCACCAGGATGGTGTCAGCCACAAACTGCCGGAACCTGGGCAGCACTTTTTCAATGGGGTCTTTTTCAGCCACCATTTCATGGTTGATGCCGTGAATCCTGTAGGATGCCATGGGAATATCCCTTTTGGGATCCACCAGCTCCTCAAAAACATCCCCGGACAGGATGCGGTTGTTGACAATTCTCACAGCTCCCATGGAGATAATTTCATCGCCGTCCTCCGGGTTCAGGCCCGTGGTTTCCGTGTCAAACACTGTATAGGAGAGCTCTGTCAACCGGGTGTCCAGCAGGCTTTTGTTCCGGTCTTTGACCTGGAACAGGTCAAAATCATAAAATTCCGGCCGTGATCCGGCCATTACAGGTGTCCGGTGTTTTGCAGGTCCGGATGTTTCTGTGCTTTTTCTGACAGACAGGGTGACATGGTTGCTGGTAATGTTATCTGTGGTAAGGATGTCAAACCGGGTGTTGTTGAGCAAAAGAACTGATGCAAACCCGGGCAGGGCATTGATGTGTTGGTGTTTGACAGTTTCAAGATCTGCTGTTTTTACCGGGGCATCTTCCCAGGTAATATCGCACCTGACCCTGTCATGGTCAGTTGCTGCTGCCAGATCAAATGTTGTGCAGCCTGTGAGACCGGCCAGATTTTTAAACAGAAACACAAATGCCTGGGTCAGAGAATAGGTGTCTGCCATGATCCGTTCATTTTGTGTGCGGTTATATACATTGATCCGGATATCATGAAGCTGGCCGGACAGTTTCTGGACCCGGAAAAGAAACTGTGCCAGATCCATACGGGTCAAAGGCAGGCGGGACAGAAAAATATCCTGGATGGTATCTGACAGTCTGTGAAAATTTTTGGCCGCAGGGCTTTGTTTTTCCAGTGCATGATGAAACTGTGCCAGATGTTTCTGGATCGATTCATATTTTCTGATATCCTGGGAGATCTCCTGGAATGCCAGAATAAACCCGGTCATCTGGTTGTTTTTATCCAGGACCGGTATGGTTTCCACACTGATCAGACAATGGGTGAACACAGGAGTGATAAAATATGATCCGGCACTGTTTTCCCCTGATGCCAGCTGTTCGTTGATCTCTTCCATGGCATGGGCGATAAGCTCTTTGTCCACCAGGTGGAAAATAGAGCGGCCCAGGCCCATGAAATGTTCGGTTTTTTTAAGCTTCCCGGACCGGGTGAATATTTTTTTTGCCAAAGAGTTGTACAGCAGAATCCGGCCGTTGATATTGCAGATGATCACCCCCTGGGGCAGTTCCCCCATGATGGCGGCCAGCAGATTTCTCTCCTGCTCGGTCTCTTTTCTGGCAGCTGTCACCTGCTGGGCAACGGTCTTATTCAGGGTTTCAAACATGTCGGCAAAGGTGTTGATGGACCTGGCCAGGGCCTGGATGTCATGGTTTCCTTTGACAGGAATACGCAAAGAAGGGTTGGATGCGTAAATCATGGCCAGTTCCGCAGATATTTTTTTCACCGGCTTGATATAGTTGGCATACACCAGGTCTGATGCAGCCCAGAACACCAGGCACAGCAGAAGAAACCCGCCCAGCAGCACAGCTGCATGGCCTTTACAGAAAGCTGCCGCCACCTTTGCCTGTTCAGGGGTCAGGTGCAGCCAGATATATACCCCCATACCTGCGGCAATCAGGAAAATGATGCCTGCACCTGCCAGGGCGAATATCCAGAATCGGTGGCTCAGGGTCATGGAAAAAAAACAAGAAGAATTCCGGACAAAAGCAACTGTCCGGAATTCTTCATAAAAAGGTTATTGGTTATATGAATGGTTTATCCCCACCATCCCCAGCCGAATGAGGACACGAACAGCACACAGAAAATAAGGGTTGCAATAAGGTATTTGTCTTCCAGAGCCATGGTATTTCTCCTTTGTTTCTCAGTTTGTTAAATCAATGGTCCAGGTTGTCACATATCATCTGCTTCCTTGGTAACATCCATGGTTTCCACATCCGCCCGTCTGATCTGTTCGGCAGAGGTGGTGGACATTTCCGCTTTAAAGCACAGGCCCCACATCATGATGATACCTAAGATCCACCAGATGATCTGCCAGGACCAGATGGGCGGAAACCCGGCAAAGGATATGGCAGTGTTGCCGATGAGAACCCCGGGTCCCAGGGCCATGAGATACCATACCGGGACGGCGATCTTCATGTATCCGCGCCAGCGTTTGCCTTTTTCAGAGGGACCGTCAATGGAGTTGAGCCATTCCCTGACCTCTTTTTGCCGGGCAATGGTTTCTTCATCGTCTTTGATACCCAGACCACGGCACAGGTATGCCACGCCCAGTCCTACAAAAATACCCCAGCCTGCCGTGTGGATGGACAGAGGATATTTCCAGACATAATAGGTGAGAAAACAGGCGACAATAGCGCTGATAAGGCCCAGTACCACGCCGATGCTCGGGAATCTGAATCCCCAGTGCACCCCTAACAGGCAGATGTACATGATGGTACCGAATGCCGTGGCAAACCCGCCGATCATGACGATGGCATCTGTGGATGTCAAAGAGACCACAACCGCAGCCGCTGCCAGGATGGTGGCAAAGATCCGGTTGGTCCAGATCTGCTCGGAGTGGGACCCGCCCTGTTTTTTAATATACCGCCACCACACATCCCGCTGGATAATGGTGCCGCCCGTGCCGATATAGGGGGCTGCCGTGGAATGGATGGCTGCAATGGCTCCCATGAACACCAGGCCCATGAGGGGTCCTGGCATAAATTTGGTCATGAGCATGGGCACCACATCCCCGTCCACCTGGGGGGCCAGGTTTCCTGCCATCATCAGGATCCTTGCGCCGATGCCCTGGAAAGCGGTGAAAAAGAACAGGGCCAGGCCCACCACAAAGGTGGACATGAACACCTGCTGCCAGGCCAGGGGCTTGGGAGATGCAATACCAAAGTTCCACAGGGTAAAGGCCGGGGATGACTGTATCCCCATGAGGGCGAACATGTAGGTGAGGATCATCACTGCGGTCCACCCGCCCATGCCCAGGCCGAAGTGGATCAGACCGGGCACTTTCATGTATTTGTCTTCAAGGCCGCCCATGGAGGC
>JAIPDY010000153.1 GCA_021737445.1 Desulfotignum sp.
CAATCGGGGTCGGACCCCGATAACTTTATGTTTTTACAAAAGATGTCGCTTTGAACGTGGACTGAAAGTGTCTTAGAGTGTACTTTTCGATGCCCAAAAGAGCACCACCGCAAAATCCTGTTTTTGCCCTCAAAAAAAGTCCGCGTCTGGGCAGTCTTCACCATCGGTATGCATGGAAAGATGCTGCATGACAGATAGACTGACATACAAACTGTATAGCCCCGGCGGAGACCGCAGTTCGAGTGGGGGATATTGCAGGCCCAGGGGCAGAAGCTGATGGAAAAAGCACAGGGGTTTGCTTAAAAAAACAGGTGCCGGCGCTGAGGGTGCTGGGGGGGGGGGGGGGTAGTTTGTGGGTCACAGATGGGGTGAAAAAGGGTAATTACAAGTATCATATCTGCTTGCATTTTTGTCGTCAACAAACTACACTAACAGTGATGATAGAACTCAAACAAACAGCTACATACCGAAAATGGCAGCACAAGTTAAAAGATCACCGGGCTAAAGCACTGATAGCAGCCAGAATATTTCGATTGGCCAATGGCTTGCCCGGAGATGTCAAGCCGGTAGGTCAGGGCGTAAGCGAACTGCGTATACATCATGGACCCGGTTATCGTGTGTATTTTCAGCAGCGCGGAAACGAGATGATTCTATTGCTATGCGGAGGCGATAAACGCAGCCAGCAAAAAGATATAGAGACCGCATTGCAACTTTCGGAAGAGTGGAGGAAATCATGAAAGAAACTATCTATGATTACGATCCAGCGGCAGCACTGGAGAATGAAGAGAGTATCGCTGTTTTTCTGGCAGATGCTTTAGAAACAGGTGATACCGCTTATATAGCCAAAGCGATGGGCGTAGTCGCACGTGCCAAAGGCATGACTGAGCTATCCAGGGAAACAGGGCTTTCCAGAGAGCAACTTTACCGTTCATTCAGTGAGCAGGGAAACCCCACCCTAAAAAATATGTTAGCGGTGATGCGGGCTCTGGGCGTGGATATGACTGTCAAGCCCCACAAGCCGGTCGGGTCAGAATTAGAATTGGGGTCAGAGTAAAATTAAATCATTCACGCAATTGAGCGCAATCGGGGTCGGACCCCGATAAGTTTCTGTTTTTACAAAAGATGTTGCTTTGAACGTGGGCTGAAAATGCCTTAGAGTGTGCTTTTCGATTACTGGTCCCCGGGGGTACGGGATTTCTGGGATCTCATTAATGTGAACGGCTCATGGACCAGGGATATGAGGTGATTTGTGTGGATAACTGCTACACGGGCACCAAAGCCAATCAGCACAAACTGTCTGTCTATGTGGTCCGGATCTTCAACACCTATGGGCCGCGCATGCATCCGGATGACGGCCGGGTGGTGAGCAACTTCATTGTCCAGGCCCTGCACCAGGTCAATCTGGAACATCTGGCTTACAAGGAACCCCACAGCCTGAGTTACTGCCAGAAAAAAGGTGCGGCCCTGGCCGGTATCCTTGCCATGCAGCCAGAGGTGCTGATACTGGACGAACCCACGGCCAACCTGGACCCGGACCTGCCCACTCCTGTTTTCATGCAGGATGACAAACTGTGCAGTCTCAAAAGGCTCTCTTTTTCCTATCGGCAGCGCACCACCACCATCCAGAAACTGCAGCATGAACATGAGCACCGCCATCCCCACCTGCATATCCATGAACACCCCACCGCCATGGCCAAACAGTGCACACCCACCCCCATGAACATTCCCATGAATGAGTTTTGCGCCTTTAATTAATTCACAAAAAGCCGGCCGCATAAAAGATGCAAGACCTTGGATACCCTGCTGCATGTGTCGGCTGAGTCCATGGAGCTCACTCACAGCAGGTGTCAAACAGGTTGTTCAACAGATGGACAGGCACAATGGTTACGCCGGTCCGCTGCTGTTTTTCTTCTCCGGCATAAACCAGGCCGCAGCCGTCTGGGATATTTTCGGGGAAAATCTGGGCAATATGGTGCAGGCTCTTAAAATAATCCCTTGTGATGGTCATCCCGGCTTTGATTTCTATGGGAAAAAGATCGGTACCCGTGACACAGACCAGATCCACCTCGTTGCCTTTGCTGTCTCTGTAAAAATACAGGTTGCTTTTTTTCCCCTGGTTGAACCGGTGTTTCAGAGCTTCGGCCACAACCATGTTTTCAAACAGATTACCCCGGAGCGGATCACGTGATACCTGACGGGGAGTTTCAATGCCCAGCAGAAAGGCGGCCAGTCCCACATCAAAAAAATAGAGCTTAGGGGATTTGATCAGGCGTTTGGACAGATTTCCATGATAGGGCTGCAGCAAAAAAATGATGTAACTTGCTTCGAGTATGGAAATCCAGTTGCGGGCCGTGGTGTGGGATACGCCGGTGTCATTGGCAAGGCTGTTGAGATTGAGCAGCTGCCCGCACCGCCCGGCACACAACCGGACAAAGCGCTGGAACAGGTGCAGATCTTTTATGGCTGCAAGCTGTCTTAGATCCCGTTCGATGTAGGTTTCAAAATAATCACCTAAAGCCTGGACCGGATCCAGTTGCTTATCCCATATGCGGGGGTAGAACCCATGGAGGATCAGATGGTCCACCAGGGGAAGGGGTACAGCGGTTTGCAGCTCCGCCATGGAAAAAGGCAGCAGTTTTATCAGGGCGGTGCGGCCGGCCAGTGATTGATTGACGGCATGACTCACCTCAAACTGCTGGCTGCCGGTGAGGATGAAAAGGCCGTCCCGAAGATCTTCGTCCACCATTGGCTGAATATAGGAAACAAGATCCGGGGCCCGTTGGATTTCATCTAAAACAGCCCCATCCGGATACTGGGCAAGAAATCCCCGGGGATCATCCATGGCAAACTGCCGGATATCCGGAGATTCCAGATTGGCATAGGGTTTGTCGGAAAACACCTTCCGGCAAAGGGTGGTCTTCCCGCTCTGTCTCGGGCCGGTGATGGTGATGACCGGGTATTTTCCTGCCAAGGCGTGCAATACCGGTTCGATGGTGCGATCTATCAGTGTCATATAAAGATCATTACCCCAAAATGGTGCAGATTGCAAGTGTAACTTTCAATCTGCACCATTTTTTCGGATCGATGCCGGGAGGCCCACAGCAACCCGGCAGATGAATTGTTTTCAATTCCTTTCAGATAATATCGGCCTTGGCCTAAAGCTTGAAAAAAGAACCGGCGAATCAGAAAGTCAAAAGATTAGATTTTTCTTGATTTTTTATATAAAATTTTATATATTTAGTCCGTGAAAAAGATTGTTTTTATAAGTACCAGCCGGGAAGATATACTCACATTCCCAGAACAGGCAAAAAGAAAAGTTGGACACGAACTTATGTCGGTCCAAATGGGGGTGGACCCTTTGGACTGGAAACCAATGGCATCAATCGGAAAGGGTGTCAAAGAAATCAGGATACATACCGGCGGGGAGTTTCGAATTATCTATGTGACCAAATTCAAAGAAGCTGTGTATGTGCTCCATGCCTTTCAAAAAAAGAGCCAAAAAACGCCCGGAAAGGATATCGGTCTGGCAAGGAAAAGATTGAAACAATTACAGGAAGCAAGGAAACGTTTGCCATGAATAAGAGATATAAAAATGTTTTTGACGCTCTGGAGGAAGATCCAGCTGTTGCTAAAAACCTGTTTATCAGAAGCCGGTTAATGATAGAAATCCGCGAACACATTCAGAAAAATAAACTGACACAGAAAGAAGCCAGCATTAAAACAGGTGTGACACAACCCCGTATCAGTGATCTTATGAGAGGAAAAATCGATCTGTTTACCATCGATACCCTGGTATCCATGCTTGAAAAATTAGGCATTGATGTTGATGTCACATTGACGCGGGCAGCATGACGCTGGTGTGATACCATCCTGTTCTTTTCAAGTGAATTGCATTGGCCAGGATGACAAGGCTGCCTGACGTCACCGGATTCATGCCAGATCCAGGGCGTAGCGGATCTCATCTTCAAGGATACCGGTGCTGCCGGGCAGAAACCCTTCCAGGGCGGCCCTGGACTGCCGCCCCCCGATCCGTCCCAAAGCCCAGGCACACATGGACCGCACCCGTTCATCGCTGTTTTCTTTAAAACATCGGATCAGGTCTTTTGCATACCTGGCATCACGGGTATTGCCCATGGCCCGGGCCACATTCATCTTCCACTGCCACAGCCTGTCCGGCCCCATGTAGAACATGTGGGGCCATACCCTGGAGGTAAAATGGGATGCATCCATATGGAGCAGAGAAGAAAGCCTGAAATCCTTTTCTTTGGCTGCCACCCGCTCATTGACCGGCAGATCGGCAGCCAACCAGGGGGCATTTCTGGGGCAGACGTTCTGGCACCGGTCGCATCCATAGACGTAAATGCCCATGGGCTCCCGAAGCTCTCTGGGGGTCAGGCCCTTTCCGAAATAGGTCAGATAGGAGATGCATTTTCTGGGATCAATGGTGCCGTTACCCTTCAGTGCCCTGGTGGGGCAGGCCGTGACACAGGCATTCCGACACCAGTCTGGACACCCCATCTCTATGCTGGGGCTGTCCGGGTCAAAGGCCCGGTCCACCACAACGGCGATGGGCAGAATCCAGGACCCCTGCCTGGCAACTTTATTGGAGTAGAACAGGCAGTTTTTGCCAAAGGTGCCCATGCCGGCCCGGGCCGCTGCCATCCGGTGGGGCAGGTTAAAGGGGACTTTCGAGTCAACACCGCTGTCCCGGAGAAAGGACCGGAAGGCCTTGATGCGCCTGGACAGGCCGTCCTTGGTCACCCGGTCGTCATCCAGGTAGCACCGGCCGAAATGCCCCTCCATCTGCCGGGGAAACCGTTTTTTGAAGTAGACCTCCATGAGGACAATGATGGTTTGGGCACCGGCCATGACCGTTTTCGGATCGGTGCCGTCCATGAGCTTCAGCCCTGCGGTCTCAGCCCAGCCGTATTCATCCTGCCGGTCTTTCAGAAAATCCAGATGGGTGTCAAAGGGTTCGGCCGTGGTAAACCCCACATCTGCAAATCCCAGTTCGCAGGCTTTTGCGACAATATCCTCTCTGGTCAGGCCGGTCATATGACCCCCCGTTTCCGGGCCAGGTGCATCATCTGATCAGCCATGCTTTCCGGCGGTATCCGGTAATCAGACCCGGATTTGGGTACAAGACTTACTGCTTCCACAGGACAGACAGACACACACAGGCCGCAGCCGATGCACCGGTCCAAATCCACCCGGGCAATGTCCTCATCACCGACCGCCAGCGCTCCCATCTGGCATCTGTCCATGCAGGCTTCACACCCGGTGCAGGCATAGGCATCCACCCTGGCAAAATGGTTGGAAAAGACAAGATCTGCCGGTTTCGGATGTTTGTTCAAGGCCCGGAGCACCCCGCAGCAATCCCCGCAGCAGTTGCACATGCCGCCCGGGTTCTGGGAAGTGGCGGGCTGGGTCACCAGACCGGCCTCTCTGCAGTCTGCCAGGATCTTTTCCGCCTCTGCCAGGGAAATTTTTCGCCCCATGCCCCTGTCCAGGTAATACTGCCCCATGGAACCGAACATGAAACAGGCCTCAAGGGGTTTGCCGCAGTCATGGTCCACCAGGGCGGCGGTCTTGCGGCAGATACAGTCCGTGACCACAATGGCGGGCTTGTCCCTGAGAATGGCCAGGGCATCTTCATGGCTTGCCACATGATGGGTCACATCAATGGACTTGTGGACAGGGATGGTTCTCAGGAAATATTCCGCCCCTTTTTGCATGGCATGGTCAAACGCCTCTTCAAAATACTGCCTGGCCATGGCGGCAAATTCCGGTTTGAGGTTTTTGACCTGGAACTCGAACAGCCCATGGACAAAGGGAATGGCCCCGTACCGGGCCTCATCCCCCTTTTTCAGGCAAAAGAGCAGTCCTTTGTCTGCCATGACTTCCAGCTGCTCTGCCACCGCCTCTTCGGGCTGTCCCGTGCGGGTGCTGACGGTCCGGGCTGTTTCCAGCATGGGGGAGAGCTGGGAGAACATTTGTGCCTCCTGCTCTGTGAAAAGGTACTGGAGAATTCTGATCTCGATGCCGGATGCTGTTTGAGGAAATCCCATGGAGTACTGGTCCAGCTGCTGCTGTAATCTGCGGTAAATGTCTTCTGCCATCTGTCCTTTTCCTTATTATATCGCCTGCCATCCCGGAACAATACTGGCAAATTCCTGCTGAAAAGCCGGACGTCTGAGGTTGTCATTTTTGACTTTGACTGCCAGTTTTTTCCATCTGCTTTCATCATTCATCACGTTGACCAGCATATGGCGAACTTTTGCCATTACTTCAGCCTTTCTCGCATATTCTTCTCTTTTGTGATTGGAAGAAAGATTACCCAGTCCGGAAATATACCATTTAAGAATTTTTTCAGGGTACTGTTTTTCAAGTTTTTCTGCGATGCTTACAATCGTATCGCTGGTAAAATTGTATTGTGGATAACTGCACTTTGACAAAAGATTCACAACACTGTCGTACTCTTTTCGATCCATATGGATTTTCATCTGCTCAGTTTTTCCGGTATCTTTCATTTTTTTCAGGAGTCTGGGTTCATACTCTTTCCATTCTACCGCCGTACACGCGCTTTTGAATTTTTTGTATTTATCAAGGGTTAAATAATCTGCCGCCTGATCAAACTGAAGTTCGATCCAGGTCGTCCGGTCACCCGCCTCCTGGGCCCGTTCGGCCACAAACGCCCGCAATTCATTCATCCGCCCTGTTGCCTTCTTAAGTCCTTTTTGGGCGATCTGAATCGATTTTTCCTTCTCTCCTGTTTCCCAGTAAAACTCAGCCAGATCATGGTAATCAGCGCCAACTTTCATATACTTCAACCGAAGCTCAAGGTATTTGTCATGGTCCCCGATCTGCCGATAAATGTTGCGGGCATTGCGGGTTTGCCACTCATCATGCATAGCTTCCAGGCTTTCGGCAAGGTATCGAAATTCAGCAGCGGAATAACAGGCGGCATAAGCAAGCTCATTCAGCGCATCCTCCCCTCCTGAATTTCCGCTTTTAATAAACGGTAGGACAGAGTCGAGTATTTCACGTCGATACGTTTCATCGACCTTTTTTGAAGTCAGACGTTTTGTAATTTCATACAGCAATTCCCACACCTGGTCTTCCACCCCATAAGGTCCGCCGCCATACGCATCCAGATCCTCAAGATCCGGCAGCAGCTCAGCCCATATGGACATGATGGCTTCCCCTTCCGACCGGCGTTTAAGCATCTTGGAAACAGCTGTATTTTTCTTTAAATAATCAAAGCACTCTCGACGTATCTCAGGATCGTTTTCAGCCAGATTACGTATCAGCTCTGAAAGGGCCTTTGTCGGTGCTGCTGTAATCAGTTCGGCCAGTGCAGTATCTTTTTTTGTTTTACTCTTTGCCATATCGGCCTTTCCTTTTACTATTTCAGACATCATGATCAGTATTTCCACCGCAGATGGCGGGGTATAAATAATTTCCTGATTTGAATCTTTACCAGAAGTTAATTTTCAGATAAAGCAATTTTTGCAATATTATCCGCCATGACGGAAAATTCGGAAAAACAGCACACATTTCAGCTTTTCACCTGCGCCGTGACCTGTTATATAAAAAGAAACATAAAGATCCGCCGGAAAGATTATGGTCACCTGCCGGCATCAAACCGCCGGTATATAGGAAATTGAGGCAGCGTCATATGGGAAAGACACCGGAAAATTTTGTGGAGACAGTCAAAAGGCCCCTTCTGCAAAAGGGGCCCAGCCGGGAAAAGCGGGTCTGATGAACAAAAAACAACTTTCCGAACGAGATATCTGCACAAAGTACATCACACCGG
>JAIPDY010000154.1 GCA_021737445.1 Desulfotignum sp.
ACCCGCCTTCTGGGACCTTCCAGACACTGCCGGCAGCCACAGCGGGCTGAATCTCAAACGCAAATGGAAACTCATTGTCCTGGTGACCGCCATACTCTCCCTGTCCCCTCTGGTGATCATGACCCTGGTGGATTTCAGCCTGACCCGGCGGACCATTGAAACCGAAACCAACACCGGCATGCTCACCAGCCTCAACACCATTGCCGCAGTGATGTCCGCTTCCCTGGCGGAAAAACCGCGGGTGACCGGCGCCAAAAACCTGTGGGACAAAGCCTTTTCCCATTTGAACACCGGCAGGAACAATGATCTGTTCCTCATGGACAACACCGGCCGGCTGCTGACCCCTTCATTTTATTACAAAGCTTTTGGCAGCCGAACCATACCGGATGCCGGTCTTTTCACCGGACCGGGCGGCATCGTACATATTCAGGCTCCGGACGGCACACCGCTGCTGGCCGGATATGCCAGAATCACCGGCACCCCGCTGACCCTGGTACAGCTGCGCCAGGCAGACTGGCTCAGGGATATGTGGCTAAAACCCCGGCTCAAACTGCTCTGGTTTCTGTGCGCCAGCATCGGATTCATTTTACTGTCCATCATGGGCATGGCCACCTTTCTGGTAGGCCGTATCCATACATCGGAACGCAGGCGCATCGAGGCCCTGCACCACGAAGAGCATGCCAACCGCCTGGCATCCATCGGCCGCCTGGCTTCCGGCGTAGCCCATGAGATCAACAATCCCCTGGATATCATCAACCAGAAAACCGGGCTGATCATTGACCTGCTGACCCTGGGAAAGCAGGTCCGGCCGGACCAGCGGCTGCTGCCCCTTGCCCAAGATGTACTGGAAACGGTAAAACGCTGCGGCACCATTACCCGGCAGCTGCTGGATTTTGCCAGGCATATGGAACCCTGCGTGGAACCGGTGGATATGGAAGAGGTGATCTCCCAGGTGCTGGCCCTGCTGGAAACAGATGCCCGTCAAAGGAATATCACCATCCAGGTGCCGCCGGTCCCGGAAATCCCGGAATTTGCATGTGACCGCAGCAGCCTGGTCCAGATTTTTCTGAACTTGGCGGAAAATGCCATCACTGCCATGGAAAAAAACGGAACCCTCACCATTGGGGTCTTCCATGAAAAAACAGGCCTTGTTACAATCACGGTGTCTGACACCGGCAAAGGGATCTTACCGGAAGATCTGCCCAAAATTTTCGAACCCTTTTACACATCGAGAACCGACCGGTGGGGAGCCGGGCTGGGCCTGGCCATCACCTACGGCCTGATCCGGGAGATGGGCGGTGATATCAGGGTGAAAAGTGATGTGGGCAAAGGCACCTGCTTTACACTGACTTTGCCGGTGAAAGCGCCCAGGCCGGCCGCACCGGACGGGACCCTGCATCTGCCCGGATCAGAGATGACGGTGTCCGCAAAACCTGTGGGCGATGACACCGGAGGAGATCTGTATGCCAAACCATGATCTGTCCCCTGACAGGGACGGGGTGACATTTTTTAGCACCCTGTCGGCAGCCGTCACCCATGACATGAAAAATTTTCTGGCCATTATCAATGAAAACGCCGGACTTCTGGGGGATCTGGCTGTCAGAGCCCGGAACGGAAAATTTCCCATAGATCCCCAGAAGGCCGCCCTGATCAGCGAAAAGATCAGAAAACAGGTAAACCGGGCAGATGAAATGATAAAACAGTTCAACCGGTTTTCCCACAGCATGGACCGTTCACAGGAAGTCGTGGACATGGAAGAGATGGTGCATCTTGTGGCAGGGCTGGCAGAACGGATCATCCGTCACCACGAAGTCTTCCTGACCGTGACGTCTGCACCCGTTCCCTGCCGCATTCAGGGACATCGGTTTGATCTGCTGCATCTGATATTCCGGGCGGTTGAAATTACCTGCGAGATCCTGGACAATGCACCTGAAGACACCCAAAAACAGGTGGCGGTAAGTTTTGGCAGCGACCCTCTGTTGCCTGAAATCTGTTTTATGATCGATACCGACACAGCCGCCGGCTGGGACACCCTGTTTGACACATCAAAAAACCGGGCCCTGCTGGACCGTGTGAACATGTATGTGAAAAAAGCAGGGAGAGGCTGCGGGTTCTGCCTGTGCAAAACCCGTGAAACACAATAATAATTTGCCGGACCTGAAAACGGCAACGATATATATGAAAACATTAAGGAGAAAATCATGTCTGAAAAAGTGTTGCTGGTGGATGATGAAAAGGATTTTTTAGATATCATGTCCGAACGGATGCAGGCCCGGGGCATGACGGTGAAAACCGCTGATTCTGCAGACAAAGCCCTGGCCATGCTGGAAAATGAAAGCTTTGATGCCATTGTCATGGATTTCAAGATGCCGGGCATGGACGGGATCCAGGCTTTGAAAAACATCAAGACCCAGAAACCCGAACTGCAGATCATTCTGCTCACCGGGTATGCCACAGTGGAAAAAACAGTGGAGGCCATGAAAATCGGTGCCACGGATCTGCTGGAAAAACCTGCCGACCTGGAGGCCCTGGCCGCTAAAATCAAACAGGCCAAAGCAGATAAAATGCTGCTGGTGGAAAAGCAGACCGAAGAAAAAATCAAGGATATTCTCCAGCGGTTCGGCGGATAATCCGACATGCTTCCATAAAGGCAACTTGACAAGACCCCGGTTTCTGCCTTATTAAAACACAACTTATGAACTGTAAGGCGAAGAATTACGCCTTGTAAAGATGATTGCATATGCAACAAAATATTAATTTACCAAAAATGTAGGAGTGACATGAATACGAAATCTACAGCCTCATCCGGTATTCAGATAGACTGGAAGCGGATCATGTTTCTGATGATCGGGATCATCCTGTTTGCCGTGGTAAACTATTCTCCTCCGTGGCCTGATGCCGTGGATCCCATGGGCAAGGCCTTTACCCTCTCCCCCCAGGGCAAGGCTGCCATTGCCCTGTTTCTGCTGGCCGGCACATGGTGGGTATTTGAAGTGGTGCCCATCGGCGTCACCGGCCTGGCCATCGGTGTGGTCCAGGCCCTTTTTTTTATCCGGCCCGCTGCTGATGCGTTCAAAGATTTCATGGACCCGTCGGTGCTGTTCATCTTCGGGTCTCTGATCATCGGTACGGTGTTCACCAAGGTGGGTATCACCAAGCGCCTGGCCTATAAAATGCTCATCATAGTGGGAGAGCGCACCTCCATGATCTACCTGGGATGCTTTGTGGTCACGGCCCTGCTCACCCATGTCATGGCCCACACCGCAGTGGCAGCCACCATGTATCCGCTCCTGCTGTCCATCTATGCCCTGTACACGGATGAAGAAGCACCCACCAAATTCGGCAAGGGGCTGTTTATCGGCATGGCTTACGTGGCCGGTGCCGGCAGTATTATCACCCTGCTGGGGGCGGCCCGGGGTATCGTGGCCCTGGGGTTTTATGAAGAGATCACCGGCAAATCAGTATCTTTTTTTGAACTGACCTATTACATGTTTCCCATCGGATGGCTCATGGTGTTTGCCCTCTGGGGATTTTTCATGATTTTTTTCAAACCGGAAAAAGCCGTGATTCCCGGTTTGCGGGAAAAGGCCCGGCAGCTCAGCAAAGAGATGGGGCCCTTCACCCGGCATGAAGTCATTGCCACGGCCATCATTTTCGGTGTGATCCTGTTTCTGTCTTTGCAGTCGTTCATTCCGGCATTGAAACCGTTCAACAAGGCCGCCGTACTGCTGGTGTCCACCATTTTGTTTTTCATCGTGGGGATTTTAGATATCCGTGACCTGGAAGATGTGCCCTGGAACATCATCCTGCTGTTTGCCGGTGCCATGAGCATGGGGTTCTGCCTGTGGCAGACCGGGGCCGCCGAGTGGCTGGCCATCAACTGGCTGACGTTTTTCCAGAATGCCCACTGGTTTGTGTTTGTCATGGCCATCGCCTTTTTTGTGATGATCATGACCAACTTTATCATGAACGTGGCCGCCATTGCCATCTCCGTGCCCGTGGCCCTGGTGGTGGCGCCTTACCTGGGAGTGGCAGCGGAGGTTATCGTGTTTGCCGCCCTGGTCACCGCCGGCATGCCTTTTTTGCTCCTGGTAGGGGCGGCCCCCAATGCCATTGCCTACAACTCCGGTCAGTTCACAAGCGGTGAATTTTTCGGCTACGGCATTCCGGCCAGTATTATGCTCATGGCCCTGGTGGCTTTGGCTGTTTTGCTGATCTGGCCCCTGCTGGGCATGCCGATTCTCATAAGTTAACCCCTCTGCCCTGCCCGGTGCACGGAACATATACGCTCCTTGCATCGGGCAGGAGGCAGAAAATTTATCATGTTTTGAAACAGGCTGTATTGATAACATAAAGCACCCAAATTTCAGGGAAGACACATTATGAAGGCAAAAAAAATCAAAGAACTGATGATTACCCTGTCTGATTATGCCACGGTGCCGGATACTGAAAATCTGGCCGGCGCCATCCGGGCATTGAAGCAGTCCAACACGGATAAACAGTTGAACCACAAACACCGGGCAGTGCTGGTGTATGACACCAGTGACCATGTCATAGGAAAGGTGGGGATCAGAGAAATTTTAAAGGCCCTGGAGCCCAAATACCGCCAGTTTGCCAGCTCTGACAAGGCCGGCAATGTGAGCCTGACCCATTTCGGGTTCAACCAGGAGTTTCTCTCTTCTCTGGTGGACAAGTACAGCCTGTGGCATGAATCCATGGAAACCCTGGTGGCAAAGGCTGCCAAAACGCCTGTCAAAGATATCATGTACACCCCTTCCAGGGGGGAATACGTCAATATCGATGCCCCTGTATCCGAGGCGGTCCACCAGTTCATTATCGGCTGCCACCAGTCCCTTCTGGTAGTTGAAAAAAACCGGGTGAAGGGAATTCTGAGACTGGCGGACCTGTTTGACATAATCTGCGATATCATGCCATAGAAGCGTTCCGCATCCGCCCGCTGGATCTCTGCTGTGGTCTTTTTTACGGTCCTCCGGCGGGATGGTGCCGTAATTATCCTCTTCTGTCCAGGATCTGTCGCACTTTGACTGCCAGGTCATCGATGGATATCGGCTTCTGGAGAAAATCCATTCCTTTGCCCAGAACACCCTGGCCGGCAATCACGTTTGACGAATATCCGGACATGAAAAGATGTTTCACTTCCGGATACACGGCAGTGACCTGATTTGCCAGATCACTGCCGTTCATGTCCGGCATGATCACATCGGTCAACAGCAGGTCGATCCTGCCTGTGTGCGTTTCAGCCAGTTGCAGGGCCTCTTTCGGGCCGGATGCGCCCAGAACTTTGTACTCCAGGCTTTCCAGCAGCCGGGTCGTCAACGTCAAAAGGGCGAATTCATCCTCCACCACCAGGATGGTCTCACCTTTGCCGGGTTCCGGTTTCAGCCTGTCCGGTGCTGTTTGCACATCCATACCTGTCAGGTCACGGGGAAAATACATTTTAAAGGTCGTTCCACTGCCCGGCTCACTGTAGACATTGATGAACCCGTTGTTCTGTTTCATGATGCCGTAAACCATGGCCAGGCCCAGTCCAGTGCCCTGTCCCACCTGCTTGGTGGTGAAAAAGGGCTCGAAAATATGATCCAGTGTGGTGCTGTCCATGCCGCAGCCGTTGTCGCTGACCGCCAGCATGACAAAATCCCCCGGGATAAACCCATGGTGCAGCGCACAATAGTCGGGATCAAAAACCACATTGCCTGTCTCAATGATGATCTCCCCGGTTCCGTCAATGGCATCCCGGGCATTGACACACAGATTCACCAGAATCTGGTCCACCTGGGACGGATCGATTTTCACCGGCCAGATTCCGGTTCCCGGGTACCATGAAAGGGTCAGGTTTTCTTGCAGCAGATGCCGCAGCATCTTGAGCATGCCTTCGACAGCCATATTCAGGTCCAGTACCATTGGGGAAACGGTTTGTTTGCGGGCAAACGCCAGCAGTTTCCGGGTGATATCTGCAGAGCGCTGGGCAGCCCGGTAAATCTCCTGGATATCGGCATACAGCGGATCAGCCTCACCAGTCTTATCCATGGCCAGCTGGGCATATCCGATGATGATCCCCAGCATGTTGTTGTAATCATGGGCCACCCCGCCGGCCAGCCGGCCCACGGATTCCATTTTCTGGGCATGGAGCAGCTGGGCCTGACTTTGTCGAAGCTCGGTTTCCACCTTTTTCCGGGCCTCGATCTCCTGCTCCGCCTCCAGCATCTTCTGTTCCAGCTTGGTCACCAGCCGCTCACTGTAGAGTTTGTATGCCTCCTCCTCTTCGATCATCTGACCGGACACGGCACCTTCTCCTCTTTCAGCTGCCGCCAGCACCTCGTTCACCGCCGTGATGAGCACATCCGGTTCACACGGCTTGACAATGAAGCGTTCCGCACCGATCTTGAGGGCAAACGCCTCGTCCTGGGGGCCGGTATAGGTGGCAGTGTAAAAAATCAGGGGTGTGGTCATCAGCGCCGGATCATTTTTGATTTTACGGCACAGTTGAAATCCGTCCATCACCGGCATGAGAATGTCGGTGATGATCAGATCGATCTCTTTTGTTTTCATTATTTCAAGGGCTTTTTTTCCGTTGGGTGCACAAATCACCTGGTGCCCGTTTCCTTTGAACAGGCTTTCCAGCAGATACAGGTTCTGCTCATGGTCATCCACGATCAGAATATTCATGTCTCATCTCCCCGGAACGGACTGTCAGACAGATACTTCCGGATCTGATCCACAAAGGTATCAGGGTTGATGGGCTTTTCAATATATCCGTCAGCTCCTGCTGCCAGCACTTTTTCCTTGTCCCCGGCCATGGCGTAGGAGGTCACCGCGATGATCGGTATATCCGCCACATATGGAAGGGATTTCAGCTCTGCAGCCACGGCATACCCATCCATTTCCGGCAGCTGAATATCCAGCAGAATGGCCCGGGGCCGGTGGTGAAGAGCCTCATCAATGCCCTCCCTGCCGGTTTCAGCCCCAATGACGGCATACCCGCTTTTTTCCAGTAAAAAACGCATCATGTAAAAATTCTGCGGATTGTCCTCTATGATCAGTAATTCATCCCCCATGATCTGGCTCCTGAGATTTTTGGAAACGGATGGTAAAGGTGCTGCCCTGGCTGACGCAGCTTTTGACATTTATGGATCCCCCCATCAAAAGGATCAGTTTTTTGCAGATGGACAGGCCCAGACCCGTGCCTTCCCGTTTGCGGGACAGGCCGGCATCGATCTGGTGAAACGGCTGAAAAAGATCCGGGATATCGTCAGGATCGATGCCGATACCGGTGTCTGATACCGCCAGTTCATAATGGGTGCCATCCACCCGGCAGGTGACATGGATCGATCCTTTTTCTGTAAACTTGACCGCATTGTTGAGCAGGTTGAGAATGATCTGTTCGAGTCTCCGCTGGTCAGATGTCACCTCCCCCACTGCCCCGCCGACCTCCAGTGTTAGATCCAGCCCCTTTTTTTCAGCCAGCGGTTTCACCAGGTGAACGGTTTTTTCAATGGAAGCACGCAGATCAAACGTGGAAAGGGAAAGGCTCAGCTGGCCGGCTTCTATTTTGGAAATGTCCAGCACATCATTGATCAGGGCCAGCAGGTGCCTGGAACTGGTCTGCACCATGCCCAGCTGTTTTTGCTGCTCTTGGTTCAACTGGCCTGCCAGACCCTGGAGCAGAATGCCGGTGAATCCGATGATGGAATTGAGCGGGGTCCTCAGCTCATGGCTCATGGTGGCCAGAAATGCGGATTTGAGATAATCGGCCGCCTTTGCC
>JAIPDY010000001.1 GCA_021737445.1 Desulfotignum sp.
TTGTCAAACTGAATCACCCGAAGCCCTTGATTCCTGAGCGCCTGTATCTGTTTGACCCGGGTCAGGGTGCTGGCAAACACGGCATCCGGCTGAAGCCGGACGATTTCTTCCACATTGATCTGGATCACCGTGCCGATGACCGGCTTGTTTTCTTTGCCTTCAGGAATGGTGCAGTAGCTGGTCACGCCCATCAGGTGCGGATCCGCACCCAGCTGATAGATCATGTCCGTGATCAAGGGGCCTGAAGACACTACCCGGTTCAGTGTTGTCTGTTCCATGGCATGGCCTTTCAGTATCCAGGGGCCGGTCAGCAGGCAGAACAGTATCAGTGTCAGACCGGTTTTTTTCATAACGGACCTCCCTGCCCGACCGCCCCGTTGAACAGAGCATCCAGCGCCATGGCAATCACCCGGGGCACTTTTGGACGGGTGACAAAAACCTGCCAGGTCTCCAGGGGTTTTGCCGCGATCATTTCAGCTGTTTCCCGGCAGGTTTGCTCAAATGCCCCCAGATCTTTTATCAGGCCTTTGTCATACTCATCGCTGACAGCCATGGCCGTGGCCATGAATCCCCGGTAAAACGGATCCAGCAGAAGGGTCTCCACTTTCTGAATCAGCATATTTTCCGAAATATGACACTGACAGGGAAGGTCTTCGGACAAAAGTTCATGCAGGGAAATCCCCCTTTTTTCCAGGCGCCGGAAAATATTGCGGTCGGACGTGATGCCGTTCTGTTTTTTGACAGCCTCTGTCACCGCCCGGTGAACCGCCTTGCCGATCAGTTCCCCCAGCCGGGTGTGCCCGCCGGCATTGTCCAGGACAGCCGGGCCTTGGCCTTCCACCACCAGGATGTTGTCCGTGCCCGTGCCCGTGGCCCGGTACCGTCCCTGTTCATAGCTGGAGCGGATATCTAAGTCCAGCAGGGCCGCGGTTTTTCCTTCCGTGGCCGTGATCATGGCCCGGGTCATGGCCCGGGGGGTCAGGCGGTGACTGGTCATGATGATCACATTGATGGTGCCGGGTTCATAGAACCCTCCGGAATCCCGGGAGGTCCGCATGGCATTGCCGTCCACCCCGGCCGTGGCAAACACCGTGACCGCAATATCTTTGAACCGCTCCTGTGCCGCACCCAGATGATCCATATCCGCCCCGGTGAACAGAAAAGCCGTGGTGTCCGGTGCCAGACCCAGCACATCAAACACCTGGGTTTTCAAAACATCCAGCCCCTGGTCATGGACCAGAAGCCAGGTTTCCGGAGGGATATAATGATTTCCGATGGCGGTAACCCCGTGCTTAAATCCCTCCAGCGTGGAAAGAACCGACATGGGCCGGTCCAGCTGGATCACCAGAGACTTGTTGATAAAATCAAGGATCCGGCTCTGCTTGACCGCCGCCGCCTGGACACAGGAAACATCTGTTTGTATGGGATTGCTTTGCGTCACCTGATTTTTTTGAAGCAGGGTGCGCTCATCTGCCAGGGAACTGCCGTGGATGGTGGCAAAAAGCCGTTTGACAAACTGTCCGGAACGGATGGATGCCCGGCAGGTCAAATCACAGGGGAAATAATAGATTTGGTTGTTTTTCACCGCATCCACATCTTTCCATCCGGGAAGGGAAAAAAACCGGTCCGCTGCTTCCCGGTCGCTGCCGCATCCATAAATCACCTGGGGATTGAAAGACGTCCACTGATCCTTTGATACCGGCACCACCGCACCGGTGCCAAAATCCGGGGGAATGCCCCCGGCCAGGGAGATCATATGATTCTGGAATGAATCGCTGCCCGGGGTCATGATCTGTTCTCTTCCCATGAGCCGGATCACCCGTTTGGGGGAGAGATCCGTTTTTCTCATTTTGGCGGTGACCCAGTCCAGGTCCGCTTTGATTTCAGCCACAAGGTGCCGGGCGTTTTCCTGTTTTTCCACCAGGTCTCCCAGCCGCAGCACCGTGTTCAGACTGTCCCGGAGGGTCTGTGTTTTGGCATGCACCCGCAAAATATCCCGGGACAACACAGAGGACAATGCCTGTAATTGAAACGGGTCATAAAAGACCAGGTCCGGTTCCAGGGCTTCAATGGCGGCCGGGGATGGAAAGGAAAATCCGCCCACCAGGGTTTTTCGGGCCGCATACCAGGGCCGGGTCGTATGGTAGGTAATGCCTGTGACCGAATCCTGTGCGCCCAGTGCAAACAGCATTTCCGTGATTGACGGCACCAGGCTCACAATCCGGTCCGGTTTTTTTGTGAGCTGAATCTCATTGCCGGTGCCGTCGGTAAACCGCAATTCATTGCACAACCCGGGGGCAGATCCGAATATCCATGCGCTGATCAGGATTCCCAGCAGCGCAATGATGCAAACATGACAAGATCTCATAACAACCGCCATTTCAGACCGATATATCCGGAAAGGCCCGGGGTGGCATAACTGAAGGCATCTTCGTAATATTTGTCAAACAGGTTGTCCACCCGGGCAAAGATCTGGAACCGGTCACTGATGTCACAGGATCCGGACAGGTTCACCACGGTATAGTCATCCAGGGTGTTCACCAAATGGCCGTCCTTATCTTTAGCATAAGAGGAGGCAGCCCGTTCGCCCACCCACCGGGCATCCATGCCCACCTGCCATTTTTCCAGAAACCGGTAGGACGCGGTCAGTCCCACCTGGTTTCTTGGACGTCTGACCAGCCGGTTCCCTTCAGGATCCCGGGTATGGGTATAGGTGTAGTTGAGGTTGAAAAACAGATTCCTGAGCGGTGTCCAGGCAGCTGACACTTCCACCCCCCGGGTTTCGGTGTCTCCTTCAAGCTGATTGTATTTTGAGATGAGCATGTCATAACCGATCCGGTTTTCAAAATCCATTTCCCAGTAGGTCACTCCCAACGTCAGGTGATCATCCAGAATACCCTGCTCCACCCCCAAATCCCAGCCCCGGCTTTTTTCCGGCGCAAGATCCGGGTTCCCATAGACGGAATAAAGTTCATACAGGGAGGGAGACCTGAAACCGGTGCCGAAACTTGCTTTGAACCGGGTGCCGGTTGAGAAGATCTCATAGGCGGGCGCAATCCGAAACGTGGTCTTTCTGCCGAACGACTGATGATCATCCAGCCGGGCCCCGGCGATCAAAATTAGGTTTTCGCCGACAAAGAGCTGGTCCTGGAGCCAGTAACTCAGGGTGTGGGTATCAATGTCTGACACTGCACTGCTGAGGCTTTCCATGGTTTCGTTAAAATACCCGGTGCCAAAGGACAGCACACTGTTTTCAAAATCAATGTTGCCCTGCCAGGAAAAATCGTCGGTTCCGCCTTTATAGTCATACCAGGGCAGATTGTCGTTATCGTAAGCCTGACGGTTATTTCTGTTAAACTTATATGACAGGATGGATTCAAACCGGCCCTGGGCAAACCGGTTGTTGATTCCGATGTGTCCCATCCATTGTTCTGATTCAGATCGTTTGTATGTGGGGCCGTCCGGGTTGGGAACCAGGGTGTTGACCCAGGCACCGGTGACTGGATCCGGCACCCAGGTGGAAGTGATGTTGTCTCCGGTATACCCGTCTTCATAATCATCCAGATCCACCTGTGTATCCACATATCTCACGCTGGATGACAGGGTGAAATTGTCATTAAATTCAAATCCTAAGTTGCCGGAAAGCGTGAGATTGTCATACCCGTCTTTTTCATCGGTGTTGCCGCCCTGGGGGATGCGTGGGTTGTCCTTGTCTGCAATGGAAAACCCGTCCCGGGACAGGTAGGAACCGGACACGGCATATGTGAGCTTGTCTGTGGCACCTGAGGCATGGGCGCCGGTTTTCCAGGTGCCGTAGGAGCCGCCTTCCACGGAAGCAGTGATCTCAGGGGCTTTGCCGCCTTTTTTGGTGATGATGTTGACCACGCCGGCCGTGGCGTTGCTGCCGTACATCACACTCATGGCACCTCTGACCACTTCGATACGTTCCACCTGATCCAGGTTGATATCTGAAAGATCAGCAGACCGGTTGGCACTGGACGGATCATTGAGAACAATGCCGTCCAGCATCACCAGGGTATTTTTGGAGTCCGCTCCCCGGATGAACACGGATGCGGAAGTTCCCATGCCGCCGGTGGATGTCACAAACACACCGGGCACGGTTTTGAGAAGCTCCAGCACGGTGTGGGCGTTTTTTTCTTCGATCTCTTTGGCCGTGATCACTGTGACGCTGTTGCCGCCGATCTTTGCTGAAGTGGTTTCTGTCTGGGTCACTGAAACCACGACCTGATCCATGGTGGTAACCGCTTCATCTTCTGCCCGGCCGGCGGAAGCGCCGGTGATTGCCGTCATCCAGAAAACAGCGATGATCCCCAGGTACATCCCTTTTTTTTTCATTTGATTCTCCTGTGCGCATTAACCAATTGCCGGTCCGGAGAAACCAAAAACCCCGGACCGAGTAAATCGATCCAGGGTTTCCCTTTTTAACACAAGATCTTGATCTGATTTTTTCTTGTCCGCGGAAAAAATCCAAAAACACCCCAGGCAGGTCTTCTGACTCACGGATCATCCTACTGGCCGCGTCTTCCCATACCATCATGGCACAGTGACATTATTGCGGCGGGGGTCCCCGTTTACAGCGGCGGGCCCGTCCCTGACTTTCACAGGGTTCCCTTTCAAGCTCAAAAATGAGCACCTTGGCGTATGATCTGATTACCTATTGGCCGGCCGCTTTTTTGTCAAGTATTTTTTTTGCGGAGTCACCGACTTGCCCAATCTATCAGGCCCTGACAGCCGGTTTTTGGCGGTTATGCAGGAGTGTCCTGGTTAATGTGAAAAATGGTGTTGACATGGATCTTGTGGTGTGTCATTATATATCGTTAATAGGCGATGAACGATATAAAAAACCATGTGTCAGGATAACAAGCAATGGATATGGAGCAGGTTACAAAAATTTTCAAGGCCCTGGGCCATCCCACCCGGATAAAGATCGTTAAGCACCTGATTGAGATTGACACCTGCATATGCGGAGAGATCGTGGGGATTTTCCCCTATTCCCAGTCCACCATCAGCCAGCATTTGAAGATGCTTAAGGAATCTGGCATTGTCTGCGGAGAGGTGGAAGGACCCAAAACCTATTTTTGTGTGGATAAAAACATGTTAAACCAGTTCAAACAATATGTGAACGATTTATAGACAACCCAGGAACCGTTATGAAAATTTTCCCAATGGACACCAAGTCTGACAAACCGGGCCGCGAACCTTTTCAAAAAAAAGGCCCTGGCCTGTCAACCACCAATGTACAGATCATGCCATCCTTGGATAAGGCCGGTTCGGCATGCGAATCGGAACATACCCGCCCCATGGCCGCATATGACAAACCTGGATATACATTGTGCGATTATGTGAACCATTTTATTGACACCGGTGCCGGCCCGGTGCCCGTAATCCGGCCGGAGCTGGACAAATGGGACCGGCTGTCCACCATTGCGGTCCGGTGCGGCATCCGGCGGCACAAGTATCTGGTGAGCCCCGGGCTTTACGGCATCGGATCACCGGCCCCGGATTCAGAAGTGCTGGTGACCGCCAATTACAAATTGACCTTTGATCATTTGAGATCCGCGCTGGGCAGCATCAGTGCCTGGATCCTGGTGCTGGACACCAACGGGGTGAATGTCTGGTGCGCAGCAGGCAAAAAAAATTTTTCCACCCGGGAGCTGGTCAACAGAATCAAAGCGGTGTCTCTTGAAAAGGTGGTGATCCATAAACGGGTGATCGTCCCCCAGCTGGGTGCCACCGGGGTATCAGCCAGAGAGGTTAAAACACAGTCCGGTTTCCGGGTAGTGTACGGCCCGGTGCGGGCCTGTGATATCCCGGCATTTTTGAACAACGGCAGAAAAGCGGACAAAGCCATGCGCCAGGTCACGTTCACCCTGTTTGAACGGTTTGTGCTGACCCCGGTGGAACTGCACGGGGCGTTGAAAATGGCAGGTATCACAGCCTTGGCGCTGTTTGTGCTTTCAGGCATAGGTCCGGGGATATTTTCTTTTCACGGGGCATGGGAAAGGGGCCTGGTGTCCCTGGCCGCCCTGATCTGCGGACTGTTTTCCGGCGCGGTTCTGACCCCGGTGCTGCTGCCGTTTATCCCGTCAAAAAAATTTGCTTTTAAAGGCATTTTCATGGGAACTGTGTGCACCCTGTTGCTGTTGCCGGTCATTTATCCCGGGATCGGCAGCATGACCGGTGCAGCAGCCCTGTTTATCTTCAGCGTGATGGTGAGCTCCCATCTGGCCATGAATTTCACCGGGGCCACCCCGTTCACCTCCCCTTCCGGGGTGGAAAAAGAGATGAGGCAATACCTTCCCGTCCAGCTGGCAGGGGTTCTGGTATCTGCGGGGCTGTGGATTTACAGTGCATTTTAAAGGATGTTAACAGGTTGAATTAAGGAGTATGTAAATGAAGGATTTCAGATATCTGGAGGATGTGGCCACCCTGGTGCTGGATGAGCAAAAATGCATCGGCTGCGGGTTGTGCACCGAGGTCTGCCCCCAAGCCGTGTTTGAGATGAATGAAAACAAAGCCCGGATCGTTGATTTCAATGCCTGCATGGAGTGCGGGGCCTGTGTCAACAACTGCCCGGTGGATGCCATATCGGTCAGTCCCGGGGTGGGGTGAGCCGCCTATATTATCCAGGTCTGGATAAAGGGCAAGGAAAAAGCCTCCTGCGGGGACGGCTGCTGTTGAAAAGCGTATTCACTTGAAAGAGCTTGACAATGCGAGGTGTTTGTGAAAAAAAGCTTTTATTATTAGCCAGAACTAACAATTGTATGTTTGCTGTAAATATATGGCAAAGGAGAAACCCATGCTGGAAAAAATCATTATCAGTACCATCGTTGCCGGTGCCGTATATTACCTGTATCGCAGGTTTAAGATGATGTCCTCTGCTGACGGCACATCCTGCGGATGCGACGGTTGCGGTCCGGCTGAATCTGAATGTGAGAAAAAAACGCTTTGTTAGACAGGTGCCGTCAAATGTAGCAAAAATTGGTGTCATTTAATAATTTTAATTCCAGAGGAGGTGCTTGCTATGAAGATCCTGATCGTGTTTTATTCCACCTATGGACATGTGTATGAAATGGCCAAAGCCGTTGCAGAGGGTGCAGAACAAATTGACGGGACTGAAGTGGACATCCGGCAGGTGCCGGAAACACTTTCTGATGACGTGCTTGAAAAGATGGGGGCGGTTGAGGCAAAAAAAGCGTTTTCCCATGTGCCGGTGTGCATGGTGGAGGAGCTGGAAAAGGCGGATGCCATTATTTTCGGCACCCCCACGCGGTTCGGTAACATGTGCGGCCAGATGCGCCAGTTTCTGGATGCCACCGGTCAATTGTGGGTAAACGGATCGTTGATCGGAAAGGTGGGAAGCGTGTTTGTGAGCACGGCCACCCAGCACGGAGGCCAGGAATCCACTATTCTGTCTTTCCATACCACGCTGCTGCACCACGGGCTGCTGGTGGCGGGACTGCCCTATGCTTTCCAGGGCCAGATGCGCATCGATGAAGTCACCGGCGGTTCTCCCTATGGTGCATCCACCATTGCCGGGGGAGACGGGGCACGGATGCCCTCAGAAAATGAACTGGACGGGGCCCGGTTCCAGGGAAAACATGTGGCAAAAATTACCGCAAAGCTGGCGGGTTGATCACTGTTTTGATTGCTCCGGTGCCGGCACATCCCCTTTGAGCCCGATCTCTTCCGCCACCGGCTGCATGCCGGCAATCACTTCGGTGATCAGGTCAGACAGGTCCATGTCCAGCATGGCAGCCCCTTTTTTGATCACCTCCCGGTCCACGCCGGCGGCAAACGCCTTGTCCTTGAATTTTTTTTTCACAGATTTGGCTTTGATGTCCAGAATACTTTTCGAGGGTCTGACCAGGGCGGAACTGGCTACCAGGCCGGTGAGTTCGTCTATGGCGTACAGGGTTTTTTCCAAAGGGGTCTGGGGTTCGACATCGGTACAGATTTCCCATCCATGACTGATGACCGCCCGGATATAGTCATCCGGCCAGTTGTGTGCTTTGAAAATTTCCACACATTTATGACAGTGTTCCTCCGGGAACTGTTCATAATCCAGGTCATGGACCAGGCCGATGACCCGCCATTTTTCCTCATCTTCACCAAACTTTTTTGCAAAATGGGCCATGACCGCTTCCACGGCCAGGGCATGTCGTATCAGGCCCGGTTTCTGGTTGTATTTTTTCAATAGCGTCAATGCATCATTTCGGTTCGGGATAAAATCAGTCATGACCATTCCTTAAATTTTATGTTTTTAATCTCCGGTCACAAAAATGACCCGGCACTGTTTTAAAAACAGGTGCCGTTCTGTTGCCTGTTCAAGCTGTTTGGCATCTGCCATGCTGATTACAATGGCGGTATTTTTCTTGCCGGATTTTCTCAGGCCCTTGAGCACCAAAGGATGGCTGCCCACACGCGGGTCCTGAAGGGCGCTGTCCATGTCACACAAATACTTGCAGACCCCTTGCTGCACGGCAAATTCCCGGCTGATGAAGACAGCGGAATAGATCGTGCGGCCCTGTTCACTGACAATGACCGGGTAGAGCACCGGTTCAAAACCCAGCCCCCGGATGTCCAGAATCAGCCCGGTAAAAGGGATTTTCCCCGGGTCGGTCTGAGCATTTGGACCGATGTCTGGATTGATTTTCGGAATCTGTCGTATGTCATCAGGCAGGACCAGTTGGAGGAATCCACCGAAAATCCGGGTTTGAACCGTTAATTCTACATCCATGGCTGAGGTGTAATATTGACGGATGATGACAGCATCCCGGGCGGTTTTTTCGATTCCCGCCAGGATGGCATCATTCCCTGCGGCATACTGCCCCACTTTTAAATCATTGTGTATCCTGATTCCCTTTAAAATATCAATGAGCCGGCGGTTGGCATCTGCCCGGGCAGACCCGGGGTCAGCTTCATGAATGTTGTCTTTGTTTGTTCTGGGCTCGGCCCTGCCGGTGGCGGTTATTGTGCCGGTGGTCCAGTTGATGGTTCCCCGGTCCAGGGATGTGATGCAATGATGGTTTTTAAAAACCTGGTCACCAGATGCCGGGACTGAAAAGGCCGCCGCCCATAAACAGACCCATAAAAATAACCAGATCAGACGTATGGCAGGGGCAAAAGATGTCATTTGTGTCCTAAATAGCGTTCCTGGATAAACGATGCCACAGATACCACGTCTTCCAGTCCGAATATGGGTACCGGCGGGGTGAATGTTGCGTCGGTAACAAAGGCGATAAGGTCAGGGCTGTCCAGACACAACGGGTATTCATGGGGGCCGCCGGCCCGGAACACTTCAATTTTTGGCAACGGCTGGCGTTTGAACCCTTCAGCCAGGATCAGGTCCATATCTGACAGATAAAACCGCATTTTTTCAATGTCTGAACCGAGGTCATCTTTGACCAGGGCGATTTTTTTATCTGTGACCACCAGAGTGGCCTGGGCGCCTGCCTTTTTATGGCGCCAGCTGTCTTTTCCCTTGTTGTCCAGTTCAAAGCCGTCATGCGTGTGTTTGACAGATCCGATGCGGTACCCCCTGTGGGTGAGTTCAGCGATCAGTTTTTCAAGAAATGTGGTTTTTCCGGCGTTGGATTTTCCAGCTATGGAGATAATCAAAGGGGTCATCTGCTGTTTTTCTTTGCTGCTATGGGTTAAGTTTTCCTAAAATAGTGCCCATGACAGGGAAAGTCAAGGCCAGGCAGTCTGGTCTGGATATGGTTTTGGCTTGCAATGAATGCAAAAGGATAGTATGTAGATTTTTTAAAATTATTGATATAAAAAAAGTGGTTTATTGCAAAATATTTGGATTGAATTGATGGAATATAAAAAGAATATTGCTCTTATCGGCATGCCGGCTGTGGGCAAAAGCACAGTGGGGGTGCTGCTGGCCAAAAAATTGGGGTTTGATTTCATGGATACAGATATCCTCATCCAGGCAAAAGAGCAGAAAACCCTTGCCCAGATCATTGCATGTCACGGCATGGAACAATTTCTGGAAATCGAAAAACAGCATCTTCTTGAAATCGGCTGTAAAAATCATGTGATTGCCACAGGCGGCAGTGTGATATATAAACCCGAGGCCATGCACCATCTTGCAAAAACCTGTGTAAAGGTGTATCTGTCCATTGAACTGGATACCCTTAAAAGCCGGCTGTCTGATGTGATTACCCGGGGGGTGGCCATTGCACCGGGAAAAAGTATTGATGATCTGTATAAGGAAAGAATCCCGTTGTATGACACCTATGCAGACCTGACTGTTCATTGCGGTAAAATGGTCCCGGAGCAGTTGGTGGCTGCGGTCCTCAACTCTCTTCCAGCTGATAAGGGTGTTCTGCGGCCACCTGGTTCAGCCGGAAAAAAACAGGTGGTTGTAAACCTTCCGAATTTTACCGGACGATTATTTCCTGAACCGCTCCCTTAATGACGGTTTTCAGTGCCTGGATATCCTGATTTGAAAAAAAACGGTCCGGGTGTTGTGAAAAATGCGGATCCAGCATGGAAACATGGCGGATACATTTTTGAAGCACATACCGCCTGGCTCCTCTGATCTGCCGGATGATCTGTTTCATGATGCTGGTATCGATAAACGGCCTGACACAGGTGGTGCGAAATTCATAGGCCGGGACCCTGGCCATTATGAGATCTATGCTTTCCTGGATGGCATCCACGTTGGGATGATCTTTCATGATTTCAGGATACAGGCTGGGAGCGGTTTTGATATCCATGGCCACATAATCCACCAGGGATCGGTCCAGCAGATGTGCCAGCACTTCCGGCCGGGAGCCGTTGGTGTCCAGCTTGACGGCCAATCCCATATGCCTGATTCGAAGGATAAAATCTGTCAGATCCGGCTGCAGGCAGGGTTCGCCCCCGGTGATCACCACCCCGTCCACCAGGTTTTTTCTGGATGCAAGAAAGGAAAAGATCTCTTCTGCATCAAGGCCTTTGCTCCCGGTGACCGAACCGGAAGCCAGATCTGGATTGTGGCAGTAAGGGCAGGAAAAATTGCACCCCGTGGTAAAGACCACACAGGCCACTGTCCCTGGAAAATCGATCAGGGAGTTTTTCTGAAATCCGCCGATGTGCACGGTGTTTATGCCACTTTAAAGGTCTTGCGCATGGCAAATTCGGTCTGCTTGCCGTTGTTCCACTGGCCCACGGGCCGCAGGTATCCCACCACCCTGGAGTAGATTTCCGTGTCTGCATGGCAGGTGTCGCACTGCACATGTTCTCCGGCAATATATCCGTGGGCCGGACAGATGGAAAAGGTGGGGGTCAGGGTGAAATAGGGCAGTTTGAATGTGTTGGATACCTTGTTCACCAGCTGTTTGACCACTTCGATGTCGCTGACTTCTTCTCCGAGAAACAGGTGCTGGACCGTGCCGCCGGTATATTTGGTCTGGAGGGGGTCCTGGAGTTCCAGAGCCTCGAAAAGATCATCCGTGTAATTCACCGGCAGGTGGGTGGAGTTGGTATAAAACGGGTCTTTGCCCTGCTGAAATGCTGCTTCATTGGCACAGATGATATCTGAAAATCTCTTTTTGTCCAGATTGGCGAACCGGTAGGTGGTGCCTTCTGCCGGGGTGGCTTCCAGGTTGAAGATTTCATCGGTCTGGGCCTGAAGGGCCTCAATCTTTTCGCGTATATGGTCCATGACCCGCACGGCAAAGGCCTGCCCCCCGGGCGTGGCAATACCCTGGTCCATGAAGTTGACACAGGCTTCATTCATGCCCAGAATGCCGATGGTGGAAAAATGGTTGCGCCAGAACACCCCGGTGCTTTCCTTGATTTTTCTCAGATAGAATTTGGAATAGGGATACAGATCTCCATTGGTGAATTTTTCCAGAATTTTGCGCTTGATGCTCAAGGATTCGGCCGCAATCTGGATCAGCTTGTCCAGGCGCTGGAAAAAACCGGTTTCATCTTCGGCCAGATACCCGATCCTGGGCAGGTTCAGGGTGACCACACCGATGGACCCGGTCAAAGGATTGGCACCAAACAGGCCCCCGCCCCGTTTGCGCAGCTCCCGGTTGTCCAGGCGCAGGCGGCAGCACATGGATCTGGCATCTTCGGGTGACATGTCGGAGTTGACAAAATTGGAAAAATAGGGGATCCCGTATTTGCCGGTCATTTTCCAGACATTTTCCAGGTTTGGGTTGTGCCAGTCAAAGTCCCGGGTGATGTTGTAGGTGGGAATGGGAAAGGTAAACACCCGGCCCTTGGCATCCCCTTCCATCATGACCGCGGCAAAGGCGGCGTTGATCATGTCCATCTCTTCCTGAAAGGCGGCATAGGTGTCTTCTCTGTATTTTCCGCCGATGATGACAGAAGAATCCTTGAGGGTGGCAGGTACATTCAGGTCCATGGTAATATTGGTGAACGGGGTCTGAAATCCCACCCTTGTGGGAATGTTGATATTAAAGACAAATTCCTGGAGGGCCTGTTTGACCTCTTTGTAGCTGAGGTTGTCCTCTCTGACAAACGGGGCCAGCAGGGTGTCGAAATTGGACATGGCCTGGGCACCGGCTGCTTCCCCCTGGAGGGTATAAAAAAAGTTGACGATCTGGCCCAAAGCGCTTCTAAAATGTTTGGGCGGAGAGGATTCCACCTTACCGGCCACGCCTTTGAATCCCTCCAAGAGCAGATCCTGCAGGTCCCATCCCACGCAGTAGACAGACAGCAAACTTAAGTCATGGATATGGATGTCACCTGCGTAATGGGCTTCCCTGACCGCCGGGGGATAGATTTTGTTGAGCCAGTATTCTGCGGTGATGTCTGAGGATATGTAGTTGTTCAGGCCCTGGAGAGAATAGCTCATGTTGCTGTTTTCCTTGACCTTCCAGTCCATCTGAGAGATATAGGACTCCATGAGGTCCACATTTTCCCGGATGGCGATCTTCCGGATCTGGTTGTGCTGTTCCCGGTAGATGATGTAGGCTTTGGCGGTTTTGTAAAACGGGGAATCCAGCAGTACCCGCTCCACAATATCCTGGATCTCCTCCACCTCCGGCACCGGTCCCAGCTGCAGGTCCCGGGCCAGGGTGAGGACCCTGAGGGTCAGCCTTCTGGCTTCCCTGCCGTTGAACTCTCCGGTTGCTTTGCCTGCCTTTTCAATGGCACTGGTTATTTTGGAAGAATCAAATACAGATATCCGTCCGTCCCGTTTTTTTATTTGCTCAAACATTGGTTCCACCCCTTGAAATCAGATTGAAATTGGCATATTCTCAGCATGTTGCCACCTTAGGCCCTGACTGGGTTTGTGTGGCTGATGTTGATTAAATTAGCCAATATATTGTTGTTTGTCAATAGGAAAAATACTATATATAGTGGTAATGGCAGAAAAACCATAAAAAGATTCACATACTCATGCTTCTGGATCAAAATCCCTTTTTCAGAAAGACCATTGCCCCCTGGTATGATTCCAATCCAGCCTGCTGGATTTTGATGGGATTTCTGCTTCTGGTTTTTGTATTTGCTCTGGCTGGTGTGGCCGTGGCATGTGCGGACCCGGCCCTGGCTGATCATGTATGGTTCCCGGTCATGCTGGCGGTTCTGTCTTTTATTCTGACAGTTAAAATATTTTTCAGGTTGCGGCTGCGGGACAAAAATGACTGAACAGGCCGGACTTTAAGGCTGAATCAGCAGTTCCAGCAGATGGTGGAGAATTTTGGCGGTCACCCCCCAGATCACCACATCTTCAAAAGGATAGGTCAGGTCCATTACAGAGAGTTTTTTCCCGATATATCTTTTTTCCTGGTGCAGGGTTATCAAATGGTCCACAGGGATCTGGAGAATCCGGCCGATTTCAGCTGGATCAGGCCGGATGGCATCCTGCTGGTTCCAGATACCCGCAAATGCCTGGATATCTTTGTCATTAATGGTCTGGAAATGGCCGATGGAGCCTATGACTTCCACATTATCAGGATGAATGCCCAGTTCCTCCTTCAGCTCCCGCAAAGCGGTTTCCAAAGGGTGCGCATCTGTTTTGTCCACATGCCCTCCGGGGAAGGCCATCTGATTGCGCCAGGGATATCCGGCCACATCAGCTTTCTGGATGAACAACAGTTCCGGCGTTTTCTGATTGAACAAAAACAGAACCATGACAGCGGTGGGATCAAACCGGTCCGGATCAGGGAGAGATGGATTAACCGCGCAACCCAATGCTGTAATTATCTTTTGCCGGCATCTGGTTTTATCCATCGTTTTTTCTTTCATAAATAGCCAGTGATGCCGGAAAGTTTAAGTGCCTGTTTTTTCAAATCCCACAACTTCAACAGTAAAATTTTCAAGGTTTTTCGGCAAATCTGAAAATACAAGCATGAAAGGGACCGTGTCATTGGGCTGCACATTGACATTGGTATCGGCCGTTCCCCGGGGGAGTTTCAATTGGGCCATGATGTCCGGGATGTTACCGGTTTTTAAATCATTTTCAGGCACAATATTACCGCAGTAAGCGGTCTGGGTCACGGCTGCGATTTTTTCTTTCTGGAACAAAGTCCCCTTAACCTGGATATGGCTGTAAGGGATATGGGACGGGTTTTCAATTTTACCGGTTATGATAAACAGTTCACCTGCGGTGTCATTGGTGACAAAGCGGCCGGTTACACTTTTTTGATCCGGAACCGGCTCTGATGCCGGTAATGGTTCAGCCGTTTCCCGGGACAGGTATTGCTGGATAAATGGAATCTTGATTTCAGGCAGAAAAGGGATTTTGTATCCCATGCCGATGGCGGCAATATAACCACCGGCAGCAAGTAAAAATATCAGCAGCAGTAACAGGACAGGGGTACCCAGGACCGGCTGTTTTTGGGGGGGAGCATCAAGATCGTCCGCCATTTCAACCGCCGGGTCCAAGGGCTGGATCAGTGATGCCCGGGCCGGCCTTCTTGGAGGAGGTGCTGTATGGGAAGAATCATCAATTTTTGACATGTCATGGTCTGTATCATCCAGATCATCTTCGTCAAAATCCCTGTCATCAAATTCATCACCGATATCCAGGTCATCTTCTTCATCCAGGCTGGTTTTTTCCAGAAAGTCATCATCCAGCATCGCCTGATCCGGGATATCTTTTTCATCCAGGTCAAATGACAGATCAAAGTCAGATATGTCGTCTTCTGGTTCCGGATCCGGTCTATCCTCAGTTGCCGGCCCTGTTTCCCTGTCAGCATCTTCATCAGTATCAGTCAATGCCAATGTTTCAGATGGTGTTTCCTGGTCTGGTGTTTCTGGTGCTGAATCCATCTCCAGGCCGGATAACAGATCGGGTTCATCTGCTTTAACGGTTTCTTGTGTTTCACCGGAATCCATCGCATTCAGTTCCAGTTCATCTGAATCAAAATCTATCTGTCTGTCATCTTCGGTTTCAAAATTGATCTCTGTTTCCAGGTCAAAATCAGTGTCTTCATCCTCAAAATCAATTTCAATATCTGCCTGGCTTGAATCCTGATTCAGATCTTCATCAAAGTCAGTATCATCAAAATCAAGGGTGATGTCCGATTCAACGTCATCCATTTCCTGGTCCCTGGATTCCGGAAGGACTTCCTGGGGGGCATCAAATTGCAGGTCAGCAACTGACAAAGGCTCAGGTTCCAGATCAGTGCCGGCATCAGCAAGTGGCGGGAACGCTTTAAATACGTGTCTGCACATGCTGCAACGCACTTTGGATCCTTGTGGCTTCAGTAAGGATTCATCAAGTCTAAAGCTTGTTGCGCACTCGTCACAGGTGATAATCATGGTGCGTCCCCCTTATAATTTCAAATCATAGATTTCAGACATGTTTCTGTATTTTTCATTATAATCCAGTCCATAACCGACAATAAATCCTTTTTCAAGGGAAAAACAGGCATATTTTACATCAATTTTATTTTTTCGCCGTTCATGCTTGTCAATGAGGGTGCAGATATTCAGGGATCTGGGGTTGAGGAGATTGATAAACTCAACGATTTTGCACAAAGTGCTGCCGGTGTCCACAATATCTTCCACCAGCAGGATGTCCCGGTCTTTGAATTCCAGATCAGGCTGTTTGGTGAACACAATCTGACCGGTGGAATGGGTGCCTTCATAGGAAGAGGCGCCTATAAAATCAATTTCATGGTCCACACCTATCTGACGGGAAAGGTCTGCCATAAAAATAAAGGCCCCTTTTAAAATCCCCACCAGTATGAGATCTTTGTCCTGATAGTCCCGGGTGATCTGTTCTCCGATTTCCCGGATTCGTGCCTGGATGGCCTGCCGGGAAATCAATGGAATAAAGTCAGGCATGGTGCGCTACAACCCTGTGGTTTTAAGTTCCTGGATCAGTTTTTTCTGCTTGTCGGTCATTTTTTTGGGCATCTCTATATTAATCACAACAAACAGATCTCCGCAACCATTTCCTTTCATATGGGGAATGCCGTGTCCGGGCAGGCGCATTCTGGCCTTGTGACTGGTACCGGCAGGCAGTGTCAGGTTCATGGTTTTTCCGGACGGGGTGGGGATTTCCAGCTTGTCTCCCAGCAGTGCCTGGGTCAGTTTCACAGACTTGGTCAAAAATACATCGTTTCCATCAATGGTGAATCCGCCGGCAGGCACTGGGTTGGATTTTATGTACAGGTTTCCGGCCGGTCCGCCATGGGGCGAGGCCTCCCCTTTGCCGGGGAGCCGGATTTTCTTTCCCCTGGTTAATCCTTTGGGAATAGTGACCTCAATCGCATTGGTGGTACCGTCCTGGCTGATGGTGATGGTTTTTTTTGTGCCATGAATCAGCTCCTCTAAGGTCAGGGGAATTTCATATTCAATGTCTTTGCCCGGGGTTCGGGGCTGTGTCTGCTGCTGGCCGAAACCGCCTCCCATATTCTGGAAAAAAGGGTTGCCGCCGGAAAAACCGGAGCGGCCCCGGGGGCCGGCCTGGCCGAACGAAGCGGAAAATCCGCCCCGGCCTCCGCCAAAGCCAAATTCTTTCAAAATATCTCCCAGATCAAAATTTCTGAAAATATCTTCCTGGGAATACCTTTGCTGGAAATCAGCAGATCCATAGGTGTCATATTGTTTGCGTTTTTCAGGATCACTGAGCACGGCATAGGCTTCGCTGATCTTCTTGAATTTATCCTCCAGGGATTTATCCCCTTTGTTTTTGTCCGGATGGTATTTCATGGCAAGTTTGCGGTAAGCTTTTTTGATTTCCGCCGCACTTGCTGTTTTACTGATGCCCAGAATTTTGTAATAATCATCTGCCATTTTTTTCCCTCACAACATCTAACATAAATTGTTTTTCAAACTGTTTTTATGGTAAATGATAAGTGTCAACCTGTGCAAGTCAAGCTGATTTATGGTTATTTGATGCTGCAATGGCCACCATGAGAACCGAGATGGCCGCAGGAGTCATGCCGTCGGTCCGGGAGGCCTGGCCAAGGGATTTGGGTTGAATTTTTTCAAGCTTTTCTTTGATTTCATTGGACAGGCCATGGGCATTGGTGTAATCAAAATTCTCCGGAATCCGGATCCGTTCCAAATCCTTGAATTTTTTGATTTCATTGAGCTGCCGGGTGATATATCCTTCATATTTGATTTCCACCTCCACCTGTCTGGCCACCCGGGCGGAAACAGGCGCAATTGGCGGTGCAATATCCAGCAGATTCTGATAGCTGAGTTCAGTGCGTTTCAACAGCTGTTCCAGTTTGACACCAGTGGAGATGGGGCTGCTGCCCAGCGATTCAAGGCACTGGTTGGTGGCCTTATCCGGCTTGACAACCGTCTGTCTCACCCGATGGATCTCCCTGCGGGTCTGTTCTTTAATTTCACGGCACAGGGCCAGGCAGTCTGCATCGACCAGGCCGTATTCATGGGCGATCCGGGCCAGCCTGAGGTCGGCATTGTCTTCTCTGAGCATGAGGCGGTATTCCGCTCTGGAGGTGAACATGCGGTAAGGCTCTGTGGTGCCCCTGGTGACCAGGTCATCGATCATGACACCCAGATATGCCTGGGACCGGTCCAGAATAAAGGGGGGGCGCTTTTGAACTTTGCAGGCCGCGTTAATACCGGCCCACAGCCCCTGGGCACCGGCCTCTTCATAGCCTGAGGTGCCGTTGATCTGTCCGGCCAGGAAAAGACCTTTAATACGCTTGGTTTCCAGGGCAGGGGTCAGTTCCAGGGGGCTCACATAGTCATATTCAATGGCATAGGCCGGCCGCATGATCTGAGCCTGTTCCAGGCCTTTCACCGACCTGACCACCTGGTACTGGATTTCCAGGGGCAGGCTGTTTCCCAGGCCGGATGCATAAATCTCTTTGGTATGGATGCCCTCATATTCCAGAATGATATGGTGGCTGTTCCTGTCCGGGAATTTGACGATTTTGTCTTCAAAGGATGGGCAGTACCGGGCGGACTGTCCTTTGATATGGCCTCCGTAAAGGGCTGAATATTTTAAATTTTTTCTGACAAGGTCATGGGTGTCGGCATTGGTATTTCCCATGAAACTGGGCAGCATCGGGGTGATGATATTTTTTGTTTTAAAGGAAAAAGGGATGGGATCACTGTCTGATGCATGACGTCTGAAACATGAAAAGTCGATGCTGTCAGCATGAAGCCTTGGCGGGGTACCGGTTTTCATACGCCCCATGTCAAATCCGATCTCAGCCAGGTTATTTCCCAAATGAATGGATGCAAACTCCCCGGCCCGGCCGGCGTCTATTTTGCTGGCACCGATATGAACCCTGCCCCGCAGAAATGTGCCGGTGGTTATGACCACGCAACCGGCGTGGTATTCAACCCCGGTCATGTCCACGATGCCCGTGATCTGATTGTTTTCAATGATCAGATCCTTAACCATGGCCTGTTTCAGATCCAGGTTCAAACAGGTTTCCAGCACGGTTTTCATGTGCCGGGAATAAAGGGTTTTGTCATTCTGGGCCCGGGTGGAATGGACGGCCGGTCCTTTTCTGGTGTTCAGGGTCCGGTACTGAATGGCTGATGCATCAGTGGTCAGGGCCATCTGCCCGCCCAGGGCATCGATCTCCTTGACCAGCTGTCCTTTGGCCATGCCGCCGATGGACGGGCTGCAAGGCATGGCAGCGATCTTGTCCATGTCAATGGTCAAAAGCAGGGTGCTGCACCCCATGCGGGCTGAAGCAAGGGCAGCCTCACATCCGGCATGCCCGGCCCCCACCACGATCACATCATATTTATATAAATAAAAATTCATAACCTTTTATAATAAGAATGATATCGCATAAAATCAATAAGAATTTACATTTTCAGCTGCTTGACAGACCAGGTCAGCTATCATATCTTAGTATGTTATTTTTACAGGATAAAAAAACATGATAAATACCCACGAGCAGGAAAAAAAACAGTTCATCCGGCTGTTTCAGGAACAAGGGCTGGACCGGTTTGATGAACGGTTTCAGGTGCTTGAGGCATTTTTGCACCTGGATCACCATGTGACCCAGGCAGATATTGTCCAGCAGTTGAAAAAAGAGGGAAAAAAGCTGACCGATGAGTTTGTGTTCTCTTCCATGGAGCACCTGTGCCGGTTCGGGTTTGCCACCAAGGTCGAATTTGATCGGGAAGAAACCCTGTATGAGCACCGGCATCTGGGCATCCATCATGATCATATGATCTGTACCAAATGCGGCACCATTCTGGAATTCAAGGATGAGGCCCTGGAAAAACAGCAGCAGAAAATCGCCCAGGCCTATGGATTCCATATGCTCCAGCACCGCATGGAGATATATGGATTTTGTGCCGCCTGCATGGCCAAAAGGCAGAAGCTGGTGCTTTTGCATAAAGCAAAACAGGGAGAACGGCTGACGGTGAAAGAGTTGGAAGCCGGCAGAAAAATGCAGCTGCGTATTTCTTCCATGGGATTGAAGATCGGTGATGAAATTGAAGTGGTTTCCAATGGATTTGGCGGACAGGTGGTGATTGCATCAGGTGAGACCAGGCTTGTCATCGGCAGCGGCATGGCCCAGAAAATCTGGGTGCAGCCTGTCGGCAGCGTGATGGATCTGCAAAAAAACGCAAAAGATGGTACTGTGACAGATCCGCAGGCAGTAAGACTGCTGCTGTGTGATATGAAAGCCGGTCAGGAAGGAACCATTGTGCGGGTATCTGGTGAAAGCGCATTGCGGCGGCGTCTGCTGGAGATGGGAATCAACAGGGGAACCCGTGTTTATGTGGAAAAATATGCGCCGTTGAAAGATCCCATAGAGCTGGTTGTCAAGGGCTATCATATCTCCCTGCGTGTGGAGGAAGCTGCCCAGATTCTGGTTGAAAACGTAACAAACCGGAAACGATAAAAATGAAACAGGAGCTGACCATTGCCCTGGCGGGAAATCCCAATTGCGGCAAGACCACGATTTTTAACAATCTGACCGGTGCCCGTCAGAAAGTGGGCAACTGGCCCGGGGTCACCATTGAAAAAAAAGAAGGTTTTCTCAAATATCAGCAATATTCCGTGCGGGTGGTGGATCTTCCAGGTACCTACAGCCTGACTCCGTTTTCCATAGAGGAGATAACCACCCGGGATTTTATTCTCCAGGGAAATCCAGACATTGTGGTCAGTATTATTGATGCATCCAATCTGGAAAGAAGCCTGTTTCTGGCGCTTCAGATCATGGAACTGGGATGTCCTGTGCTTTTTGTGCTCAACATGGCGGATATGGCCCAGGCCCGGGGGATCCGCATCAATGAAAAAAAATTGTCCGCTCTGCTGGATCTGCCTGTGGTGTTTACTGTGGGAAATAAAAATAAGGGCACAAACCGCCTGATTGAGGCTGCCATTCAGGAAAGTCTTGCCTTTGACAGGGGCAAAAAAAGCAGGGTTATCCGGTATGGCAATGAAACAGAAGCATGTATAAGCCAGGTGGAAAAGTTGCTTCAAAAGGCCCGGGCCGATGGGGACAGCACCCTGGTCCGCTGGCATGCCATCAAGATGCTGGAGGACGATGCCATTGAAAAACAAAAGATGCTGGCCCGTTTGCCTGAAAAAGGACCTGATATAATTGATGCGGCAGCAGACTGCCGCAAACGGATTTTTAATCTGTTCCAGGATGATTTTGAGATTGTGATCACTGAAGACCGGTATGGGGTGATCGCCGGCATACTCAAGGAAACCGTTACCAATACCGCTAAAAAGCGCATTGACATATCCCGGAACATCGACCTGGTTCTGACCGACCGGTTTCTGGGAATTCCGGTGTTCATCTTTTTTATATGGGCCATGTTCCAGACCACCTTTACCCTGGGGGCCTATCCCATGGCCTGGATTGAGTCAGGGGTGGGGATGTTGACCGGCTGGCTGGATCATCTTCTCCCTCCCTCTCTGCTCAAATCGATGCTCCTGGACGGCATCGTTGCGGGCATCGGGTCGGTGATCGTATTTCTTCCCAATATCCTGATTCTGTTTTTCTGCATTGCCCTGTTTGAAGATACCGGTTATATGGCCAGAGCTGCCTTTCTCATGGACCGGGTCATGCATACCGCAGGTCTCCATGGCAAATCCTTTATTCCCATGCTCATGGGGTTTGGGTGCAATGTGCCCGCCATCATGGCGGCCAGGACCCTGGAGCATCAGAAAGACCGGATTCTCACCATTTTGATGACTCCGTTCATGTCCTGTTCAGCCCGGCTGCCGGTGTATATTGTGCTGGCCGGCAGTTTTTTCGCACACAGGGCGGGAACTGTTATTTTTGGCCTGTATGCAGCCGGAATTATTATTGCCATTCTGTCAGGACGGATATTGCGGACCCTTTTTTTCAAGGGGGAAGAGGCCCCGTTTGTCATGGAACTGCCCCCCTACCGCATGCCCATGCTCAAAAGTCTTCTTATCCATATGTGGGACAGAAGCAAAATGTTTCTGCGCAAGATGGGGGGGGTGATTCTGGTGGGGTCCATTATTATCTGGGCATTGTCCAGCTTTCCCAAAAACATCACATATTCACAGGATTATCAGGCCCGGCAGGCGGAAGTGCGTGCCCGGTTTACTCAACAGCTTGAGATGGCGGATGCGGATCAGAAACCGGTGTTACAAAGGGAGCTTGCCGCAAAGTTAAAGGAGATCCATACCGCAAAAGAGCAGGAACGGGTGGCAAAATCCTATATTGGAAGGCTCGGCCATGCACTGGAACCGCTGTTTGCACCCATCGGCATCGGGTGGCAGGCCGGTGTAGCTCTTGTGACCGGGTTTGTGGCCAAGGAGGTGGTGGTGAGCACCATGGCGGTGCTTTACGGGGTAGGGGATACTGACGGCCAGGCCCTGGCCCTGGCATTGAAGCAATCGGGCATGACCCCGCAATCGGCATTGTCCATGATGGTGTTTGTTCTCTTGTACGTGCCCTGTTTTGCCACAGTGGCTGTTATTTACAGGGAAGCGTCTTTTAAATGGGCCTGCTTTAATATAATTTATACCACCCTGGTTGCATGGACCCTGTCTTTTCTGGTATATCAGACAGGAATGATGTTACGCGGATGATGGAAACACGGAAGGATTAAATAATGAGGAGAAAACGATCCATATGTCAATCCATGTGTGTTTGGATGTTTTTGGTTATAACAGTCTTTTGTCTGGGTCCTGGCATTGCTGCTGCAAGTGAACGGGTGACTGTCAAGGTCAGTATCGCCAATATGCGATCGGGTCCTGGTACCAATTATGATGTTCTCTGGCAGGTGGAAAAATACCACCCGTTCCTTGTGGTGGAAAAAAAAGGCAACTGGGTTAAAATAAAGGATTTTGAAGGAGATATGGCCTGGATTCATTCCTCACTTCTGGCAGAGGTAGAAGCGGTTATTACCAAAAAATCCAAATGCAATGTCCGGGCCAGACCCACCACAGAAAGCAGTATTTTGTTTACGGTTGAAAGGGGTGTGCCTTTTAAGGTGATCAAGCGTGAGGAAAGCTGGATATACATCGAGCATGCAGATGGTGAAAAAGGATGGATATACAATACCCTTGTCTGGTAATATGACAATTAATTTTTTTACAAGAAGGTGAAAATAAAATGGTAAATCAGAATGTGTCCAATGAGCGGAAAAAAGAGCTGCAGCAATTGGATCCTCTGCAGAGAAATCTCTTAAAGGCGATGGCCTATGCCGGGACATATAAAAAACAGTTGTTATTGATTCTGGGGGCAATGGTGCTGGTGGCAGTGGTGTTTGCCGGTATCATGATCAGTTTTCAACGATCTGAAAACACGGCATCCAATCTGGTTGCCGAAGCAATGAACCGCTACAACACCCTGGCGGATGATCCGAAAGCGGCGTATCAGGCAGTGAGGCAGGATTTTCATGCCGTGTTGAATGACTATGCCAATACCAGTGCCGGCAGGATGGCCCAGGTCAGATATGCAGGTATCTGCATGGATGCCCAGGAGTATGACAAAGCGCTGGAGTGGTATGAAAAAGCCCTGGAAAACGTTGGAAAACAGGCTGAAATGCGCAATTTTCTGCTGTCTTCACTGGGACATGCATGGCTGGCCAAAAACAACCAGGAACGGGCGGAATTTTATTTTAAACAGATTGAAACCGGTAAATCAGATCTGCTCAAAGATGAATCCCGGTTTGTACTGGCAAAGATCTATGAATCCCGTCAGGACACGTCAGCAAGCAAAAAGATGTATGAGATGCTTGTCAAAGAGCATGCTGATTCCATCTATTTAAACCTGGCCCAGGATATGATCGATCCTGTTTCTGTCCAATAGAACGGTTTTTTTAGTCTTTGATATTGAGTTCTTTGTCCAGGTTATATTTTTTCAACTTCTGGTTAAGACCGCTTTTGCCGATACCCAGAATCTGTGCCGCTTTTGTCTGGACATTTCCCGATAGATTCATGGCCCTTATAATCATGCGCTTTTCGACCGCAGTAAGGGTTTCTGCAAGGCCCACCCCTTCTGGAATCCCCTCCAGATCAAGAGTGCTGCCTGATGTCTGCCGGATATGGGGCGGCAGGTCGGCAGAGGTGATGATATCTTCCGGTGCAAGGATGACCGATCGTTCAATAACGTTTTCAAGTTCCCGGACATTGCCGCTCCAGGGGTGATCACACAGGATCTGTGCCGCATCTTTGCTGATGCCTTTTATCCGGCTTGTGGATTCGGATTCCTGTGTGAATTTTTTGATAAAATGATTCATGAGTAAAGGAATGTCTTCCGGACGTTCCCGCAATGGTGGAATAACTGCTTTGACAACATTCAGGCGATAGTACAGATCTTCTCTAAAACGTTTTTTGGCCACTTCCTCTTCAAGGGTTTTATTGGTGGCTGCAATGAGACGGAAATCAACAGGAATGGGGGTGGTGCCCCCCACCCTATCAATGGTTTTTTCCTGCAGAACCCGCAGCAGTTTCACCTGGAGGGGCATGGGCAGTTCTCCGATTTCATCCAGGAACAGGGTGCCTTTATCAGCCAGTTCAAACCGGCCTTTTTTTAATGCAGCAGCACCGGTAAAAGCCCCTTTTTCATGCCCGAATAATTCGCTTTCCAGAAGGGATTCAGCAAACGCCGCACAATTGACTGCCACAAGGGAGTTGTCCTTGCGCTGGCTGTTATAATGAATGGATTTGGCCACCAGCTCCTTGCCGGTGCCGCTTTCCCCTTCAATCAGGACAGCGGCATTGGTGGGGGCCACTTTCCGGATGATATCATACAGTTTCTGCATGGGTTTGCTTTTGCCGATGATGTTGTCAAATTGATATCGGGTCTGGATGGCATCCCTGAGGCGGGCATTTTCCTGGACAATCCTGTACATGGAGATGGATTTGCTGATGTGGGCGATCAGGGCCTCGTTTTCAAAAGGCTTTAAAATAAAGGTGTAGGCACCTTTGTGCATGGCTTCCACCGCTTTTTCTACGCTGCCGAAGGCGGTCATGATAATCACGGGCAGATCCGGTGTGATCTCCTTGATTTTTTCCAAAAGATCGATACCGGTCATCCCCGGCATTTTTACATCGGTCAAAACCAGGTCGATGATCTGGGATTTCAGCAGATCCAGGGCTTCCATGCCGCTGGCTGCAGTGAACGATGTATACCCTTCTTCCTGGAGGACTTCACTTAAAATGAGGCGGTAATGTTTTTCATCATCAACAATCAATATGCTTTCCATGATAAAACTCTCCTAGATCGGCAGCTCAATGTCAACCACAGCACCGGATGGTGCTGCATTGGATATGTGGATTTTTCCGTTGTGGGCCTCGATGATGTTTTTGACAATGCCAAGCCCCAGGCCGGTGCCGGTATCTTTGGTGGTAAAAAAAGGGGTCCATATTTTTTTGAGCATATTTTTTTCAATACCAGGGCCGTTGTCTGTAAATGAAATAGAGACAGTCCGGGTGTGAAACCAGGTGGAAATGGTCACGGTACCGTTTTTTCCCACTGCCTGAAAACAGTTGAGCAAAATATTTAAGAATGCCTGGTAGAGCATGTCAGGATCTGCTGATATGCTCGGAAGATTGCTATGATATGCTTTATTGATTTTAATTTTTTGCGTTTGAATCTGTGGTTCAAGAAAAGACAGATTTTTTTCAATTACATCATGGATGTGGCAGGGCCGCAGATCAGCCTGCCTGGGCCTGGCAAAATTCAGAAAATCGGTAATAATATTGTTGAGCCGCTGTGACTCTTCTATAATGATATCTGGAATATTGGAACTGGCATCCAGTTTGATCATTTTTTTTTTCATCAGCTGGGCCGAGCTTTTGATGATACCAAGGGGATTTCTGATTTCGTGGGAAACGCCGGCAGTCATCTCGCCGATGGCAGACAGATGCTCGGCCTGGCGCAGCTTTTCTTCCAGGCGCAGCCGCTCTTCAGCCCGGCTTTTGATAATTTTTTCCCCATGCTTTACCACAAAGCGTAAAACGATGAACAAAATTCCCATAACAGCGGCACAGGAGGCTACAATCAACCCCTGGAGCTTGAACACCTGCTGATAATCATGGGATATGTCACGGACAATTTCAATGACGCCGATGACGGTTTTTTCTTCAGACCGGTAAAGTTGCATTTCCTGTACCAGTGGGGCAAAGGTAACAATTTTGGTCTCTTCAGGGAACCAGAACAGCAGCTCTAAAAAACTGCCTTTCTGGATCAGTTTGGAGGATGTTTTTTTCTGCATCGCTTTTTCATACAGCACACCCCCGGCATTTTTTTTGCCGATCTGCTCCTTGTCAAAACTGTAACCGATGATGTTGTCGGTTCCGTAAATATTGACCATTTCCACATGAAAGCTGTGCAGGGTGGATGTGATTACTGCATCCAGAAGCCGGTGCTGTTCCGCTTCCCTGAGTTTGATTTCTCCATATTTAAAGGCAACAGGGGCCACAAATCTTAAAAAAATCTGGTGGTTCAGATTTTCCACAAGCAAAGAATTATATTCCTTGCTCTTTTCCAGCAGAAGGTTCCGGACCCAGTGAGCATTCAAGGCAGCAATGATAATGGTGGCGGTCAGCATAACGATCAGACTGGAGATGGTAAACGCCTTGACCAGAACAAAGGGTCTTTCTTTCTGGATATCTGACGGGGTTTGACAGGTTTTTTTCACAAGGTTCCTTCAAGTTAAGGGTAATAAATTTCATATTCAACGCTGTTTTGGGTTTGACAAAACGGCCGGTTTTGTCTATTCAATCTTATGGAACATATGATAATACTTGACTTTCCAGGATTATCGTATCAGATTATAGTAATAATGGGGCAGGTTATCAACACAAAAAACAGGTACCGGCCGCCTGAACATGGCATCACTGAGCTGAAGGATGTAAGGAAGAAAGAGTATGGTATTGAGTAAAAAAGATCATCTCGTGGGTCTGGATATCGGGTCTTCCTGCATCAAGGTGGCTGAAATTCAAATATCTAAAAAAGGAAAAACCCTGAAAAAATTCGGCATGCGTTCAGTGGCTCCCGAAGCGATTGTGGAAGGCCGGATCATGGATATGGAAGCGGTGGCTGATACGATTCGCACCCTGTTCAAATCTCAGAAAATCCGGGGAAAAAAAGTGGCTATATCCACAGGGGGCCAGTCGGTTGTGATTAAAACCATCAACACTGCCAAAGTTCCGGAAAAAGACCTGCAGAAAGCTATTTTGGCTGAAGCGGAACAATATATTCCCTATGATATCGCGGATGTCAATATTGACTATCAGATCCTGGGGGAAAGCGAATTTTCTTCGGAGCAGATGAATGTGCTGCTGGTGGCTGTGAAAAAAGATCTGGTGGCTGAATACATGGATCTGACAGCCATGGCCGGATTGAATGCCGCAATTATTGATGTGGATACGTTTGCCCTGCAAAATATTTATGAAACCCTGCCCGGCCAGAATCCTGAAGAGATTACCCTGCTGCTGGATATCGGTGCGTCAAAAACAAGTCTGAATATTCTCAGGGATAATATCTCTATGATGATGCGTGACAATGGATCCGGTACCCTCCAGGTCATTGAGGAAATTTCAGCCCGGTTTGAAACAGATCTTGTGACAGCTGAAAATATATTGCAGGCCCCTGTGGCAGATGCGCCTGATCCTCAAGTAATGGCATCAATTTTACAGGACCTTTCCAATATCTGGTGTTCAGAAATCAGTGAAGCCGTGCACACGTTTCTGGCCAATACCAATGATGCTGGTATCAGCAAAATCGTATTAAGCGGGGGTGGTTCATACATACAGGGGTTTGCAGATGATCTGAAAACAGAACTGGAGGCTGAGGTGGTCATCATTGAACCCTTTGGCGGACTGGATCTGGATGAAAAAAAATTTTCCAGAGAATTCATATCCCGGGTAGGCCCCCAGGCTCCCATTGCCCTGGGGCTTGCCCTGAGGCGGGTGGATGACAAATGATACGTATTAACCTGCTGCCTTTCAGGCTGGCCAGAAAACGGGAAAATATCCGCCAGCAGGTCTCTATTTTCTTCCTGTCCATTATTTTGGTGGTGACGGGCCTGACCTGGTACACACTGGGGATAAAAAAGGCAATTGATGAAAAAAGGGTGGAAACAGAGCGAATCAATTCTGAAATCGCTGTTTACAAGGAAAAGGCCGACCGGGTCACTGAAATTAAAAAACGTCTGAAAATTCTTGAAGACAAATTGAAAATTGTTGAGTCCCTTAAATTGAAAAGGGATGAACAGCTGTTGCTGCTGGAAGATCTCCAGGACCGAATTGTACCTGAACAGATGTGGATTGAAAGTGTAACCGCTGATGAAATTTCAGTGACCTTGACAGGCATTGCCTTTGATAATCCGACCATTGCCGATTTTATGAAGCGCCTTGAAACGTCAGATCTGTTTAAGGAAATTGACCTCAAACAGACCATAAGTAAAAAATTTGAAGGAGAGGTCAATCTTAAGGCGTTTGAGCTGCGGTGTCTGAAACGCTCTGAAATTAAGGGAAAGAAAGGCTGATAATGGCTGAAGAGAAAAAGACTGACAAATCCGACAACAAAATAAAACAAAAACTGGCGGTGCTCTTTGAACGGGTGGGCAAGTTGAGCCGGCGCAACAGGCTGTTCATATGTCTGGGCACGCTTTTATTGATCGGTGGCGGATATTACTATTTTATTTTTATGCCAAAATATACCCAGTTGCAGCAGGCCATCCAAACCCTTGAAACCCAGTCCAATAAACTCAATATTGTCAAACGCCAGGCCAGAGAATTGAAAAAATGGGAAACTAAAATGGCCCAGGTGGAAGAAGCGTTTTATACTGCCACCAGGGCATTGCCTGACAAAAAGGAGTTACCGTCCCTGCTGGACGCGGTTTCAAAAGCCGGCAGCAATGCAGGCCTTAATTTCTTACTGTTTCAGCCGGATCCGGAGATCAATAGAGAATTTTACAAAGAAATTCCCCTGTCCATGAAAGTGGAAGGTACCTACCATCAGATTGCTGATTTCTTTTTTCAGGTTTCCCGGTTGAATCGTATTGTCAATATCAGAAACATTTCCCTGCGGCGGAATAAATCTGCCTCAGGCATGATTGATATGAGCTGCAATGCAGTGACCTATATGTTTGTGGAAGCGGATCAGGATCCCAAACAAAACAAAAAAAAAGGCTGAAATAAGGAACCATGGAAAAGCAGTCAAACAGATGGATGTTGTTTCTGTGTATGATGCTGGTGGTGGTGCTGTTGTCAGCATGTGAAAAACCACCGGCCGAAGAATCTGCTAAAAAGCCTTCTGTTGTTTCGCATACCATGCCGTCATTACCCCGGGATGAAACACCTTTATCCAAAAAGATCGATACTCAGAAAGACAGTCAACCAAAGGAAAAAAAAGTCACCCAAACCCCGGTCAAAAAGGATCAGGCCCAGCAAGCGCAAGATGAAAGTGAGGCGGCCCGGGATGCGATTGAGGTTTTGCCGGTGCAGGCACCCCTTCCCCTGGAAACCGATAACAAAAAAAAAGAAAATGAAGATAAAGAATATGTGACAAAAAGCCAACTGGATCCGTTCATGCCCCTGATCCAGGAACAAAAGCAAACACCTTTGAAAACCGAAAAACAGGATAAACCTTTGCGGGTATTAACTCCTCTTGAAAAGATGGACTTGAGCCAGATCAAGCTGGTGGCGGTGGTGATTACTGACAGCCGGAAAATCGCCATGGTGGAAGAACCGACCGGTAAAGGATATGAAGTCAAAATCGGTACTTATATGGGTAAAAATGGGGGACAGGTTGTGGATATCACCTTTGAAAGCATTGTGGTGAAAGAAAAGGTCACAGATTTTAAAGGTGACCAGACAGAACGCTTCCAGGAAATAAAACTTCATAAAACAGACAATGGGGAATAATATGGTTTTTTTTCAGTTTTACACCACCATTTATCGGGTTCTGGCCGGTGTTTTGATTCTGGCTGTTTTGCTTGGATCCGGATGCACCTTCCTGAAAACTGAAAAGCCGGAATCATCAGATATCCCGGCCCAGGAGGATATACCGGCCGGGGTCAATTGGATTCATGCCATTGATGTGCAATCATCAGATAAGCAGGTTGATATTCGTATTAAGGCCAAAGACAGACTGGCCTACACCTCCATTAAACAGGACTTTCCTTTTGGGATTGCCATCTATCTGCCTGATGCCAGAATTGATCCTGATTTAAAATCAGCAGCTGCTGTATCACCCGTGGAAACAATCAAAACCGGATATGCCGACAAGGAACAGACAACAGCCAAAATAGAGATTCTGCTGCATCAGGACCTGCCCTATGAGGTGAAAGAACAGGGGAATGATTTACAGATAAGCCTGCTTAAACCCCGGCCGGCAATTTCTCAGGCAGTCATTGAGGAATCACCCTCCCAGCCGTCGCTGGTATCATCGGCAAAAGATCAGGACAAGCCAACATCACCAGAGATCGTTGTTCCAGAAACCGGTGCTGTGATGACGGGGGTTGAATTCAATACAAGTGAATCCGGTCATGCAGATATCCGTGTGAAAACCACCCGGCCGGTCCGTTATGAAACAGTATGGCAGACTGATTCCCAGCTGAATCTGATCCTGCACAACACCCGGATACCAGCGCACCACCAGCGACCGTTGCTGACAAAATATTTCAAGGCAGCTGTCGATCAGATTCTACCCAGATCCGGTGAAGATGGCACCAACGATGCAAAGATCGAAATAATGATCAGAGAAAAAGTCCCCTTCCGGGTGGTCCAGGATCAGTCGCTTATTTCCCTGCGGTTTGATCCTGCCAGTGTTGATCCGCCACTGTTTGAAAAAGCGGTGAATCCGGTCATGGTTCATCCGGCCTGGGCCGGAGATATGCCTGAAAATGAAAGAGCACCGGATGTCGCAGCAGCGTCTTCTGGTATTGTTCAAGCCGCTCACCCTGTAAAAAGTCAGTGGGGAGCTGTGGCAGACCAGGAACAGACCCGGTATTCCGGAGAAAAAATAAAGCTGGATTTTTATGATACAGATATTAAAAATGTCTTCCGGATACTCAGAAGTGTCAGCGGGTTGAATTTTGCCGTGGATAAGGATGTTCAGGGCAAGGTGACCATGACCCTGGAAAAACCGGTTCCCTGGGATCAGGTGCTGGATCTGGTGTTGAAGATGAACGGCCTGGGTAAAAAAATGGAAGGAGATGTGGTGCGTATTGCCACCATACAGACTTTGAAACAGGAAGAACAGGACCTGCAGGATGCCATTGCTGCACGCAAAAAAGCCCTGGACCAGAAAAAAAGCCTTGAACCGCTGGTAACCGAATATATTCCCATCAACTATTCCGATGCCCAGGCAGATATCCAGCCCCATATCACTTCTCTTTTGACTCCGGAACGGGGCAGTATTTCCGTGGATCAGCGAAGCAACATGGTTATTGTCACAGATACAAAAGAAAAGGTGGATCAGATCCAGGAGATGATTTTCCGTCTGGATACAGTCACCCCCCAGATCATGATTGAAGCCAAGGTGGTGGAAGTGACCAGAGAATTTTCCAGGAACATTGGGGTAGGGTGGAATCTTTCCACTGATGCCGCTGTTTCTTCCGGTTTTGTAAATGATATGAATGTATCTGTGAACAATCCGATAGGTGACGGTGGGGTGAGCGGGGATTTTTCATTTTTCAGGCTGTTTGGTTCATCCCGGCTGGCATTGAACGCAAAACTGGCGGCATCAGAAGCGCAAGGGGATGTCAGAATTGTTTCTTCTCCGCGCATACTGACCCTGGATAATAAAAAAGCCAGAATCAAGCAGGGGATGGAATACGCATATCTTGAACGGGATGATGCAGGCGGCTCTTCTGTTCAGTTTAAAGATATTGACCTGCTGCTGGAGGTGACTCCCCATGTGACCCCGGATGAGCGGATCTCCATGCGGGTTTTTCTGACAAAAAATGATATTGCCGGTATTACACCCAGTGGTGCCCCCACCCTTGCCACCAATGAAACAGAAACAGAACTGCTGGTGAACAACAATGACACCGTGGTCATCGGCGGCATTGTTAAAACAACCACAAACAGAGACAAAACAGGACTGCCGTTTTTAACAGGTATTCCCATCCTGGGAAATATGCTTCTGGGCAGCACGCTGAAGGAAGACACGCGAAATGAGCTGCTCATATTTTTGACCCCTTCCATTGTGCAGCTGGAGCAGAAGCGGAACCCAAGCCGTTCTCCTGATTAGTCCATGGCAGACAGCCGGTTTCTGGCGGTTTTTGTCAGCCCGGAATTTTCATCCGCATATTGCAGTACCTTCTGCCAGGACTTTCTGGCCTTTTCAATCCTGCCGCCGGCCTCATGGACCCGGGCCAGATCAGCGTGGAGAATGGCGGCATCCGGGTCCCTTTGAAGGCAGGCTGTCAGAAATTTTATGGCCTTGTCTTCCTGCCGGGTTTCAAGAAATACCCGGGCCAGCCCGTGGGAGGCTGTTATAAATCCGGGTTTTTCATCCAGGGCCTGTAAAAAATAGGATTCCGCCTGCATGTAATCCTGCTTTCCCAGATACGCCCACCCCAGGTTGGAAAGAGGAAACTGAGGGGTGGGATATAAAAGATCATCCAGCACCTTTTTAAATGCGGAAATGGCCATGTCCCATTTTTCCTGGCGCAGATAAGCAGCCCCGAGATTGTTGAGGGCTTCAGTGTAATCCGGCTTCAGGTCCAGTGCTTGCTCCAGTGAAGATACAGCCAGGTCATCTCTGCCCTTCCCCATATAGGCCAGGGCCAGACTGTTGAGCAGATAAGGGTTGTCCGGCATCATTTTGCGGGCGTCCAGCAGTCTGGACAGGGCCGCAGTATAATCCCCCTGCAGCAAAAGAGCATCCCCCTGTGTCTTGACAGCCTCAGCCAGCCTGGATTCGTCATGGCGGGATACGCTGGTGCACGCAAAAGATATTGAAAGGCAAAACAGAAAAACCCAGATCAGGTGCTGTTTCATTGTTAATCCTTGTGAAAACATTATGGTTTCAGGTGAAGATACCGGATCTGTTCGGCATCTAAAAATTTTCGGCCGCTGGAAGGTAATGGATTGCGTGAAATAAACAGGCGGCTTTCTGATTGCTCCGCATAAATACCTGTCAGGGTTTCCACTGTTCCATGATGATTGAAAGCGGGGTTCTCCCATATGTTATATCCCAGAGCGGACAGCAGATGCTGAATCTGGTCTTCTAAAGGCTGTCCCAAAGGAAAAGACAACACCTCAAGTCCCATGTCCCGGATGGCAGTGATCCCCTGTCCGTAAATATTGCCGAAGTTGAGCAGCAGGTCAGGCTGATCCGGCCTTTTTACGCGGTTCAAAGTGGCAGATACCGGGATATGGTTCACGGAAAATCTGATTTTTTCTTCGGGAAAATATTCAAATTCGGTTTTAGATAAAAGTTCGGAGACCGTTTTTTTTAATGAATGAATCGTGGGGGGGGGCGGTACTGTTCCGATATTTTTCAGCTTATTGATCACCTTGTCAAAGGGTTCAATTTTTAACTGTTGCCAGTATGAGGTAATATTCTGGAGCAATTGTCTGTCCAGAACATGGCCGGCACCTGAATAATCGGGGATGATCAGAATTTTTTCACCCTGTTTATCAGTCTCAATCAACGGGATTTTGGAAAGATCCAGGTGACCATCTTTTCTTCCGTCTCTGCCGGGGAAAACCATTTTTCCCTGATGAATTAATTTTCCATTGATGGCAGCCGCATACTGCTGTAATTGCTGAATCTGGTAATGGGAGACAGTCTGTTGCCTGATCTGCCGCTCAGACAGAGCGGTTCTGTCAGAGGTCAGAAATGACCTGAACCAGGGCTGTTTCAGGATGGATGGTTCTGGAATCTTCACCCGGTCACCCGGGTGAATCAGGTGGATATTTTTGATATCAGGGTTCAGGTGGTAAAAAAGAATACGGCCCTCCCGGGTGATGCCTCCGCCCTGTTTTAAAAATGGTTCATCCATAAGCGCGGATATCACTTCACCGGGCGCAATGGTATGGTTCCGGATATGCGGGGCCAGGTTGAAGGGCTCTTTTATGTCATGAAATTCCACCACCGGTACTTCCACCATACCGGTATCATCAGGTGTAAATTCTTCTTTGTCTACCATTTTTAAAGGAATCAGAATCCGGGCACCCGCAGAGATGGCATCAATGTTGTGAATATGGGGGTTGAGCTGTTTGAAAATAGATATAAAAAGAGGAAAATCATGTTCAGCGATTTCCCCTTTCTGCTTTAAAATTTTATAGAGCCAGTCGTTTTTTTTTACAATATAGGGCTCACACAGGATATCCTGGTTTTGATGAGTGAATATAAAATAGTGTTTGTAAGAGGTCTTTATTCCTTTGGCAGCCAGAAAAGAGGGCAGGCCTGTCATGAGGAGCAATATGCAGGTCAGTGTGCCAGCCAGGTTTTTGTATCCGGAAAATTTCATGGGTCAACAGGGGACAGGGCCATTTTTTTAGCGATTTTTGTGCTGATGTTCTGGACAAATTGTGTAAATTCTGATTTCCCAAGCCGTTTTTCCTGGGATGGCACAAGGTCTGGATTATCCGGGGAAATCAGTTCCGGCAGGTTGATGCGGTCCGGGTCCGGTACAATGTGATAGGATCGGGGGATCTGATTTTTAAAATAAAGATCCTGAAATTCGGAAAATTTAATGGCATGGGCAGTGGCATCCAGAACAGCGGTCTCATTGACGGAAATCAGATCCATTGCCCGGGCTTTGACAAGACCGGCCAGGCATTCTCCTCCCTGGGTACAGGCAATGTGGCCGTTCTGGTTGGCAGTGAGCTGCCAGTCCATGATGGCCTGTTCGGTTACCTGGACAAAAAATACATTGTCATGCCCGGATTCCCGGTTGTATTCTTCGGCAATAGCGACCACCCGGGGCATGGATACCGGGTTGCCGATCATGGCAGCCTGGGCCACGCTGGGGCGGGTGTCCACCGGAGTAAAAATCCGCTTTGTTTTATCCGGCTCCAGATAATATTGATATACCGGGTCAGCATGTTCAGACTGGACCCCGAGGATTTTAGGCAACTGGTTGATGATGCCGGCCTTGAAAAATTTTAAAAACCCGTTCATAACAGCAGAAATGTTACCTGCGTTTCCAATGGGGACCACCACTGCCTTATGGGTCATATCCCAGTCAAAATCCTGGGCGATCTCATAGGAATATGACTCCTGGCCCAGAATCCGCCAGGCGTTTTTGGAGTTGAGCAGAGCCACCGGGTACTGGCTTGACAATTGCTCCACGATTTTCATGCAGTCGTCAAACACCCCCGGAATTTCAAATACTCTGGCACCGCTGCCCAAAGGCTGGGACAATTGCTGGACAGTGACTTTTTTATTTGGCAGCAGCACTGCTGATTTGACCAGGGGGCCCAGGTATGAGGCATACAGGGCCGCGGCCGCCGAGGTGTCGCCGGTGGAGGCACACACCGCAATGACATCAGAGACAAAGCCCTGGTCAATGAGATATTTGATGCAAGACAGGGCAGAAGCCATGCCCCTGTCCTTGAATGAGGCACTGGGGTTCTGGCCGTCATTTTTATAAAAGAACCTGAGCCCGACTTTATCCTGGAGAAAGGCGGATGCCTCCACCACCGGTGTATGGCCTTCTCCCAGGTAAATAATGGATTCCAGGGGAATGATGGGGCCGATGAATTCGTGGTATCGGTAAATACCTTTCAAGGCGGGGATCTTCAACATTCTGCGATAGTCAAAGATCTGCTGCCAGGTGGTGCCGGAAATTTTATGAAGCTCGGCCTGGTTCTGGTTATGGATCATCAGGACGGCGCCGCATTCGGGGCAGACATATAACAGTTTTTCCACTGAATGCCGGGCTCCACAGCCCAGACATTTGTAAAAAAGCTCCCCTTCGGGCCGGGGGATGAGATGGGGCCGGATATGTTCGGGAAACAGATCAGGTTTCATTTTCAATTGTTTTTTGACCTCCCATATATGGTACCAGTACTTCAGGTATCTTGACGGTGCCGTCTGACTGCTGATAATTTTCCAGGATTGCGGCAAAGGTTCTGCCAACAGCCAGGCCGGAACCGTTCAGAGTATGACAGAATTCCGGTTTTTTTGTGTTTTCCCGCTTGAATCGGATGTTGGCCCGCCGGGCCTGGAAATCAAGACAATTGCTGCATGAGGAAATCTCCCTGTATCTGTTTTGTCCCGGCATCCACACTTCGATATCATAGGTTTTGGTGGCGGAAAATCCCAGGTCGCCGGTGCAAAGGGTCAGGATCTGGTAGGGCAGTTCCAGGCGCTGAAGGATTGTTTCCGCATTGGCCAGAAGGGATTCCAGTTCATCAAAAGAGGATTCCGGTGTGGTGATTTTCACCATTTCCACTTTATTGAACTGATGCTGCCGGATCAGTCCTTTGGTATCCCGGCCGTAGGAACCGGCCTCAGATCTGAAACAGGGCGTATACGCAGTAAATTTAAAGGGCAGATCCTTTTCCGCCAGGATTTCTCCGGCATAAATATTGGTCACCGGTACTTCCGAGGTGGGAATAAGGTAGTAATCCAACCCCTCAAGTTTGAACAGGTCTTCTTCAAACTTGGGCAGCTGACCGGTACCGGTCATGGTGGTGCGGTTGACGATAAACGGGGGAAGGGTTTCTTTGTACCCATGCTCCAGAGTATGAATATCCAGCATAAAATTGATCAGGGCCCGCTCCAGGCGGGCACCTGATCCCAGGTATAAAGGAAAGCGGGCTCCGGCCAGCTTGGCGGCCCGGCCAAGATCCAGAATGCCCAGCGCTTCTCCGATATCTGCGTGGTCCTGAACAGGAAAATCAAACTGCCGTGGGGTGCCGTGGGTTTTTTCCAGGCGGTTTTCGGTATCATTCTTTCCCTTGGGGACATCTTTGTGGGGAAGGTTGGGCAGGGTGATCAAAAAAGAGTGGATGGCAGTTTCAACTTCAGCAAGGTCTTTGTCCAGGCCCTTAATGGTGTCTGACACAGACCGCATTTTATTGATGCTGGAGTGGGCATCCTGGCCGGCCCGCTTCATTTTGGCGATATCATCGGAGACCACATTTCGCTGGTGCCGCAATTTCTCAATTTCCAGCAGCAGTGTTTTTCTTTTTTCTTCATTTTTCAAAAGTACTGAAAAGTCAATGGATGCCCCGCGCTTTTCCATTCCTTTTTGAACGGTTTCAAGATCATTTTTAATATATTTTAAATCCAGCATTCTTATCCTTGGTATATGTCGGGTTTGGGTTGTTATACTTGTGTGTTACAGGTTCTGTACAATTCTAACCAAATAGCATGTGACTTGTGAACAGTCAATGGATTATTGCAGGTTGACAATCGGGCACTTGTGTATAATATTTGGATAAATTTTTTTTGTAACCACAAGGAAAAATGATTATGGAAGAGGTGAAAAACACAAAAACCGGCATACTGGCACAGGTGGCTGAGAGGCTGGACATATTTACAAAACAGGAACGTGAAGCCAAATACTTACTGATTGAAAACAAGGTATTTGAATTTGCCAATTTCATGGAAGCCCAGGTGTCATTCATGCACACCGTCGGCAATACCCAGATTCCCATGGAAGAGATCATACGAAAATCGCTTCACATTGAAAAAACAATTGTCCTGCCGGTGTTCACTGATACAAAAAATGCGTTTCATCTTTGTAAAGTCACTGATTATGACAGGGATCTGCTGCTGAATGCCGGTGATGTGCTGGAGCCGAATCCTGAAAAATGCAAAAAAGTTTCCCTGGATGACATTGATATCGCCTTCATCCCGGGCCTGGCATTTGATGATAAAGGCGGACGAATCGGATTCGGCAATAATTATTATACAAGACTTATCACGAAACTACCGGAAACCTGCAGAAAAATATCCCTTGCCTTTGAAGAGCAGATCGTGGATCAGATCCAGATGGATTCCAGAAAGCACACTGTGGATATTATTATCACGGACAAACGGGTCATTTATAAAATTTAAAGCAGTAACCTTAAAATAACGGCTCAGGGCCTTCCCCTTAGGGTGCCCTGAGCCCGGCCCGAAACCTGCGCAGGCCTTTGATCTTGGCTGGCAAAAATGCCAGGCAGTGTCAAGGATAAATGTTTATCCTGCATCATAGGTGCAGGTGGTAAAATCAATTTCTGCACCGCATTTGTCACATTTATGGGGTTTGTCAAACTCATCTGAAAAAATTTCTTTGGCTGCATCACATGCAGGGCATTTACAGGTAAAAGATTTCAGGTGCTTGAAATTTTCAAATCCAGGGCAATGTTTCGGTGTGCTCATGTTGGTCTCCTTTTTTGAAGGTTGGTGTATCTGTTCTTTGTCTATTTGTATTCATGGCCATTGTCAAGTCCTGATATCCGGGCATTTCAGGCTGTTACAGGCACCCGGGGGGATCACGTAAGATCCACAACGGTCCGGCCTTTGAGCCGGCCTTTGAGCATATTTTCAATGGCAGGGTTCAGCTGATCCAGGGAAATATGGGTTGCCATCTCTTTCAGGTTGTCCGGTTTCCAGTCATGGGCCAGTTTTTTCCACAAGGCCAGTCTGGGCGCTTTTGGGTAATGCTGAGAATCGATGCCGTGCAGGGACACCCCCCGCAGGATAAAGGGAAATACCGTGATCGGCAGATCAGGGGATGCCACAAGGCCGCAGCAGGTGATCTTTCCCCAGGCCAGGGTGGATTTGATGGCCGTGGCCAGAATGTCTCCGCCCACAGTATCTATAACACCGGCCCACCGGGCTTTGAGTACAGGGGCTTTGTTGTTTTCCATAAACGCCTGGCGGTTGATAATTTCTGATGCTCCCAGTTGATTGAGAAAAGCTGTTTCCGGTTTGCCTGACACCCCTGTCACCGTATATCCGAGTTTCGCCAGAATGGCCACAGCCAGGGACCCCACCCCGCCGGTGGCGCCGGTGACCAGCACCGGCCCGGCATTGGCGGGGATGTCTGCTATTTTTTCAACAGACATGGCCGCAGTGAACCCGGCAGTTCCCAGGATCATGCTTTCTTCCAGGGTCAGGCCGTCGGGCAGGGGCACCACCCAGTCTGCGGGTACCCGGATATACTGACCGAATCCCCCGGCCGTGTTCATGCCCAGGTCATAGGAGGTGACAATGACAGGATCACCTTGGGCAATATCAGGCGCATTGCTTTTTTCAACTATGCCGGCGGAATCGATGCCCGGGGTGTGGGGATAGTTCCGGGTGACCCCTTTGTTACCCGAGGCGGACAGTGCATCCTTGAAGTTGAGAGAGGAATACCGCACCCGGATCAATACATCCCCTTCGGGCAGGTCCTGGATACGGGCGTGTTTTACACTGCCCCTGTATTGGCGGTCAGCGGTTTCTTCCACGATAAATGCATCAAAGATTTGATCTGTCATGACAGCCTCCTTATGGTTTTATCCGCGCCTGTCTTGTAAAACTAATACCAATCTGATAATGGTTCAAGTCTTAAATATTTCCGACAATTGTTTTTGCCTTACTTATTTTGTATAAAATGGTATGAAAGGCCATGAAAAGAAACGCGTTTGATACACCCCGGGTGGCCCTGATATCCTTTTCCCACTTTGTCCATGATGCATACACAAGCTTTCTGCCCCCGCTTTTGCCCCTGATTATCGAAAAGTTGTCTTTGACCCTGTGCCAGGCAGGCCTGCTTTCCTTTGTGGTGCAGGTGCCTGCGGTCTTCAATCCTTTCATCGGCCTGTTCGCAGACAACAAAGGCGTGGCCAGGTGGCTGGTGATCCTGGCCCCCACATTGACAGCCCTGCCCATGAGCCTGATCGTCATGGCCCCGTCCTATTTGTTTCTCCTGATTTTATTGTTTTTTTGCGGTATTTCCGTGGCCCTGTACCATGTGCCCACCCCGGTGCTGGTGGCCGGGTATTCAGGACACTGGAAAGGCCGGGGCATGAGCCTGTTCATGTCCGGCGGCGAACTGGCCCGGACACTGGGGCCGATTTTTGCCGTGGCAGCCCTGTCCTGGCTGGGAGCGGACCATTTTTATCTGGTTCTGGTTTTGGCGGTCTTGACTTCTGTGCTGCTGTGGCTCACGCTTGAACCACAGCAGGAAAAAATCGGATTTACACGCTCCAGCTCCCTGAAACAGGCTTATACTGAAATCCGCCATGTGCTGCTGCCCCTGTCAGGCATACTGGCTGCCAGGGCCTGTATGCATGCATCCATGGGCATATTTCTGGGGGTTTTTGTGGAGCAGCAGACCGGCAGCCTGTGGTATGGGGGTGCTGCCCTGGCTTTGTATGAAGCATTCGGTGTGGCAGGGGTGTTGTCAGCCGGTACCCTTTCCGACTGGATGGGCCGCAGAAAGGTGCTGTTCTGGGCTCTGGTTACAGCACCTGTGGCCCTGCTGCTCTTTGTATATGCCCCCGGGGCGTATAAAATCCCCATGATGCTGGTGGTGGGATTTTCCGTGTTATCCACCACCCCGGTGATGCTGGCCATTGTCCAGGAAAATGCCGGGAAATATCCATCTGCTGCCAACGGCCTGTTCATGATGGTCTCTTTTTTTGTACGGTCCCTTGCCGTGGTGGTGGTGGGTGCTATCGGGGATGTGGCCGGCATGGAGAACATGTTTGCCGCAAGCGCCCTGGCAGGCTTTTTCGCCATCCCTTTTTTGGTAAAGCTGGCCCGATAAATCCAAGAGCGATAATCTTAAGAAAAAATGACCAATAATGCAGGAGAAAATAATGCTTAGAACAAATGAAGACCTTGTGGTGGAAATGTTCATGGAGTGTAAACCCGGCCCCCCCAGGGTGGGTCCGGGCTGGAAAGTGGACCACAACGGCGTGCCGTTTCTTCTGCCGGGAATCGGCGGCATCACCCTGAATGTGGGGGTGGGAGATCCGGCATTCGGTCTGGCCGGGGACCATATCGAGCCCGGGGTTTCCTGCACAGCCAATGCAGACAAGCCCAATGAATTTCCCAACAACTCCCTGCAGTTTCTGGCCTGTGCAGGCAATGAGGCAAAGATCCTTTCCGGGGATGCCAAAGGGAAAACCGGTGTGGTCATCGGCCACCACGGCGGATCAGAACACATCATTGTGGAGTTTGCCAGAAAGGTCAAAGAGCAGATGGGGTATGACGACAGAATCCGGATCAGGGTGCGGGGCCAGGGACTTACGCTCACAGATTTTCCTGATATCCGGCTGTTCAATCTGTGCCCGGATCTGCTGCATAAAATGCAGATACAGCCCGACGGCACGGGCAAACTGACTGTACCGGTCACCACAATGGTGCCGGCATCCTGCATGGGATCAGGCCTTGGCCGGCCCCATGTGGGGGCAGGGGATTATGATGTCATGACATCTGATCCGGACACGGTCCGGCAGTACCATCTGGACCGCATGCGGTTCGGCGATTTCGTGGCCCTGATGGACCATGACAACTCCTATGGCAGGGCCTTTCGAAAAGGGGCGGTGAGCATCGGGATCGTTGTGCATTCCGACTGCCGCCTGGCAGGACACGGGCCGGGCATCACCACCCTCATGACCTGTCCTGCCGGCCTGATTGTGCCCAGGCAGGATCCCCAGGCCAATATTGCAGATCTGCTGGGGATAGGGACCGTTTGCAAAACAGGCAATTAATAGTATAAAAGAGTCATGATACGTCAACCTTTGCCAGGGATACCGGTGTGAACAGAAAAAGCATTCTGCAGAAAGGCCAGGGCAGGACCAGAAAACTTGCCAAGCTTGCATATATTTATGAAAAAGAATCCCGGTATTTTGCCCAGGTGGCGGAAACCGCCAAGGAGATGGCCGGGGAAGAACTGCTGGCACTGGGCGCCAGTGACCTGTCCTTTGTTTTTCGCGGAATCTGGTTCACTGCCGCTAAAAAGGATTTTTACCGGATCACCTACCACGCCAGGCTCTTGTCCCGGGTGCTGGCGCCTTTGGTATCCTTTGCCTGCACAGGAAAGGATGACCTCTACAGGGAAGCCAAAAAAATTCGGTGGGAAGAGTTCATGACCGTAAAACAGACCTTTTCCATTTCGGCAAATGTGTCTGAGTCCGGCATCACCCATTCCAATTTCGCAGGGTTGCGGGTCAAGGATGCCATTGCAGATTATTTCAGGGACAGAACCAGCAAACGTCCCAATGTGGATCCCAAAGACCCGGATCTCATGATCAATCTGCACATCCACAGGGACTTTGCCACCCTGTCTCTGGATGCATCCACAGGGCCGCTGTACAAGCGTGGATACAGAGAGGCATCGGTCTCGGCCCCCATGCAGGAAACCGTGGCTGCCGCCATCATCCGCATGAGCGGGTGGGACGGCACCATGCCACTGTACGACCCCATGTGCGGATCCGGCACCCTTCTGGCAGAAGCCCTGATGGCTTATTGCCGGATTCCGGCCCAGGTGTTCCGCACCCGGTTCGGGTTTATGCAGCTGCCGGATTTCAATTCCCAAATGTGGGAAGATATCCAGGTTTCGGCAAAACAGGATATACAGCCCCTGCCCCCGGGGCTGATTGCCGGCAGTGATATTTCAGAGCATGCGGTGACTGCGGCAAAAACCAATCTCATGGGCCTGCATTACGGCGCAAATGTCTCTGTTGCGCAAACAGATTTCCGGCAGATCCCGGGCATTGCAGACAGCCTTGTTGTCACCAACCCGCCCTATGGGATCCGCATGGGAAAGGACAAGGACCTCAAGGGGTTTTACCAGGACCTGGGCATTTTCCTGCGGGAGCGGTGCACCCGGTCTTTGGCCCTGATATATTTTGGAGAGCCCAAATATATCAAACATGTGCCCCTGGCCCCATCCTGGAAGAAACCCCTGACAATCGGCGGCCTGGAGGGGAAACTTGTGAAATATGAACTCTATTGATACAGGATGGGAAAATGGATATTTCCGGTAACCAGGAATCAGGCATCAAGATTTACCATGAACTCATGGCCAACAAAGTCGGCGATATCCTGCTGGTATCCAGTCCCTATGACGCTTTTATCATGGAGGAGGAAGGCAGGCTTTCCAACCGGATAATCAATGAATACAAGGGGCTGAACCTGTCAAAACCCCCCAGGCTCACCTGGGTGTCTTCAGCGGATGAAGCCTTTGAACGACTGGAAAACAAAAAATTCGACCTCATTCTGGCCATGCCCAGTCTGGACGGCATGGAGGTCCATGATTTCGGGGAAAAAGTCAAGCAGCAGTATGCAGATCTGCCTTTTTTCATGCTGCTTCACAACACCTGCGACATCAACCAGTATCTTAGCCTTGACAATGCCACCGCCATTGACCGGACCTATATCTGGGGGGGGAATGCCGACCTGCTGCTGGCCATCATCAAAAATTTTGAAGATGAAAAAAATGTGGCTTTTGACACCAGCAATGCCCAGGTCCGGGTGATCATCATGGTGGAGGATTCTCCCCACCATTATTCTGCGATTCTTCCGGTGATTTACAAGCAGATCGTGCTCCAGACCCAGTCGGTGATTGACGAATCCATCAATGAAGAGCACCGGCTTCTCAAAATGCGGGGCAGGCCCAAGGTGCTTCTGGCCCACACCTATGAACAGGCCATGGCCTTGTATGAAAAGTACAAACCCTATGTGCTGTCCGTTTTTTCCGATATGCGGTATCCCAAAAACGGCAAGGAGGATGAAAATGCCGGCTTTGCCCTGTTGACCCGGATCAAAAAGGAGATACCGGATCTGCCCTTGCTTGTGCTGAGTACAGAAGAACGCAGCCGGGACCTGGCCCACCAGATTCCGGCGGTGTTTGTCAATAAAAATTCCGCCAACCTCAATGACCGGATCAAAACCTTTTTTGTGGGGTGCCTGGGATTCGGGGCCTTTGTCTTCAGGATGCCCGATGGGGATGAAATCGCCAGGGCCAGCAATCTGCGGGCCATTGAAAAAATTCTGCCTGAAATTCCGGATACGTCCATTGTGTTTCACGCCAAAAACAATGATTTTTCCCGGTGGCTCATGGCCCGCAGCGAAATCAGCTTTGCCATGAGCCTCAAGCCCTATACCATTGATGATTTTCCCGATCCCAAGAGCCTGAAGCGTTTCCTCATCGACAGTATCCGGGCCAGGCGCAAAGGAACCCGCCAGGGACAGGTCATTGAGTTTGATTCCAAAAAATTTGATTCAGACACCGGATTCATAAAGATTGGCACCGGCTCTCTGGGGGGCAAGGCCAGGGGGCTGGCTTTCATGGCCTCCCAGATCAAGCGGGATGAGGCGTTGATCAAAAAATTTCCGGATGTGGATATCAACATTCCCCAGACATTTGTCATTGCCACGGACGGATTCAAGATGTTCATCGAGGACAACAAACTGGTGCAGTTGCTGGATTCTCCCGGGGAGCTGACAGATGAGCAGGTGGTAAAAGCGTTTGTACAGGCACGGTTTCCGGACTGGCTCAAACAGAACCTGAAGGTGTACCTGCGCCACGTCCGGTACCCCATTGC
>JAIPDY010000155.1 GCA_021737445.1 Desulfotignum sp.
AGAAGTTTGGACAACTCATTCAGAGAACTGTTTTGGAAGACCCGGTAAAGGCGCGAAAAATACTCGTAAAAGCCTGCCGCATTCAGCAGTGGGGGCAAAACTGCCGTGCTTTTTGGAACAGCCTTGGACAATGTGTTGTCCTATAACATTGTCATGGCAGATGGGTGCAGTTATACAGTTACTCGCAAACATCACCCGGGCAGAAAAATTTTTTATTCAGACCTGGTCACGTTTCTGGTAACAGACCATACAGGCCGCAAAATAAAAACCATTGACCTGACCGGTGAAGATATCCGCAAAAAAGGCCTGGGAAAGGATGTTACCAACAAGTGCCTTAACGGGCTGCCAGGTATCCAGAAAGAGGGGTGTGACGGCATCATCACCTCGGCAAGGTTTATTTTGTATCCGCAGTTTTCATTCAAAAAAACCGGGTGTATCGAGTTTTTCGGCAATGACATGACCGAGGCAGGCCAGGTCATCACTGCCATATCAAAGGCATTTGCCAATAGTGACCCCGCCATCATGGCGCTGGAACATTTTGATGAAGCCTATATCAGGGCGATCCGCTATAAAACCAAGCAGGCACTGGGAAACCGGCTCAAAGCAGTGCTGCTGGTGGACATGGTGTCCAATGACCAGGCAACCCTGGATCAGGGCGTAGCAACCCTGGAAACCATTCTGGCATCTTTTGACAGAACCGGAATGACCATTGCCCGGACCGAAAGCCAAGCACAGCGCTTCTGGGAGGACCGCAAGCGCCTGGGCGCTATTGCAGCCCATACCAATGCGTTTAAACTCAATGAAGACATTGTACTGCCCCTGGATTCTCTGGCAGACTTTGTCCGGTTTGTGGACCAGGTCAACCTGGAGGAAAAGGCGTTTAATCAGGCACAAATTATTGACAATATGACAGCCTACCTGGACCGGGCAATCCCCCTGGCTGATCCCCAGTGGCTGAAAAAAAAAGTGGGGCAGGCCAAGGATCTGGCATGGGCCACCAGAAAAAAACTGGCCATCGCCTCCAGGGATGCCCTGGAAGCCGGGATCCACGCCAAAAACTTTTATGCCAGGGTGAAAGAAAGCCTGCGGGGGTATACCCTTATTCTGGAAAATCTGGAAAAGATCCATCACACAACGCAGTCCCGCCTGATTGTCATTGCCACCCACATGCATGCCGGAGACGGCAATGTGCACGTGAATATTCCGGTGCTGTCCAATGACCGGGAGATGATGAAACGGGCCGCCGTTACAGCGGACAGGGTCATGAAAAAAGCTGTGGCCCTCAACGGGGTGGTATCGGGCGAACACGGCATCGGGATCACCAAGTTCAAGCACCTGGATCCGGCGTCTGTCCAGGCGCCTGAACAATACCGGGACCAGGTGGATCCGGGGCGGGTGATGAATCCGGGCAAGCTTTCTGAACCGGACATCATCCACAGGGTTTTTACCCCTTCTTTCAACCTGCTGAAGCTGGAGGCAAGGATATTGAAGCACGGGTCCCTGTCCCACCTGGCTCTGAACATTGCCAATTGTGTGCGCTGCGGCAAATGCAAACCTTTGTGCCCGGTTTTTTTTCCGGACAGAAATCTGTTTTTTCATCCCAGAAACAAAAACCTGGCATTGGGATCCCTGATCGAGGCCATGCTCTATATCACCCAGCGGACCCAGTCCACCGGGTTCCAGATTTTAAAAAACCTGGAACAGATTGCAGACCATTGCACCATCTGTCACCGGTGCCTGGACAAATGTCCGGTGAATATTGATTCAGGCAACATCTCCATTGATGCGCGAACAATTCTTAAAACCATGGATTTTAAACACACCCCCCTGTCCACCCGCACCACTCTGGCCTATCTGGCTGAAAAGCGCCCCCTGGCCAACCGCCTGGCCCGGCCCTGGCTGCTGGAGGCAGGGCCGGTTTTACAGCGAACCTGCGCAACACTTTTGTCACCTCTTACTGAAACAAAATTCTTTGCCCAAACCCGAAGCATGCAGCTGGTGCGCACCAGAATGCCCCGGCCGGATGCCGCAACCCTGCGGGCTGTGGTGCCCCTGACCCAGAAAAATCAGACCCTGGTGCTGGAACCGCCTGCGCCGGCTGTGTCCACGGTGTTTTATTTTCCCGGATGCGGCAGTGAGCGTATTTTTTCGCGTATCTCCAGGGCCTCACTTTTTCTTTTGCTGTCCCAGAACCACCGGGTGATACTGCCCCCGCCGTTTCTTTGCTGCGGATACCCGTTCAGGGTCAATGCAAGGACCCGGAAATATCAGGAGCTGGTGCTCAAAAACATCATTATTTTAAACCAGATCCGGGAGATGTTCCATGACCTGGTTTTTGATACAGTTCTGGTGTCGTGCGGCACATGCATGGAATCGCTGGTCCAGATGGATGTGGCCCAGATTTTTGACAGTCCGGTTGAAGATATCAGCCGATATGTACTCAATCACCGGGAAAATCCATTGATTCCTGATTCGTCTTGTTTTTACCATGCCCCATGTCACGATTCCTTGAAAGATGGGGGTGAGGCACTGCTCAAAACCCTTGGCATTGAGGTCACCCTGCTGCCTTTCTGCTGTTCTGAGGCAGGCACCATGGCCCTTTCAAGGCCGGATATCACCCACAACATGCTGGTGCGCAAACAATGGGCACTGAACGCCTTGAAAAAAGAGAACAAAAAAAAAATTCTCACCAACTGCCCATCCTGCCTTCAGGGCCTGGGAAGACTTCGGGATGTGACCCCTGTCCATTTGGCAGAGGAACTGGCAACGCTTTTTGCAGGCAGCCAGTGGCGGCAGAAACCGCTCAAGGATCTGACAGATTCCTTTGAAACCGTGACCTTCTGACCATGAACCTGATCCTGCTCAAACCAGATGATTTCACAGATTCAGACCGGGTCTGTCTCACGGGCCGGCACTATGATCATATCAAACATGTACTCCGGGCCGGGCCGGGTGACCCGGTGGCCTGTGGTGTGTTGGACGGAAACATGGGATCCGGTATCATTGCCAGCATGGATGCGGCAAGGGTGACCATGACGGTCACCCTGAATCAGGAACCGCCGCCGCCATTGCCGCTGCATCTGGTTCTGGGCCTTCCCCGGCCCAAAATGCTCAAGCGCATCATCCAGAACGTCACCACCCTGGGGGTGAAACAGATTTATCTGGTAAACTCCTGGCGGGTGGAAAAAAGTTTCTGGCACAGTCCGGTGCTGACCGATGAAAAACTGGAGAATTATAAAATCCTGGGCCTGGAACAGGCAAAAGATACCCGGATGCCGGTGATCCATAAAAAGCGGTTTTTCAGCCGGTTCGTGAAAAATGAACTGCCGGATCTGGCAAAAAATACCCGGTGTATCACTGCCCATCCCAAAGCAGACCGGATCTGCCCCGCCCGGATGAATCAGCCGCTCACCCTGGCGGTGGGTCCGGAAGGGGGGTGGATTGATCGGGAAGTAAAAACCCTGGCAGATATGGGATTTGTCACATACAGCACAGGACCCAGAATTTTAACGGTGGAAACAGCGGTGACCTGCCTGATATCCCGCTTGTTTTCCTGAACTGTTCACAAAAAAACAAAAATGAGCACCCACATGGATAATAAAACCAAAAAACAGCGGCAGGAGGCATTTGACAGCCTGCCCCAGCATATCAAAGAAAAATTGACCCCTGAAGAAAAACAGTTGTTTTTATTCTCAGAAGAATGGCCGGACACGCTTTTTGAAAAAATGGATGAATTTCTGATCAAAAACAGGGAATGATAAACCAGGACCGGTGACCTTCAGCAGGGTGTCGTGGATTATTTTTGGGCATCTGATTTTTTCTGTTCCAATATCTGCCAGCGGGTATAAAGGCTCTGCACATTTTGTTGGGCCTGCTCCAGGTCCCGGCAGAATCCGGCCAGCACCCGGGGCTGTGCCATGATTTCAGGATTCTGGATCTTTGCGTTCAGGTGAGCGACGGTCTGTTCTGCTGCCAGAATGGTCTCTTCCATATGTTCGAGCTCAAACCTGTCTTTAAAGGAAAAAAGGATGCTGGATTTAGGGGAAGGGGAGGCGGGTCCGGCAAAGGAGACGGTTTGTTTTTTCGCAGGGGGCTTGTGCCGGGTTCCGGCTTTCAGGATCTGGTTGAAATCTTTGTAAAATGCAGGGGTTGAATCCGGATCCAGAAAAAGCATCCGATGACAGACCCGGTCCATGAGATACCGGTCATGGGAAACAATGACCACAGCACCGGCAAACTCTTTGATGCGCTGCTCCAGCACTTCCAGAGACAAGATATCCAGATCATTGGTGGGCTCATCCAGCAGCAGGACATCCGCTGGCTGCAGCATCAGGTTGGCCAGAACAATCCTGGCTTTTTCTCCGCCGGACAGCCGCCTGACCGGCATATCCAGCTGGTCGGGCATGAACAGAAACCGTTTGGCCCAGGTGACCACATGCACACTTTTGCCCTGATAGTTGACTGAATCACCTCCGGCTGGATTCAGGGCATCCCGCAGCAGGCTGTCAGGATCCAGTTGCGCCCTGTTCTGGTCAAAAACGGCAATTTTCAACCCCTCTGCCCATTTGACCGTGCCCCTGTCCGGAGCTGTTTTCTTTTCAAGCAGAAACAAAAAAGTGGATTTGCCAGAACCGTTTACTCCCACCACCCCTAAGCAGGATCCTGGCCCCAGTTCAAAAGTGATGCCTGAAAAAAGGCAATTGCTGCCAAATCCTTTGGCCAGGTTGTGCACCTGGAGCAGCTTTCTGGTCTGGCGGCCGGTGCCGGTAAAATCGATATCCACCCGTTCTGTGTGCCGGTTTCTTTCCTTTAACGCTTCTAAGGCCTGGCGCAGTTTTTCTGCCTGGTCAATGCGGAATTTGGCTTTGGTGGACCGGGCCTTGGCCCCCTGCCTGAGCCATTCATCTTCCCGCCGCATTTTACTGGCCAAAGAGGCCTGCTGCTTTTCCTGTGCCCTTAAAAATTTTGTCCGTTCCTGTTCAAAAATCTGGTATCCTCCTTGTACCTTAAAATATCCTTTGGCATAATATTTTCCGATTTCCATGATTTCGGTACAGACATTTTCCAGAAATGCCCGGTCATGGCTCACCACAATAAAGGAAAATGCAGCGGATGAGAGCAGCTGTTCCAGCCACAAAATTCCATTGATATCCAGGTGGTTGGTGGGTTCGTCCAAAAGCAGCAGATCCGGGCCCATGCACAAAGACCGGGTAATGGCCAGCCGCTTTTTCCATCCGCCGGACAGGTGTTTCACCTGCGTTTGCGTATCTGCAAACCCGCCCTTTCCCAGGGCTTGATTCACCCGGCGATGGCGCTCTTTTTCATCCATGGGAAGGGCGGTCAGGCTCTGGTATAACGTCTCTTCCACGGTCTGGTCCTGAGCCAGCAGATCCTCCTGGGCAAGATAGACAATGCGGCAGCCTTTTTGAACAAGTACTTTGCCGGTATCAGGCAGGGTATCTTTTGCAATGATTTTGAGCAGGGTGGATTTGCCGCTGCCGTTACTGCCGACAAGGCCTAAGTGTTCTCCGGCTTTGAAATCAAAGTTGAGATCTGAAAAAAGGGTGTCATCACCATAGGCTTTGGACAGATCAGAAAGAGTAAACATAACAGACATAAAAAAACCTGACACTATTGGTGGTTGCGGACCCGCCGAAATACCCGGATCATCTTGATCAGAAACGTAATTACCAGGGCTGTGCTGATCAGCAGAATAAAACTGGCAGCAAAAAAGGTCATGATAAAAGAGAACGGGTCCCCAAGACCATAGGCGGCAATGAGAAGGTCAATGCCGAACAAAAAGAAAAAAAACGATACCAGTATCAAAAGTATCTGAAAAATCCACCAGGTATATTTCATATAAACTGAAAACGCGTGTCCTTAAAATAAAAAAAATTGAGCCCAAGCTTACCGGTTGCGGCAAAAAAAATCAAATCAATATTGATTATTCACAAAGGGATCATATAATAGTAACGCAAGATAAAATTTCAAAACCCCCTGAAATGCCAGGTCATAATCATGGGAGAACAGCGTTCATGAAAGTTTTACTGGTGGAAGATGATGAGAAAATCACCCGGTTTGTTGAAAAAGGACTTACGTCTGCCGGATTTGCCGTGGACACGGCAGCTACCGGAACCCAGGGGTTTGAAAAAGCTTTTGACACCCCATATGACACATTGATCATCGACATCATGCTGCCGGAACTGGATGGGTTCTCTTTGATTCGTAAAATCAGGGCCCATGAAAACAATACCCCTGTCATCGTTCTAAGCGCCAGGGGCCGGGTGGATGACCGCATAAAAGGGCTGGAGGCAGGGGCAGATGATTATCTGACCAAACCGTTTGCCTTTTCCGAGCTGCTGGCCAGAATCCAGGCCCTGATCCGGCGGGCAGGCAATGTGACCGATCCTGTGATTCTCACCTGCAAGGACCTGAGTCTGGATATTGTGAAACGCCGGGTCAAACGGGGGAAAGACCTTATTGATCTGCAGCCTCTGGAATTTTCCCTGCTGGAATACCTGCTGCGGAATCAGGACCGGGTGGTGTCCAAAACCATGATCATGGAGCATGTCTGGCATTATAATTTCGACCCCATGACCAATGTGGTGGAAGCCAGAATCTGCAGACTGCGGGACAAGATTGATAAAGACTATCCCGTGAAGCTGATCCATACAGTGCGGGGGGCAGGGTATGTGTTAAGGAACACGGATGCCTGATCTGTTCAGGACCATCAGTTTCCGCCTGACCCTCTGGTATACAGGCATTTTTTCAGTATCTGCGGCAGTGGCTTTTATGCTGTTTTATTTTCTGGCGGTACAAACACTTCAGGATCAGATTGATCAGGAACTCAAGGAAAAGGCAGGACAGTTTTCCTCTGTCATCCAGCAGGCCGGCCTGAGGGGTGCCAGTAATCTTGCGGTGATTGAAGCCCAGGCAGCCGGGGAGAAATTGATATTTTTCAGACTGCTTTATCCCAATGGTGAGGTGTTTGCGTCCTCCCACATGTCCTATTGGAAGGATATCAGCGTGGACCAGGGCCTGCTGGACCAGCTGGTTGAAAAAAAATCCCCTGTGTTTGATACCCGGATGGTGGGCAGGTCCCAGAAAGCCCGGATTTTATATGCGTTCGTGGCCCGGAATGCGATTTTACAGACCGGTATTGCCATGGAGTTTCAGTCCAGACTTCTCAAGGCATTTAAGCGGGTGTTTATGGTGGCCATGGGATTTATTATAGGATTCTCCGCTGTGACAGGATGGTTTCTGGTGCGCAAGGCCCTGTCCCGGGTGGACACAATAACCCGGACCGCCAGAGAGATTACCGGAGCCAGCCTGCAAAAAAGAGTGCCGGTGACCGGCAGCAAGGATGAGCTGGACCATCTGGCCAGAACCTTCAACCAGATGCTGGAACGGATTCAGAACCTGGTGACCGGTATCAGGGAAATGGGGGACAACATGGCCCATGATCTGAAAAGTCCGGTCACCCGGATCAGGGGTGTGGCTGAAATGACACTGGTCCAGGGCGGCACCATAGATGATTATTATGCCATGGCTGCCAACACCATTGAAGAATCAGACCGGCTCCTGGATATGATCGACACCATGCTGGTGATTTCCAGAACCCAGGCAGGAGAAGGTGATTTTCAGTTTCAACAGGTGGATCTGACCCGGATGATTCAATCTGCCTGTGATCTGT
>JAIPDY010000156.1 GCA_021737445.1 Desulfotignum sp.
CTGACCTCTGAAGAGTGCATCCTGACAGCCCGCAAAAATCTGTGGCTGCTGGGGGGTGGTAAATCCCTGGCCGGGGTGAAACGCATCATTGACCGAAAAAATTTCGGTGCAGAGTGGGCACTGTCTGAAGCCATGGCATCCCTGGACCATAACTATGATTTTATCATCATCGACACCGCTCCGGGATGGGACCAGCTGATTGTCAATGTTTTGTTTTATGCCACCGAAGTCCTGGTGCCTGTGGCACTGGAGGTGATGCCTCTGCACGGCCTGGCTGAATTTTTAAAAAGCCTGGGGTCGATCCAGAAGTACCGCAGAGAGATTGCACTCAAATACATTGTCCCCACTTTTTTAGATACCCGGATCAAGGGGCCCCAGACCCTTTACAGCCAGTTGAAAAAACTGTATCCCGAAAATATCTGTGCCCCGATCCGCTACAATGAAAGCCTGTCAGAGGCCCCGTCCTTTGGTAAATCCATTTTTGAATTTGCCCCGGGCTCCACAGCTTCTGCTGATTACCGCGAGCTGGTAAGAAAAGTCAGCATGAATGAAAAAGCCCTGGTGTAAGGACCAGGATTACAGGCTGGAGATCTCTTCAGCACTGATGACCCTGATCTGATTTTTCCCTAAGATCTCAAGGGCTTTTTTATGGTCGTCAAACCGGAACACCATGATGGCGTTTTTGCACTGGGAATTGGCAAAGGCGTACATGTATTCCACATTGACATTCTGCATCCACAAAGGATCCAGCACCTTGTTGAGGCCGCCGGGTTCGTCAGTGACCTCCACAGCCGTCACCTTGGTTCTTCCCACGGTGAATCCCTCCTTGCGCAGGGCCTTTTCTGCTTTGTCATGGTTGTTCACAATGAGGCGCAGTACCCCGAAATCGGTGGTATCAGCCAGCGACAAAGCCCGGATGTTTATGTCTGCATCCCTTAAAATAGCGGTGACTTCCGCCAGGCAGCCCTCTTTGTTTTCAATAAATATGGATATCTGTTCAACAAGCATCTTACATCTCCTTGGGACTAGTTGAGCGATCCTTTGAACACAGGTTTGCGTTTTTCCAGAAACGCGGATGTGCCCTCTTTTGCATCCTCACTTGCCATGGTCAGGCCGAACGCCTCGTTTTCAATCCTGCACCCGGTTTCCAGGTCTGCATTGGTGCCGTTATGGATCACCTCCTTGGCGGCCCGCAAAGACACCCGTCCTTTGGCGGCAATGATGCCGGCGGTTTTCATCACCGTTTCCATGAGGTTTTCCGGGGCACACACCTGGTTGACCATGCCGTATTCATACGCTTGACCGGCAGTGATATTTTTTCCGGTGAACACCATCTCCCTGGCCCGGTTGTTGCCCACCAGGCGTGCCAGGCGCTGGGTGCCGCCAAACCCCGGGATCAGTCCCAGGTTGATCTCCGGCAGCCCGAACACGGCATTTTCAGAGGCATAGATAAAATCACAGGCCAGAGCCGCCTCGGAACCGCCTCCCAGGGCGTACCCGTTCACAGCCGCAATAGAGGGAACAGGCAGATCCTCAATTTTTGAAAACACCTTCTGGCCTTTTCTGGAAAAATATTTGCCCTGAAGCGGGGTCATTTTTGTAAGTTCCACAATATCCGCACCTGCCACAAATGCTTTGTCTCCGGCACCGGTGAGCACCAGGACCCGGATTTCGGGATCGGCCTGCACCTGGTCCAGGGCCTGGTCCAGGTCATCAAACATCGCATTGTTCAAGGCATTCAACGCTTTGGGCCGGTTAAACTGTATCAGGGCGATGTTATTTTCTACTGTAAAGACAATGTTTTCAAAAGACATGGGTTTCTCCTTTATTGGTTAAGGTTGCAATGCTTTGTTGCAGGTCACAGCTGCCTGGGGTTGGTGGCATCCACATACTTTTGTACGCCGTCTGCAATGGCACTGCACAGGGCATCCTGATAAGCCGGGTTCAACAGCCGTTCACACTCAATTTTGTTGGAGACAAACGAGGTTTCAATGAGAACAGAGGGCATGCGTGCCCCCAGCAGCACATAAAACGGGGCCTGCTTCACGCCCAGGTCAGTAATTTTTGAATATTTTTTTGTCATGCCCTGGATCATTGCGTGGTGGACATCATTGGCCAGGCGGGTGGATTCACCTATTTTGGCATGTTTCATCAGGTCGCTTAAAATAAATTCCAGGTCAGATATGTTTTTTTTGGAGGTGGCATTTTCCCTGGCAGCCACGGAAATGGCCTGGGCATCTGTGGCCAGGTTCAGCAGATAGGTTTCAATGCCGGCCAGGTTTTTGTTGCGGGCCGCATTGGTGTGCAGGGAAATGAAAAGATCTGCCCGCTGGGTGTTGGCCATGGCGGTCCGCTCCTCCAGGGTTAGTTTTGTGTCGCTGTTTCTGGTGAGAAGCACGGTACACCGAAGCCGGTCTCTGAGTTTTCCTGCCAGGTTTTTTGCCAGCTGCAGCACAATATCTTTTTCCCACACCCCTTTGGTGTAACCGGGGGCACCTGGATCTGATCCGCCATGGCCGGGATCGATGACGATTTTCCGGACCCCCAGGGCAAGCTGCCTGGCGATGTCTGACGATTCAAGGTTGTCTGTGGTCATGGGGCTGTTTTTAACAAGATCTCCGGTTCCGGCTCCAGCCTGGTCTGTCTGTGCAGTGCCGGCCCTGTCTCCCCAGACATCTATGACAATTCTGAACGGGTCTTTCAAGGAAAAAATCTTATAGTTTTCAAAGGATTTGATATCCACCACCACCCGGACGGTGTGGGGAAGATATTGACCGGCCCTGGCCTGCTTGAGAAGGTCATCATTTATGGGGGTGTGCTCTGCCACCCCCTGTCCCAGACGGGACTGGGGAATATCCACGTAAAGCCGCTGAAAAGGGATATCAAGATCCGGGTCTTTTTTGAGCAGGTGATGGGAATAGGTCCGGTCCCGGGATGCATTGATCACGATTCTTGTGTATTCCGGATTGGACCAGAACCGCAGGTCGGTCACCTGTGCATCTGTGCCTGAAATTTGGGTGTCAAGGGAAAGGTCGCTGTCACCATTGTCAGGCGCATTTGTGTCCACAGGTTGCAGTTGTGATTCAAGGCTGCTGGTCTGCCGGTTGAAATCTGCATCCTGTTGGGCATCAGTTTTTTCTCTGGACGTTTCTTTTGCAAGGGGTATATGTTTTTTGCGGGTTTCCGCTTTTTTGGACCGGATGTGCCTGACAGGGCCGGTTTGGGAATCCGGGCTTTCCAAAAAAGATGATAGACGGGTTTTGGCCCGGGCGTTGTAAGCGGATCCAGGGTATTTGTTGCGTATTCTTGTCAGCAGGTCAATGGCCCGGGTTTTAAAGAGCGCATCTCTGGACAGGGCAAACAGCTGCAAGTAAAGATCTGCTGCACTGTACATGCCGGCCGGGGCCCACGGGCTGTCCGGGTACATTTTATAGATCGCTTCATACCGGCGGATACACTCCAGCCATTCTGATACTTTCTGGCGCTTTACAGGGGAGTTGCGCAGTGTTTTGAAACACGCGTCTGCTGCCAGGTATTTCTGCTTTGGAACCGATGCCGTGCCGGTTTCAATGAAGCCGGCCCAGAGCATAAAAAAGCAGATAAACGCAGCCATCAGGCTTTTATGCCTGCAAAATGGTTTATCCGGCTGCAAAAAAGACATGGGTCAGAAACCTGCCTTTTGTTTCATCTCATTTAAAAAATTCAACGCTTCCAGAGGGGTCATGCCGGGAATATCTGCCTTTTTGAGCATGCGCGACAGGTCGGTGTCCCCGGTGTTGAACAGTTCCATCTGTCCGGGTGATTCTCCCGGTTTTCTGCGTTTTTTTGTCTTTGTTTTATCGGTCGCAATATCAGGTATCTGTTGGTTGCCCTGTTTTTCGATGGCTGCCATCACCTGTTTGGCCGCTGTGATGATCTGGTGGGGAACCCCTGCCAGGCGGGCCACCTGTATGCCATAGCTTTTGTTGGTGCCCCCCTGAACCAGCTGCCGCAAAAAAACGATATTGTCGTTGAACTCCTTGACGGCGATGTGAAAATTGCGTATCCGGGGTTTTGTTTGCTCCAGTCTGATCAGTTCGTGGTAATGGGTGGCAAAAAGGGTTTTAACCCCTTTGCCAAACAGGTCATGGAGGTACTGGGCCACGGCCCAGGCAATACTCATGCCGTCATAGGTGGAGGTGCCCCTGCCGATTTCATCCAGGATAACCAGGGAATCAGGTGTGGCATTGTTCACGATGTTGGCGGTTTCCTCCATCTCCACCATAAAGGTGGACTGGCCGGAACTTAAGTTGTCAAGGGCGCCCACCCGGGTGAAGATCCGGTCCACCAGGCACAGGGATGCTTTTTTTGCCGGCACAAAAGATCCCATCTGGGCCATGAGCACCGTGAGGGCCACCTGCCGGAGCACCGTGGATTTTCCTGCCATGTTGGGGCCTGTGATCAAAAGGATCTGGTTGCGGGTATTGTCCATCTCAATGGAGTTGGGCACATACCGCTCGCCTTTGATCAGTTTTTCCACCACAGGATGGCGGCCGTCGGTGATGCTGATGCAGCCCTGGTCATTGATACCGGGCCGGGTATACCCGTTTTCCGATGCAGCCCCTGCCAGGCCCTGGAGCACGTCCACCTCTGCGATAAAATCCGCCATTTTGAGGATTGCCACGGCATTGTCCACCACCTGGTCCCGCACTGTACAGAAGATATCGTATTCCAGGGCGTTGCGCTTGTCCTGGGCAGTTAAAATAGTGGTTTCCACCTGTTTCATCTCATCGGTGATAAACCGTTCCGCATTCACCAGGGTCTGCTTGCGGATATAATGGTCCGGCACCATGGGGGCCTGGGTTTTGGACACCTCAATAAAATAGCCGAACACCTTGTTATATTTTATTTTCAAAGAGGACAGCCCGGTTTTCTGCTTTTCCTCTGCCTGGGCCCTGGCAATCCAGGATTTTCCGTCCCTGGAAATGGATACCAGTTCATCCAGTTCTCTGCTGTACCCGTCATTGATCAGTCCCCCCTCATTGAGAACATGGGGGGCATCTTCCCTTATGGCGGTGTGTATCAGATCTGCCAGATGATCCAGCCTGGCCAGGGTGGATGCCAGGTCATCCACCCGGCTGCCGTTGAGCAGCGGATGATCCAGACCGGAAAGGGTGGAGAACAGTTCAGGAAGCCGGGCCAGGGATGTTTTGAGCGCCAGCAGATCCCTGGCATTTCCCTGGCCCATGGAGACCTTGCTGCCAAGTCTTTCCAGGTCATATACCGATTTTAGCGTGGTGATTAATGTCTGGAGAATGTGGGGGGCGCAGGCCAGGTGTTCCACCGCTCCCAGGCGCTGTTCAATGTCGTGCCTGTCCACCAGGGGGTACCGGATCCAGTTTTTGATCAGCCGGCTGCCCATGGCGGTGACGGTTTTATCCAGCACCGCAATCAAGGACCCTTTTTTGTCCTGGGTCTGAAGATTGGTCAGCAGTTCCAGGTTCCGGCAGGAGCGGTCATCCAGTTTTAAAAACTGTTCTAAGTCATAGGGGCAGATCTGGAAAATATGGGTGGTGTCCTGCATCTGGGTGTCCTGGACATAGGCCATGACCGCACCGGCAGCACAGACGGCCCCAGGCATCTGATCAATGCCGAACCCGCTGAGGCTGATGGTGCCAAATTTTTTTGTCAGCCTTTCTTTGGCATCTGATTCCTGAAAGCTTGACTGGGGCAGATAGGTGATCTGACGTGCGGCAAATGCCTGGCGCAAAGGTTTATAGGCCGGGTCTTTTTCAAAAAATTCGGGCAGCAAAATTTCTCTGGGGTCCTGTTTCAGGGCTTCGTCAATGAGACCAGCCGGGATACTGGCCCCCTTTTTTTTTATTTCACAGGTTTTAAAGGTGCCGGTGGAGATGTCCAGGCAGGCCAGGGCAGCCCTGTCTTTGACCAGGGCCAGGGCCAGCAGAAAATTGTTGGCGGTTTTATCCAGCAGAGATTCATTTAAAATCATGCCCGGGGTGATGACCCGGACCACCTCCCTTTTCACCAGTCCTTTGGCAGCGGATGCATCTTCCACCTGGTCACAGATGGCCACCTTGCACCCGCTTTCGATCAGTTTGGCAATATAGGTGTCGGCAGCCCGGAAAGGAACGCCGCACATGGGAACCGGTGATGCATCGTTTTTGTTTCTGGATGTCAGGGCAATTTCAAGGATGGCAGCAGCTTTGTGTGCATCCTGGTAAAACATCTCATAAAAATCCCCCATCCGGTAAAACAAAATGGTGTCCGGGTATTTTTCCTTGATGGACAGGTACTGGGCCATCATGGGGGTTTGTCTGGTTTCACTCATGGATGGGTTTTTTATAAAAACACTCTATTTGTTGCCGTTTTTTTCTTCAGAGGTCCGGGTGTCTGATTCATTTTTCTCCAAAAGGCCGGGACCGGTTGTATCAGGTTCAGGCGCATGTGTTTTTTCAGGTTCAGGTTCTTTGGTGTCAGTTTCTTCATTTTCAGGTGTGCCGGACAGTCCCTTTTTGATATAAGGGTCATGGATAAATACATCCAGCCGGGATTGCAGGTCTGTGTTTCTGGCTTTCATTTTTTCGATCTGTGCATCTTTTTTCTTGATTTCCCTTCCCAGCCTGAAGGCGGTTACCAGACCCTTAAGACCTGTGATCAAAAGGCCCAGCCCGAAACAGATGCCCCAGAACGCCCAGTTGGGAAGGGCAGGCACTGTCCATTGCCATTGATTGAATTTCAAGTCCAGGGTCAGGGATCTGACAGTGGTGAAGTAATCGATATTCTGGTAAATCAGAAGCCCGAGCAGCCCAAGGATTATCAGCAAAAACAAAAATTTGATGGTTTTCATTCATCTTCTCCAGGTGCATTGTCAAAGGTAAATATTTAAGTTTGGGTGATCATAGATCAATTTGCCTGTTTTTTCAATTTTTCTTTTGGTAAATAAAGGTACCCTTTACATGAAAACCGGATTGAGCAGGTTGACTTTTTTGCCAGATGCAAACAAGGACCAGTCCAGGGCCTGCACAGGGGTGTGGGCCCGCACCTCAATGCAGGACAAATGAAGGTGGGGCCGCAGAACCGATCCCCGTGCCCGGGTGTCGGATGTGCGGGCAATGATCTGGCCGGCCTGTATCTGAATGCCGGGCTTCATATCTTTGCCTGGTTCCAGGTGGGAGAAAACCTCCAGTATCCTGGTGGCACCTGCAAATTTTTTTTCAGGTTCCACCACCAGGGTGCGGCCCAGAAAATCATCACAGATGTTAAGAACTGTTCCGTCTGACCATGCACAGACAGCCGCACCAGCCCCAAGCGTGCAAGTAAGGCCGCCCCGGTGCCGAAAGAAACAGATGTCAATGCCTTCATGGGCGCAATGGCGGCATCCAAAATCCCCCCACCATTTGCGGCTGCTTTGGGGCAGCATGCCCGGGAAAAACAGCCACTCAATGCCGTCTCCCAGGCTACCGGATACTGCAAGGGCCTCAAGATAACTGGTAAACCGGGACATTAAACCGCTTTGAGAATGATTTTGTGTCCCATCAGATTTATATTCTCGATAATGCCGGACACCTGTTTCTGCTCACCCAGCAGGCCCTTGAGAATGAACCGGTTGTCTCCGTCCGGGGTGATGACAGCCACGTTTTCCATGATCA
>JAIPDY010000157.1 GCA_021737445.1 Desulfotignum sp.
CTTGATCATGACACCGAAATGGCCGTAAAAGGTGTGGAGCCGGCCGATGGTGTCCGGGCAGTCGGTGACCAGTTTAAAAGTATCCAGCTGTTTTTCCACCCGGGGAACGGGCAGAAACGGAATCAGCGCCTCTGTCACGGCCACCGGTCCGGATCCCGGCCCGCCGCCGCCGTGGGGGGTGGAAAAGGTCTTGTGGAGATTGAGATGCAGCACATCAATGCCCACATCGCCTGGTTTCACAACCCCCATGATGGCATTCATGTTGGCCCCGTCCCCGTAAACCAGGCCGCCTTTGGCATGAACAATGTCACAGATCTCTTTGATATGTTCTTCAAAAAGCCCTAAGGTGTTGGGGTTGGTGATCATGATGCCGGCGGTTTCCTCATCCATGAGCGCTGCCACAGCGTCCGGCTCCAGGATACCTTTTGGTCCGGATTTGAGGTTGACGCTTTTGTATCCGCACAGGGTGGCAGAGGCAGGATTGGTGCCGTGGGCTGTATCAGGAATGATAATCTTGGAGCGCTGCCTGCCTTGTTTGGCGTGGTAGGCATGGATGATGAGCATGCCGGTCAGTTCTCCGTGTGCCCCGGCAGCCGGCTGCAGGGTCACCCCCGCAAACCCGGTGATTTCCGCCAGATATTGTTCCAGCTCATACATGAGCCGCAAGGCCCCCTGGGAAAATGCTTCGCCTGCCAGAGGGTGGGCCCCGGCAAATCCCTGGCGGGCTGCCTGGACCTCATTGGTTTTGGGGTTATATTTCATGGTGCAGGATCCTAAGGGATACATGCCCGAATCCACACCAAAGTTCCATTGGGACAATCGGGTATAGTGGCGGACCACATCCAGTTCAGACAACTGGGGCAGATCCGGGGCTTCCCCGGTCAGGGCCGGATCAAGCGGCGCCCTGTCCACATCTGCTCTGGGCAGAGATATGGCACACCGGCCGTCTCTGCTCTTGTCCCATACATTGGGTTCATTAAAAATCAGTCCGCTGGTTCCTGGCTGTCTGGTCATTATGCCACCTCCTTTGCCAGCTGGTCCATCTGCTGTCTGGATACTTTTTCCGTGGCGCAGAACAGATAATGGTCTGTGAGTTGGGGATACAAAGGTTCCAGATCCAGTCCGGCAAACACGCAGTGCCGGTCGATCAGCTCGGCTCTTTTTTGTTTGAAGTTTTTCGGGGCTTTCATGACAAATTCATTAAAGAAGGGCTGATCAAAGACCGGTTCAAATCCGGCAGCGGTAAGGGCGGATTTCAGATACACGGCTTTGTCATGGTTGAGCTGGGCGATTTCCCGGATTCCGATTTTGCCGATGGTGGACAGGTACATGGCTGCGGTCATGGCGTTGAGGCCATTGTTGGAGCAGATGTTGGAAGAGGCTTTTTCTCTTCTGATATGCTGTTCTCTTGTGGACAGGGTCAGTACATACCCATCCTCCCCGTTGGTGTCTTTTGTCCGTCCAACGAGACGCCCGGGCAGGTCCCGCATAAGTTTTGAAGTGCCGGCCAGAAGACCTAAGCCCGGTCCTCCGAATGTTTTGGCGATCCCCAGGCTCTGGCCTTCACCAGCCACAAGATCAGCCCCGAAAGATCCCGGGTTTTTCAAAAGTCCCCAGGCCAGTGCTTCGGTAAAAGAGGTGATGAACAGCATTTTTTTTGATTCCGCCACCTTTTTACAGGCGGCCAGGTCTTCAATGTGGCCGAAAAAGTTGGGGGACTGCACAGCCAGTCCGGCAATGCCGTCCATGGCTTCCAGAGCGCTGATATCTGTGAGCCCCTCTTTTGTGTGGCCGATGGTTACCATTTCGTATCCCGTGGGTTTGAGATAGGTGTCGATGATCTGCCTGTGGCTGGGGTGCACCAGGTCTGACACGGCGATTTTATCGGCTTTTTTGTTTTTGCGCAGGGCAATGAGGGCGCATTCCGCCAGGGCAGTGCCGCAGTCATAGTGGGAGGCTGTGGCAATGTCCATGCCCAGAAGGTCGGTCACCATGGTCTGGAACTCATAAATGCCCTGCAGGGTTCCCTGGCTTACCTCGGGCTGATACGGGGTATAGGCGGTGGCAAATTCCGACCGTGAGACCAGATAGGGAATGATGGCAGGGATATGGTGGTCATAGCTGCCTGCACCGATGAAACAGGTATAGCCTTTGCAGGCAATATTGTCTGAGGCCAGTTTTTCCATGTGGTCGTTGAGGTCCCACTCGCTCAGCGGATCAGGCAGGTTCAGGCCGGTTTTTGTTTTCACGGCATCGGGTATGGTGTCAAACAGGTCATCCAGAGAGGTGCGGCCGATGACAGCCAGCATCTCTTTGATATCTTCCTGTGTATGTGGCAGATAACGCATGGTCTTATCCTTTCAACATCTCAAGGTAAGCTGCTTTGTCCATCAGTGCATCCATCTGTGCACTGTCGGAGGGTTTTACTTTAATGATCCAGCCGCCCTGATAACAGTCTTCATTCACCAGTTCCGGGGCATCTTCCAGGTTTTCATTGATTGCCACAACTTCGCCGGATACCGGCATGTACAACTCAGATACAGCTTTGACAGACTCCACAGAGCCGAATTCATCTTCTGCGGAAAAAGAATCCCCCACCTCCGGCAGTTCCACAAACACGATTTCCCCCAGCTGGTCCTGGGCATAATCGTTGATGCCGATGGTGACGGTATCTCCTTCAGGTTTTGCCCATTCATGGTCTTTGGTGTATTTAACATCTTCAGGTAAATTCAGGTCATTGATCTCTTTCATAACAGCCTCCTTTTGTTTTAAATAAAATGACTCAGTTTTTTTCTTGCGGTTCTGTCCGGCCGGATGTCCTTTACAATGGTCACCTTAATGGAGCGCTTGCCTTCTTTAAGGGTGAGCTGTGTGCCCGGTTCCAGCTGTTTTGAGACCATGACAAAGCCGCAGGCAATGCCTTTGATTTTTATGTTGTCAGGCAGATCCGGGGTAGCGATGCTCACGATTTTGTTGTCATGCCAGGTGATACCCATGTCTGTGGCACAGGTGAGCACATGCCCGATCTTTTTCTGGTTGTGATCAAACACACCGGTGTCTTCACCGGCAGCCACTTTTCGCAGGCTGTCTCCTGCAAAAGGGAATACATACACATCGTTTTCTTCGGGCACCAGGGCATCTGCACCCAGAAACTCTTTGGTGAAACCGCCCTTGTCCGGCGTATAGGGCAAAGCAAAATCCCAGGGATGGTTCATGAATTTATAATGGCCGATATCCTGGTGGGACAGGGGCAGACAGGCCCCGGCCCGCAGAGAATCCCTGGCACCCAGACCGCAGGCAGTGATGCCGTAGTCCTTTCCAGCGGCAAGCACATCCTGCCACAGGTTCACAATGGCATGGGGGGCAAGGAAAATTTCAAACCCGAACTCTCCTGTATATCCGGATCTGGACAGCAGCACCCGGGTACCGTCATTGAGTCTGACAGCATCTGCCTTGGGATGGCCGACATCAAAATGGCCTTTAAAGGAAAAATAGGGCATGTGGTCAAATACCTTTTCCTGCGACTGGATCAGTGTGGACAGGATCCGGGCCGCATTCACCCCCTGGATGTCCATTTTGGCGATTTTTCCGGACAGATCGGTTATGGCGGCATCTCTTTGTTTTCTGTGGGCCGCCAGGTGCGCGGCAATGGGGCCGCCCATACCGGCATTCACGCAGACCATAAACCCTTTGTCTGAAAATTTATACACAATGGCATCATCTAAGCAGTGCCCTTTTTCATCCAGAAAAGCGCCGTATACACATCTGCCTTCAGCCAGGGGTGTCAGATCCCGGGTAAAGCAAAAATTGAGAAGAGAAAACGCATCCTTCCCATCCACAGTGATACAGGCCATGTGGCTGGTGTCAAAGATGCCTGCAGATTTCAGAACAGCCAGGTGTTCGTTTTTAACCCCGGTGTCATACCACAGGGGCATGTCGTATCCACCGAAATCAGCCATGTTGGCACCTGCGTTCAGGTGCCATTGGTGCAATGGTGTAGTTTTCAAGCTGGTATTCATGGCAGCAACCTTTTTAATAATGGTGTTAAATATTTATGTATCCTAAATTTTTATATCCTAAAAAATATAGGGAACCTTTAAATTATAGGATTTATACACAACAAATGTTTCCACCGACCGCACCCCTTCAATTTTGGCGATCTCTTCTGTGTAGAATTCCAGGAGACCGAACCCTTTTTTAAACAGTACCAGGATTATCAGGTCAAACCGTCCCGTGACCACGCTTGCTGAAATAACCCCTTTGAGCCGGCTTATTTCAGCGCCTTTTTCCACCAGGTTCATCTCAGACAGTTTGATGCCGATGATCACCACCCGGTGGCCGGGGAGGGTGGCAGGGTCCACAAGGCCGCAGATTTCCAGTACCCCTTCTTCCTGGAGTTTGTTGACCCTGGACCGGACGGTATTTTCTGTGATCTGCAGCTTATCCGCGATTTTTTTGAAGGATTTTTTCCCATCTTTGAGTTCTCTGATGATATCAATATTGGTTTTGTCGATTTTCATTCTGCCTCTTTTTGTGCTGAAGAAATGATGAAAACATAAAGTTTTTTAAATTATCTTGATATTTAGACCAGTATAATGATAATGTCAATTAAATTTTAAAAAATTTGTGGAAATAGAAATTTAATTTAAAAAATCAATGAAATACCTTTATAATCTGAAATAACATAAAAAAAATTACACAAAAAAAATTCCATCACTTCAAAGGAGTATACCATGGGCAAAAAAATCGTTGTTGTGGGCGGTGGACCGGGCGGTTATGTGGCAGCATTGCGTGCCGCATCACTGGGAGCGGATGTCACGCTTATTGAAAAGGAAAATTTGGGGGGTACCTGTCTGAACTGGGGGTGTATCCCTTCCAAAATCATGAAAAATACAGCTGAAATTCTGCACAAATGCCGCAAGGCAAAAGATTTCGGCATTCATCTGGACGGGGCGGTGCTCCCGGACATGGCCGGGCTTATGGCCAGAAAAGAAAAGATTCTTGATTCCCAGCGCACGGGTATTGCCGGGCTGCTCCAGGGCAGAAAAGTGACTGTAAAAAAAGGGTGCGGCCGCATCACGGGCAGGGGAGCAATCCAGGTCACAGCCGCAGACGGCACCACCACCTCCCTGAACTGGGACAAACTCATCATTGCCACAGGCACCACACCAATGAACGTGCCGGATTTTGCCTTTGACGGCAAAAAAATTCTGTCTTCCAATGATATCCTGGTACTGGACCATGTTCCTGAAACGCTGACCATTGTGGGGGGCGGGGTGATCGGGTGTGAATTCGCCTGTATTTTTGCCGCCCTGGGCACAAAGGTGACCGTGGTGGAGGCCATGTCCCGGCTGCTGCCTCTCCCTTCGGTGGATACATCCATATCCAGGCTGCTGCTGCGGGAGATGAAAAAACAAAAAATTACGGTGTTCTGCGACACGGTTGTCACAGCTTGTGACACATCAGCCAAAGGGTGCAGCATATCTTTGTCCAAAAGCCCGTTCACTGACAATGTTCAGGCAAAAGATCCCAAAAAAGATACCCTGTATTCAGATCTTATGGCGGTGTGCATCGGCAGGACCCCGCTGTCATCTGATCTGGGCCTGGAGACCATCGGCCTGGAAACACGGGGCCCTGGATGGATATCTGTCAATGACCGCATGGAAACCGGGGTGGAAAACGTCTATGCCATCGGAGATATCCTGGGACCTTCCCGGGTGATGCTGGCCCATGTGGCCTCCCACGAAGGGCTGGTGGCGACAGGCAATGCCATGGGACAAAATGCTCTCATGTCCTACAATGCCGTGCCAGGCGCCATTTTCACCATGCCGGAAATCGGCACTGTGGGGGTAAGTGAAGATGAGGCCCTGAAAAGCGGTCGTGCCATTGACACGGCTTCCGTCAACTTCCGGGTGCTTGGCAAGGCCCATGCCATTGATGAAATCGCAGGAGAAGCCAAAATGGTTGTGGAAAAAAAATCCGGCCGGATTCTGGGGGTGCATCTCATCGGCGCCCATGCCACCGACCTGATTGCCGAAGCCACCCTGGCTGTTGAAAAAGGGTTGACTGCACAGGATATGGCCCATACCATCCATGCCCATCCCACCATGGCGGAAATCATGGGGGAGGTGGCTGCCAAGGTGACGGGCATGCCGGTGCACGGATAACCCGCCTTTGGTGCCTAAATCCCCAGCTTCTGTCAATAAAACCAGGAAAATGAGGAGGGGTCGCTGGGTTGCGGGTTTCCCGATTTAGGTTGCATATACAATCAAATGACGCGTCAGGCCCCCAGATAGGCTTTTTTCACATCCGGATTGTCAAGAAGCTCATCTGTGGGGCCTTCCAGCACCAGGGAACCATTTTCAATAACATACCCCCTCTGGGCGAATTTCAGGGCCAGCCTGGCGTTCTGTTCCACCAGCAGTATGGTGGTGCCCAGTTTGTTGATCTCCTTCAAGGCATCAAACATGTCCAGCATGAGCAGGGGTGCCAGCCCCATGGAGGGTTCATCCAGAAGCATCATCTGGTGTCCGGACATATACCCTCTGCCAACGGCCAGCATCTGCTGCTCACCGCCGGACAGGGTGCCTGCCAGCTGGTGGCGGCGCTCTTCCAGTCTGGGAAACAGGTCAAACACCCATTTTCTGTCCGCTTCTATCTGGTCTTTGTCTTTTCTGGCAAAACAGGCCAGGGTCAGGTTCTCGGTCACTGTGAGGTTTCCGAAAATGCGGCGGCCTTCCGGCACATGGGAGATCCCCAGTTTGGACACCACCTTGTCAGCTGAATATTTTAAAATGTTCTGGCCGTTGAATTCCAAGACAGATCCTGGTTCACAGGGGATCATCCGGGAAATGGCGCGCAGGGTGGTGCTTTTGCCCGCACCGTTGGCACCGATGATGGTGAGGATTTCACCTGGAGCCACAGAAAAGCTGATGCCGTGAAGGGCCTTGATATTTCCATAGGAGACATTCAGGTTTTGGATGTTAAGCTGCATCAGATCATATCCTCCTTGCCCAGATAGGCTTCAATCACCTGGGGGTTGTTCTGGATTTCTTCGGGCGGGCCTTGGGCGATCACTTCCCCGAACACCAGGGTCTGGATCGATTCACATAATTCCATGACAAATTTCATGCGGTGCTCGATCAGAAAAATCGCCACGTTGAAATCCTTGTGGACCTGGCGGATGATGCGGATCATCTTCACCAGTTCATCAGGTGTCATGCCTGCGGTGGGTTCATCTAAAAACAGCACTTTGGGATTGGTGGCCATGGCCCGGGCCATTTCCACCCGGCGCTGAGCCCCATAGGGCAGGCTGGTCACAAGATCGTTGGCATATCTGTCGATATCAAACAGTTGCATAAGGCGGTGGGCATTCTCCATGACCCGGTTTTCCTGGTCCCGGCAGGATTTGGTGTTGAAAAACGCACCCAGCAGCCCATAGTCCAGCTGGGAATAATGGGCCATGCGGATATGGTCCACCACATTCATGTGCCGCCACAGCGCCAGGTTCTGGAATGTTCTGCCCAGGCCCCTGGCAGCTATTTCATTGGTCTCAAGGCCTTTGATGTTTTTGTTTTCCAAAAAAATTTCGCCTTCAGAAGGGGTATACACCCCGGT
>JAIPDY010000158.1 GCA_021737445.1 Desulfotignum sp.
ATCATGGGCAGCAATCCAGCGGAGAACCATCCCATTTCATTCAAATATATCAACCAGGCCATGGAAAACGGGGCCAGACTGATCAGTGTCGACCCCCGGTTCACCCGGACCTCTGCCCGGGCGGACATTTATACCGCCTTGAGATCCGGAACCGATATCGCGTTTCTGGGCGGAATGATCAAGTACATTCTGGACCATGACCTGTACAACCGGGAATATATATCCGAATACACCAATGCCGGTTTTATCGTGGGAAAAGGCTATGAATTCAAGGACGGGCTGTTTTCCGGTTACACAAAAGGCGGGGAGGGGCCGTCCACTGGCAGCTATGACAAGTCCACCTGGGCGTTTGACATGGATGCCGCCGGCGTGCCAGAGACAGACCGCACGCTGACTCACGAACGATGCGTGTTTCAGCGGATGAAAACCCATTATGACCGGTATGACCTGGATGTGGTTTCCACTATCACCGGGACATCCAAAGAGGATCTGCTGGCGGTTTACCAGACTTTCGGGGCCACGGGTGCCAGGGGAAAGGCCGGCACTATCCTGTATGCCATGGGCTGGACCCAGCATACGGTGGGAACCCAGATGATCCGGACCATGGCCATGATCCAGCTGTTGCTGGGCAACATGGGGATGGCCGGCGGCGGGGTGAACGCCCTGCGCGGCGAATCCAATGTCCAGGGATCCACGGACCACTGCCTGTTGTGGCACATCTGGCCGGGGTACCTGAAAACCCCCAAAGCATCCCATGACAGCCTGGATGTCTATAACAGTGCCTTTACCCCGGTGAGCAGCGATCCCTTGAGCGCCAACTGGTGGCAGCACTACCCCAAATATTCGGTGAGCCTGCTCAAGGCCTTTTTCGGCGATGCCGCCACCAGAGAAAACCAGTTCGGCTACCACTGGATGCCCAAAGTGGATGACGGGGCCGCGTATTCCTGGTTTGACCTGTTTGACGCCATGTACAAAGGGGATATCAACGGCTTTTTTGCCTGGGGCCAGAACCCGGCCTGTTCCGGATCCAACGCCGCCAAGATCCGGGATGCCCTGGGCAATCTGGACTGGATGGTCAACACCAATCTGTTTGATAATGAAACCGGATCTTTCTGGAAAGGCCCGGGCAAGGATCCGTCCAAAATTAAAACCGAGGTGTTTATGCTGCCGGCGGCGGTGTCCGTGGAAAAAGAGGGGAGTGTCACCAATTCCGGCCGCTGGATGCAGTGGCGGTATCGGGGTCCAAAACCGTTGGGCAACGCCAGGCCGGACGGAGATATCATCCTGCAGCTGGGTCATAAAATCAGGGATCTGTACAGAATTTCCGGCGTGTTTCCCGATCCCGTTCTCAACCTGAGATGGGAGTATGATACCCATGGGGAATTTGATGCCCACAAGGTGGCCAGAGCCATCAACGGCACCTTTACCCGGGATACGAAAATCAAGGATACTGTGTACCCAAAAGGCTCCCTGGTCCCGAGCTTCGTTTTTCTGCAGTCAGACGGATCCACGGCATCCGGTAACTGGCTCTACTGCAACTCCTACACGGAACAAGGCAACATGTCTGCCCGGAGGAGCAATAAAGATGCCGCGAACAATATCGGGCTGTATCCGGAGTTTGCCTGGTGCTGGCCGGTGAACCGTCGGATCATCTACAACCGGGCGTCGGTTGATCTTACAGGCCGGCCCCGGGATGAAACAGACTGGGTCATCCGGTTTGAAGGGGAGACCCGGGACGGCAGATATGTGTCCGGAAAATGGACCGGGGATGTGCCGGACGGCGGCTGGTTCCCCATGCAGAACCCGGACGGCACCCGGCGGTCCGATACCAGGTATCCGTTTATCATGAAGACGCATGGCCATGGTCAGATATTCGGACCGGGCCTGGCAGACGGGCCGTTTCCCGAGCATTATGAACCTCTGGAGTGTCCCGTGAAAAAAAACCATCTGTCTCCGGTCAAGGTCAATCCCACGGCAGTTGTGTACCGCACCAAAGCAGATGCCTATGCCACCTGCGACCCCCGGTTTCCGCTCGTTGGCACGACTTACCGGGTGAGCGAACACTGGCAGACCGGGGTGATGACCCGGCCCCAGGCATGGCTCATGGAACTGCAACCCAATATGTTTGTAGAAATGTCTGAAGAGCTTGCCCGGCTCAGGGGAATCCAAAACGGCGAACGGGTCCGGGTATCCAGCATGCGGGGCGCCCTGGACGCCACCGCCATCGTCACCAAACGGTTCAAGCCGTTCAAAATCGGGCCTGTAACTGTTCACCAGGTGGGAATCCCCTGGCATTATGGGTGGCGATGGCCGGCAAACAGCACCGAGGACAGTGCCAACCTGCTGACCCCTCCGGCTGGTGATCCCAATACCCGGATTCCTGAAACCAAGGCCTTTATGGTCAATGTGACAAAACGGTAAGGAGGAGATCGGATCATGTCAAAATCCATACTCATCGATACCACCCTGTGTACGGCCTGCCGGGGCTGCCAGGTGGCCTGCAAGCAGTGGCACGACCTGCCCGCTGAAAAGACCGTCAACACTGGCAGTTTTCAGAACCCCCCGGATCTGACCCATTCCACCTACAAGCTGGTGCGCATGACCGAGGCCGTGGTTGCCAACCGGCTCCAGTGGCTGTTTTTTCCAGACCAGTGCCGCCATTGCCTGGATGCGCCGTGTCTTGACATGGCTGTGGATCCAAGGGCCATTTACCGGGATGATATGACCGGTGCTGTTTTATATACGCAAAACACCCGGCTTCTGGATGCCGAAGAGATCAATGTGTCCTGTCCCTATGACATCCCGCGTTCCGGCAGTGACGGCACCATTGCCAAATGCGATTTCTGCAATGACCGAATCCGCAATGGACTGACGCCTGCGTGTGTGGCAGCCTGTTCCACCGGTGCCATGCAGTTCGGAGACCGGGAGGACATCCTTGACAAGGCGGAGAAACGCTTGTCCCGGGTCCGAAAAAAATATCCCGATGCCCGGCTCCTGGACCCGGAGGATGTCAATGTCATCTACATGGTGGCATTTGATCCACATCTGTATGCGGATTATGCAGTGGCTGCCACAGGTCACGGTGAAATCACGCGTTCTGTGGCGTTGCGGAAAATGGTGGCACCACTTGCGCGGATGATGGGTGTCTGACATGGAAAAAACCAGGGATCGGATTCTTGAGAAACGGCCTTTTTATGGGCAAATCCTGGGATTTTACACACAGGTTTTCCAGGCCCAGGAAGAAAGCAGACCTCAGGGTTTCATCGATCCCATCTGTATCGATTCGTCAATGCCGGAAAAAAAATGCACCTCTGCAATGCCCCTGATCGGTCCGGAAGAATGGGGTATCGATCAAAATGCATCAGCCCGGCTGCTGGAAACCATCTGTGACATTGCTGCAACACAGACCCGTGAACTGTCAGAAACAGCCATTGCTTTGAAAGCCGCTATCGCTGACAGGCGGATCGATGTAAAAATGCTGATGGATGCGCTGTTGACCAGCGATGATGACGTCCTTTCTCTCATTGCCCGGACCGCCGGTATCCATGTCCATTATCTGGTGATGCTGACGTTTTTGAGCATTGCTCCTTCCATTGAAATCTATGCCGGCCGACTGGCACCCTGCCTGGAAAATCACCCCCACGAAAAAGGGTATTGCCCGGTATGCGGCAATTCTCCGGATCTGTTTTTTCTCGATGAAAACGGAAACCGTCATCTGAAGTGCTGTTTCTGCAGTCACACCTGGGAGATGGGCCGGCTGGGATGTGTATTCTGTGGGAACAATGATCCCGATACCCGGCAGTATTTTTTCAGTCCGGAAGAAAAAGAGTACCGGGTGGATGTATGTGATCAGTGTCACAGGTATGTTAAAGGGGTAGATACCCGTCACCTGGACCGGCCGTTTGTTCCGAAAATGGAACAAGTTGCCACGCTGCATCTGGATATCAAGGCCAGGGAAGCCGGTTATACCAGCCTGACAACAAAAAAGTTATGAAAGACTTATGAAGTGAGCTGTTTACAAAGCACGTTTTGTGCTTACTGTGTTTTCAGGTGGATTCACACTGCTGTGAGCATCCGAAATCACGGCGGGTGATGTTGTTTTCATATATTATATAAGGAGGTGACCCATGGTAAACACTCAGGATCTTGAACTGCATCTGGACGAAGAGGGCTATCTTAAGGATTTTCGTTCCTGGACCGAGGATATCGCATGCGCGCTGGCGGAAAAAGAAGGCATTGATGACGAATGCCCTTTGAGCACCGAGCGCATGGAGATTATCAAGTTTATGCGCAATTATTATGAAAAATTTGAGGCGTTTCCCATTCTCCGGGCCGTGTGCAAAAATGTGGGACAGACCAAAGCGTGTAACTACGAACAGTTTCCCGATCCGGTAAAAGCATGGAAGGTTGCCGGTCTCCCCAAGCCCACGCCAGAGGTGTTTGCCAAGATCAGGACCACGGGATAAAGGCTTTCCCCGCTGCCGCACCCGTAACAGCCGGAAAAAGGAGAGTGAGATGCCGTTAAAAACCATTGATGATTTCAGTATAAAACAGCTGCATATCCTGGATGAAAATGGAAAGGTGGACCCGGATCTGGAGCCTGACCTGAGCGAAGATGACCTGAAAAAACTCTTTCAGGCCATGACCCTGTCCAGAATGGCGGATGCCAGGATGCTCAATCTCCAGCGTCAGGGCCGGCTGGGAACGATTCCGGTGAACAAGGGCCAGGAAGCGGCCTTTTGCGCGCCCATCCTTGCGCTTAAGGAAACCGACTGGTTTGTGGGATCTTACCGGGAACTGGGGGCCCGCCTGATGCGGGGGGAAACCCTGGAGAATTCCCTGCTGTTGTTCAACGGCTGGGAAGAGGGCAGTGTCAATGAAAATAACGACCGGACCCTGCCGATATCCATCGTGCTGGCATCCCAGCTGCCACACGCTGTGGGATTGGCCTATGCATCCCGATACAAGGAAGAAAAAGACACCGTGGTCCTGGCCATGTTCGGGGACGGGGCCACATCGGAAGGCGATTTTCATGAAGCCCTGAACTTTGCTGCAGTGCTCAACGCACCGGTGATTTTTTTGTGCCAGAACAACCAGTATGCCATCTCCACGCCGCTGAAAATCCAGACAAAATCCCGGACCATTGCCCAGAAAGCCATTGCCTACGGCATTCCCGGCATCCAGGTGGACGGCAACGATGCCCTGTCCGTGTACCAGGCTGTCAAAGAAGCAGTGGACCGGGCCAGGGCAGATGAAGGCCCCACCCTGATCGAGGCGGTAACCTTCCGCATGCTCATGCACACAACAGCTGATGATCCCACCCGGTACCGGTCTGATGATGAAGTGACGGCATGGGAAGCAAAAGATCCCCTGGTCCGTTTCAAAGCATATCTCATGAAAAAAGGGATCTGGGATGAGGACCTTCAAAAACAGCTGGAGAAAGACTGCAAAGCACAGATCGATGCGGCTGTCCAGGCGTTTGAATCCCGGGAACCGTTTGCGCCGGATGTTCCGTTTGATCATGTATTCGGCACAAAAGAAGATGTGATTGAAGCACAGCGGGCCCGGTTTCTGGCACGGCTGGGAAAGGAGAAGGAACATGGCCAAAATTAATATGGTGACATCCCTGAACACAGCCCTGCACGACATCATGGCATCAGATGATACCGTCCTTGTCATGGGAGAAGATGTAGGGGTAAACGGCGGGGTGTTCCGGGTGACCGACGGATTATATGAGAAATTCGGCAGAAAACGGGTCTTGGATACCCCCATTGCCGAGTCCGCCATTCTTGGTGCCGCCATCGGCATGGCTATGGCCGGGCTCAAGCCGGTGGTGGAGATGCAGTTTTCCGGTTTTTCCTATCTTATGATGCACCAGCTGGAGGGCAATGCCTCCCGGATGCGTACCAGAAGCCGGGGACAGTTCACTGTACCTCTGGTGGTGAGAATGCCCTATGGCGGCGGGGTACGCGCCCTGGAGCATCATTCGGAAAGCAAGGAGGTGTACTGGGCACATACTCCCGGAGTCAAGGTGGTGATCCCGTCCTCCCCGGCCAATGCCGGGCCGTTGCTCACCGCCGCCATCCAGGACCCGGACCCGGTGGTGTTCATGGAACCCAAGCGGTCCTACCGGTCTTTCAAGGAAACAGTGGACAAGGAGAAAAATACTTTTGCAATCGGAAAGGCCCACGTGAAGGAGACTGGCAAAGATATTACCATCATTTCCTGGGGTGCCATGATGAGAGATACAATCAAGGCGGTGGAAGCGGTGAAATCCAAAACCGGTTTTCAGCCGGAAATTATTGATCTGTTGACCATTTCCCCCATGGATGTCGACACCATTGTGGCCTCTGTCAAAAAGACCGGCCGGTGCGTGGTGGTTCAGGAGGCCCAGCAGTCATTCGGCCCGGCATCGGAAATCATCGCAGTGATCAATGATCAGGCCCTGATGTACCTGGAGGCACCGGTGCGGCGGGTGACCATGTATGATGTGGTCATGCCCCTGTTTGCCAGAGAACAGTTGTATATGCCGAAGGTTTCCGACATCGACCAGGCCATCACAGAGACCTTGAACTTTTAAGGAGGGACCCATGTATGAGTTCAAACTGCCGGACCTGGGGGAGGGCATCCAGGAAGGGGAACTGCTTTTGTGGCATGTGAAGGAAAAAGACCGGATTAAAGAAGATGATCCGCTGTGCGATATGGAAACCGACAAGGCTGCCGTGACCATCCCTTCCCCGAAAACCGGGGTTATCCACACGCTCGGAGCACAGCCCGGGGACATGGTCCAGATGGGCCAGGTGCTGGTGACCATCGAGACAGAAGAATCCACTGAGACCAGTAAATCTGAGGCTGACACTTTGGCAGATAATCAAGATCTTCAGGCCCGGGCCATTGCCGCACCGGCTGTGCGGCGCCTGGCAAGAGAAATGGATATCGATATCAACCAGGTGCCGGCCACCGGCCCCGGGGGCCGGGTCACGGCAGATGATCTGTTAAAATATGATGCACATGGTACCGATGTTGCGGCTGGCTCAGATGCTGAGGCAGAACAATCTTCTAAAACAGCTGAAACCGGTGAAAGCAGAACCGCTGCCAGGGATGCAGGTGCGAAAAGCGACATGGCCCCGGCATCCGGCATCCCGTTTCTGACCCTGTCCCCGATGCCGGATTTTGCGGCCCAGGGCCCTGTGGAAAAGATTCCCATGCGCTCTGTGCGGAAAAAACCCGCTGCCAGGACTGTGACTTCTTCTATTCTGGTGCCCCATGTGGCCCACATGGATGAGGCAGATGTCACAGAAGTGGAAACCCTGCGCCGGGCATATAATGACAAGACAGACGATTCACACGCCATTGATGACACAAAAGAACACAGCGGGCATCTGACGTTGATGGCTTTTGTGATCAAGGCGGTAGCCGGCCTGCTCAAAAAATATCCGGCATTCAATGCCAGCGTGGATACAGACAGCATGCAGATCATCCATAAAAAGTTTTTTCACATCGGATTTGCCGCAGA
>JAIPDY010000159.1 GCA_021737445.1 Desulfotignum sp.
CAATGGCCACATTGCCGCCGCCGATGATGCCCACATTTTTTCCCACTGCGGTCTCACCGGTGAGGTTGAGCTCTTGCAGAAAATCCACACCCTGGCGCACGCCGGCAAGATCCTCGCCGGGAATGCCCAGAGACAGCCCTTTATGGGCACCCAGAGCCAGGAACACGGCATCGAAACCGTCCGCCAGCAGGCTGTCCACGGTAAAATTTTCACCCAGGCGCTGATTGCAGTGAATCTGTACCCCCAGGTTGGTAACCACTGCAATGTCCTTGTCCAGCACGGAAGGCGGCAGCCGGTGGTCCGGGATTCCCACCCGAAGCATGCCGCCGGGTTTGGGCAGGGCCTCGAAAATCTGTGCATCCACCCCTTTTCTTGCCAGGTGATATGCGGCAGACAGCCCGGCCGGGCCAGATCCCACAACAGCCGCTTTTTTATTGATTTTCGGATCACACGGGATCTCGATTTCCCTGGGATCAAAACTGTCCGCTGCCAGGCGCTTGAGATCTCTGATGGCCACGGGCGCATCTTTCTGGCACCGCCGGCAGGCATCCTCACATTCATGGGGGCAGATGCGGCCCAGCACCCCGGGCAACGGCAGCTGTTCCATGATGATCTCAAGGGCTTGTTTGAACCTGCCCTGCTTGACCATCTGCACATATCCCTGGACATTGAGCCCGGCCGGACAGGTGAGGCGGCAGGGGGCAATGTCGGTCTTTTCAATGGCCCAGGCCGAGGGCATGGCCTGGGGATAGAGTTTGAAGGCGGCCTTTCTCTCTCCCAGGTCCTCGTCAAACCGGTTGGGCAGGTCCACCGGGCACACCTTGGCGCACTCCCCGCAGGAGGTGCATTTGTCCATGTCAATGTACCGGGGGTTTTCCTTCATGGTCACAGAAAAATTGCCGGCCTCGCCTTCCACGGATGTGATATCGCTCATGGTGAGCAGTTCCACATTCAGATGCCGTCCGGCCTCCACCAGTTTCGGGGAGATAATGCACATGGAGCAGTCATTGGTGGGAAAGGTTTTGTCCAGCTGGGCCATGGTACCGCCGATGGCAGTGTTCTTGTCTATCAGATACACCAGGTGCCCGGAATCGGCCAGATCCAGGGATGCCTGGATACCGGCAATACCGGCGCCCACCACCATTACCGATCCTTTTTCTATTTCGGTCATCTCATCCCTCCTTGCTTTGAGTCCCGCTTGGGGATTAAAGTCCCACTTCGGCCAGGTCCGGCCCCAGATAGGTACGTTCGGTGTCCGCCAGAACGCCCATGGCCAGGCAGATGATGGTCCACAGATGGACCACGTGATACTTGCCGCCGTAATGATGGCCGATATCCTCGATCTGGCCGTGGCAGTTGTGGCAGGGGGCGATGACGTAATTTGCGCCCGTGGCCATGATCTGGTTATACTTGATTTTGCCGTAGGCCCGCCGCTGCTCGGGAAACCCTGCCTGAAGGGCCCCGCCCCCGCCGCCGCAGCAGAAATTGTTCATGCGGCTGGGCACGGTGTCGATGAAGTTTTCCTCGCCCACCACGGTTTTCACCACAAACCGCAGATCATCCACGATCTTGTTGGACCCGCTTTTTCTGGCTATATTGCAGGGGTCCTGGACCGTGAATTTCGCACGGATATCTTTGTTCCAGTCTGAATTGACCGCAAGTTTGCCTTCTCTGATCCACTGGGCATACAGCTCGATAATGGTGGTCAGCTCAAACTTGTGGGGTATTTTGTATTTGCGCAACCCTTCCAGGATTGCAAAGTATGAGTGGCCTCACTCCGTGTTTACCACCAGGGGACTTTTCAGATTGTTGTCCACATGCAGGACAAACTCCTCTATAATATACCGCCAGCCTTCGTCGTCTGCCAGAAACATGCAGTAGTTTTCACCGGCCCACATCACGGAAGGGTAGGTCCAGTCCGCACCGACCGTATGCAGGATTTTCCATAGCGGCCCCATCTCCTCAGGCTCTGTGACCGGTTCCCTGGAGTTCTGGTTGAGCACCATCTGGGCGCCCACCCGGTCCACGGTCACCTCCAGGTCTTCAAACCCGGGATGGTCCTCTCTGATCTCTTCAGCCACATCCAGAACCGTGAATTTGAAATCCTCTTTGGCCGCACCCATGGCAGACCCGGTTCTGATATGCTGGTCACAGGAGCCTAAAATGCCTTTGGGACGTTTTTCCCGGGCCATTTTCGCCCGGAGGTTGTAAATGAGTTTGGGAATATTGATATTCATGGGGCAGGCCAGCTGGCACCGCCCACACATGGAACATACCCATTTCCAGTCCGATTTGAGGATCTGTTCATCCATGCCGAAATTGAGCATGCGGATCAGTTTTCTGGGATCCATGCCGAACTGTTCCGATGCCGGACACCCGCCGGTGCAGGTCCCGCAGGTCAGACACAGATCAAAATTTGCGTCCGGCACCTTGTCCAGCACCGCTTCTTTGAGTTCATAATCCAGGGTGTCGATCTTTATTGCCTCTGCCATGTTGCGCGCCCCCCTGTTTTCATCATAAATGTTATCTTAGTTTGGCTGCATTCAGGTACCGGGCCAGTTTATCTTCCCCGCCGATGGTGACGATATGCACCCCCTGGCAGATATCTTTCAAACCTTTGACCGTATCTGCAAACAGCTCGATGCTTGCCTTTGTTTTGTCCGGCGCATTCAGCAGCTTCTGGATAACCCACTCAGGCACCAGTCCGGATTTGAAATGGCGGTTTAAAAATTTGCCCATGCCGGCAGTGCGCAGGATCATCACCTCGGCAATCACCGGAATCCGGAAAGGCTGCACCTGTTTCATGAACTTTTCAAACTGGTCCACATCAAATATCGGGGTGGTGAGAAAATAACCGGCCCCCACATTGTGCATGTCCTCCATCTCCTCCATGCCCCGCTTGGGCATCTGTTTTCCCCAGGGGGTTTCCACGCCTGATCCCAGGGTGAAATCCACTTTTTTGTCCAGTTCATTGCCCTCAATGCTCACGCCCTGGCGCAAATGATCCAGAACCGATCCCAATTTGCCGGAATCCACATGAAAAAACATGGATTCCTGGAGACTGTCGCCGGAGATCCGGTAATCCTCTGTAAACACCAGCAGGTTGTCCACCCCGACATCATAGGCATTGGTCAGATCCTTTTGCAGCTGATACCGGTTCTTGTCTCTGGTGGTGGTCTGGTAGATGGCATTGAACCGGTTTTTGCGCAGCAGATCACAGGTCAGAATGCTGTCTCCCACCACGCCTTCGAGCTCCACATCAGAGACAGACACCCCGTCCACACGTCCTCTGATCTTGCTCAGGCTTGACACCAGCGCCTCGGGCTCATCATCGCCAAGGGGAGCCTGAACTTCAGAGGTCACGACAAATCGCTTTTTTTCCAAAGATTCTTTTAAATTCATGATCTGCCTCCTTGTTATTTTAGTCCAAGCAGTTTTGCGACTTCTTCCTTGAGCTGGTGCAGGGGCAGCGGCTTGGAAAAACAGATATCCGCACCATTCTCCTTCATCCGGGCGAATTTTTCATCATCCAGATAAGCGGACAGCACAATGATTTTTGTGTGTTTTGTCTCCTCGCTGGTCTTGATCTTTTTGCAGACATCATACCCTTTTATATCAGGCATCATGATGTCCAGAATAAGCAGATCCGGCTTGAAGTGGTTGACCTGGAGCCCTGCTTCAAACCCGTCTGAAGCCGAGATCACCTCATAGTCAAACTCATCCTCCTCCAGAGACTGGACAATGGACTCCACAATGATCATGTCATCATCCACCACCAGGATTTTCTTGCGGGCACTGTCATCTTTTTCCTCAGGGATGGGAATTCCCTGATTGCGCATAAAGGTCTCCAGATCGGATTTTTTTATGCGGCGATGGCCGCCCACTGTTCTGTAGGCCTTTATATGACCGGCCTCTACCCAGTTAATAATGGTTTTTGACGAAACATTGCAGTACTTGCTGGCCGTGAATACAGTCAATGTGTCTTCCATAATGCCTCCTTTGCATTTATGGTTTATAGTTTTTACTATTATTATATAAAATTTAGCCTGTCAAGAAAAAAATAATAAATAAAATAACTATAATAAACGTACCAGCGGCAGCTTGATAGTGAACCGGGTCCATTCGCCGTATTGGGATTCCACGGTGATGTCGCCGTCATGGTCCTTGACGAATCCATAACAGACCGAAAGACCCAGGCCCACGCCCTTGATGCTGTCGGTCTTGGTGGTGAAAAAAGAATCAAACACCTTTTCGATGTGTTCGGGCCTGATACCGGTGCCGGTATCCTCGACAACAATATGGAGCATCTTTCCATTGGGCTTGGTGGTGATTGTCAGATTTCCGCCGTCAGGCATGGCATACATGGCATTGGAAAACATGTTGATGAACACCTGGCGCAGCTGGTCTCTGGAGGCCATGATCAGGCCCGGATCCGGCGCCAGATCCAAAATCACCTTGATGGAATTTTCCCGGAACCGTTTGTCATAAAGAATCATCAGCTCTTCGATCACTGTGTTGATATTCAGTTCAGACCGTTCCGCCTCATCCGGGGTTGAAAACGAGAGCATTTTTTTGAGCATGTCTGCCAGGCGGATGGTTTCAGACAGGGACATGTCCAGCAGCTTTCGCCGCTTGTTGGAAGGCGGGATCTCGGTTTTCATCAGCTCAAGGGTATTCATGATGCCGAACAGCGGGTTGTTCAGCTCATGGGCGATCTGGGAGGTGAGCCGTCCCATGGCAGCCAGTTTTTCCGACTGGAGCAGGTGCTGCCGGGCTTCGGACAGTTCCCGCTCGGTTTTAAGGCGTTCGCGCAGATCCACAAAAAGTGCCACAGTGGCTGTTTCTTTCCCTTTTTCATCATATAGAAAAGACGCAGACAGATTGCCTTCCACCACCTGGCCGTCCCGGCGCTCAAAGGTCAAAGGATAGGAATTGAGACGGCCCACCCCCCCGTATTTGGGGTCCCGCATCATCTGTGTTACTTCTGTCGCCACCTCATTGGAATAGATCTGCTGGACAGTCATGCTGCCAACCACTTCATCGACAGGCAGGCCAAACACCTCTTCAGCCCCCTGATTCCAGAGAATGATTTTGCCGGTCATATCCATGGACATGATAGCATTGGGCGAGCAGGAGATGATATTGTCCAGAAAATCATGGGCTGCCCTGATTTTATTTTCGCTTTTCCTGCGCTCGGTGACATCCACCACAATGCCTTCATACCCCAGGATTTTACCCTTGTCGTCATATCGTACATTGGAGGTCAACAAAATATGGATGATATGGCCGTCCCTGCGCCGCCATTTCACCTCATAATCCACCACCCGGCCTTTTTTCTCAATAATCCGCTGGAATTTTTTCCTGTCTTCAGGTTTAAGAAACACATCTCTGGCAAGATCCAGAGACAAAAACTCATCTTTGTCATGGTATCCCAGAATTTTGAGCAGGGCCGGGTTGACATCCAGAAACCGGCCCCGTTTACTGGAGATGTAAACCCCGCACCCAACATGTTTGAACAGACGCTGGTAACTTTCCATGGAAGACTTGAGCCTGGCAGCCTGTTCTTTGCGCCGGGTAATGTCCCTGTAGATGGAAAGTTTGGACCGCGTGCCGTCCCGGTTGGTCACCGGTATTTCGGACAGGGCAAATGTTTTTCCCACAGATTCCAGAAAGATCTCAGAATGGCGGGTTTCGTTTTTGTCAAATATTTTTTTGTAATTGCACCATTCACAGGGTACATCATAATTGAGCAGCACCTTGTGGCATTTTTTGCCCACCCCTTCTCCAAACAGGTCTTTCATGAACCGGTTCATATACTCCACTGTAAAGTTTTCGCTGACAATATAGATGCCGTCTTCAAACGCATCCAGCGCATCCAGCAGTCTGGGGGTATGGTCTTTCATGGGATATCTCCTTGGTGGGTGTTGGGTTTTGGGTGTTGGGTTTTGGGCGGTGTAATAAAAATGACTATGCCATGGGCTTTGTTTCTTGTAAACAAAAAAGCAACGATGGGGAGGGCTGGCGTAAGTAACCGTTCTGGGATTCCTGTTGGTTTCAGGGCTGTGGAAAACGGTATCTGCAAGGTTCAGGCCCGTGCCGGAAGGTGGTGGTGGGCAAAAGGCCCGTGCCTGCCGGTACCGGCGTATCAAAAGACCCCTCGGCACTAGCCGCTGATGGCAGAGATAGGCGGAGATGAAATCCCGGGCCCGGTTCCCCCACCAGGGGCGGCATCCTGCCGATCTCCTTGATTTTTTTTTTCGACTGTTCTATATGGTGGTTGGTTATCAAATAAACAAGGAGATACATGCCCCGGCCAGACCCCCATATTTTTAAAACCCAGGTCTATTATGAAGACACCGACCACTCCGGTGTGGTCTATCATGCCAATTACCTGAAATTCTTTGAAAGAGCCAGAGAAGAGATCATCGGCATACAGCGGTTGTCTGACATGTGGCACAATGACGGGGTCGGGTTTGCCGTGTACACGGCTGATCTGCGGTATCAGGATGGCGCGGTTTTCGGGGACCTTTTGGAAATCAGGACCCGGTGGGAAAAACAGGGTGACTACCGGGTGGTATTTTTCCACGAAGCCTGGCGGCCCAACGGCACAAAACCCGCAGTTACCTGCACCCTGGAACTGGTCTGCCTGGGTCCCCAAAAAAGGCTGATGCCTGTTCCGGACCTGGAAATTTTTTATTGACAAAATAGTGCGGTTTTTTTAAAACTAATCCCTACAAATTTAGTAGGATTAATATTTACAAAAAATATCATTGATTCTGTAACAATTCTTGCAGGGGATGGGATTTATGTCCAGACAAAAATATGGTCAATGTTTGCTTGCAGCAGCAGTGCTGCTGCTTTTATTTTCCTTTGCCGCCCTTTCCGGCGCAGGGGCCATGAATGATCCAGATGAAAAACGCCCGGACATTTTAACCATCGGCAGCAGATCTCCTGCAGCAGACAGGCAGATGCCCCTTGTGCAGTTCCTGCACGACCGCCACACCCGGGCTGTGGATGGCAAATGTATTGAATGCCATGACCAGACAGCCCAAAACACACCGGGATTCACCTTCAAAGAAATTGAAGATGCAGACATCACCGCCCGCATGGAACTGTTTCACAACAACTGCATCGCCTGCCATGAGCAGATGAAGGCTAAAGGCAGCACCGGTCCCATGGAAGCCGCATGCCGCTTTTGCCACAATGCAAACTTTCCCATCGGCTCTTCCCGGAAGGACCTGGCCTTTGACCGGTCCCTGCATTTTCGCCATGTCTCATCTGATGCCATTGTTTCCACTGTTTCCAGGACAGAAGACAACTGCAGTGCCTGCCACCACAGCTTTAATGAAGCATCGGAAGAGATTTTCTATGAACAGGGCAAAGAAAGTGCCTGCATCTATTGCCACAAGGCTGAACCGGCTGTACTGAATGATCTGTCCGGGGACAAACCGCAGACGGTCCGGCCGGCCAGACAGGCTGCCCATGATTCCTGCGTTGTCTGCCATCTTGCCCTGAC
>JAIPDY010000160.1 GCA_021737445.1 Desulfotignum sp.
CTGCCTGTAATGAACTTCAGGTAAATCAGGCCATCGATTTTGGATTCCGGGGAAACAACGGTAAAATTATTGCCGGTACCGGCACCACATTGATGAAATCCAGCTGCGTGTTCTGCGGTGAATGTGTCCAGGTCTGCCCGGTGGGTGCCCTGGTTCCCACAAAAGCATTTCGTGATGACCGGTTTATCCCCACCAGAACCGTTCGTACCACCTGCTCTTTCTGCGGGGTGGGGTGCCAGATGGATATGCATGTTCAGGACAATAAAATTGTCAAAATTGACGGGGCTGACCGCAACCTGCCCCCCAATAATGCCATGCTCTGTGTCAAAGGCAGGTATGGGTTTGAGTTTGTGGCTTCTCCGGACCGCCTGACCACTCCGTTGATCAAAAAAGAGGGCAAACAGGTGCCGGCATCCTGGGACGAGGCCCTGGATCTGGTGGCAAAAAAATTTACTGAAACCCGGGACCAGCATGGACCCGATACCATGGGAGTGCTTACCTCTGCACGGGCCACCAATGAAGACAATTATATAGCCCAGAAATTTACCCGGGCCGTGCTCAAGACAAACAATATCGACCATTGTGCGCGACTGTGACACAGCTCCACCGTAGCCGGTCTGGCTGCAGCATTTGGAAGCGGTGCCATGACAAACACCATTGCAGATATAGAAACCTCGGATTTGATTCTGGTGACCGGGTCCAATACCACGGAAAACCATCCGGTTTTGTCAACATTCATGAAACGTGCTGCCTTGAAAGGCAAAAAAATGTACGTAATCGATCCCCGGCATATCAAGCTGACCGACAACGCCGCCAAATGGCTGCGCCCCAATCCGGGGACGGATATCGCCTGGATCAACGGTCTTATGCATGTGATCATCAAAGAAGATCTCCATGACAAAACCTTTATTGCGCAGCGTACAGAAAATTTTGAAGCGTTAGAGGATGTGGTGGCTGCCTACACCCCTGAGCATGTGGCAGAGATCACCGGTATTGCTGCAGATGATATCATTGAGGTGGCCCGGGAATTTGCCAGTGCCCCGGCAGCCGCCATCTGCTACTGCATGGGCATCACCCAGCACACCTGCGGAACCGACAATGTCAAGTCCCTGGCCAACCTGTCCATGCTCTGCGGCCATCTGGGCAAACCAGGCGGCGGAGTCAATCCCCTGCGGGGCCAGAACAATGTCCAGGGGGCATGCGACATGGGCGGGCTTCCCAATGTATTCACCGCATACCAGGCAGTGACCAAAGATGATATCCGGCAGAATTACGAAAAAGCCTGGAACGTCACAGGCATGTCTGCCACCCCGGGGCTGCCGGTGACGGAAATGATTGAAAAAGCCTATTCCGGAGAATTCAAGTCCCTGTTCATCATTGGTGAAAATCCCATGGTATCTGACCCGGATCTGAATCATGCCAAAAAAGCCCTGTCCAATCTGGAATTTCTGGTGGTACAGGATATTTTTGAAACCGAAACCACGGCCCTGGCAGATGTGGTACTGCCAGCGGCTTGCTTTGCGGAAAAAGACGGGACCTTCACCAACACAGAGCGACGGGTCCAGCGGGTGAGAAAAGCGGTGGATGCACCGGAAGATGCCAGACTGGACTGGGAGATCATCTGTGACATTGCCCGGCGCATGGGCTATGATATGGGTTATGAAAACAGCCATGAAATCTTCAAGGAGATCTGTGCGGTGACCCCTTCCTACAAAGGCATCACCTGGGAACGCATCGACAAGGTCGGTATCCACTGGCCCTGTCCGGATGAAAACCATCCCGGCACCCCGATTCTTCATACCACCCAGTTCACCCGGGGCAAGGGACTGTTCCATGCCATAGAACACCAGCCCCCTGCTGAGGTGCCGGATGCGGATTATCCCTTTATTCTCACCACCGGCAGGGTGCTCTACCATTACCATACCCGCACCATGACCATGCGCACAGAGGGGCTCAATATCCTCTCACCGGAATGTTTTGTGGAAATATCCAGGACCGATGCCAGAAAACTGGGTCTGGATACCGGCGATCTGGTGAATGTTTCATCCAGGCGGGGCCGGATCAGCGCCAAGCTCAAGGTGTCGCACAAGGCAGTGGCAGGGACCGTTTTTATCCCCTTTCATTTTGCCCAGTCAGCCGCCAATGAACTGACCAATGCCAAACTGGACCCCACCGCCAAAATTCCGGAACTCAAGGTATGTGCCATCAACATTGGGCCGGCAGCATGATGCGCCGGCCTCCTGCCTGATCAGGATTTTGTTGCCGGGCCGGACAAACGCTGTTTTCCGGCCCGGGCAACATAATTATGATGTCTCTGTTTCAGCAGCTGCCTCCACTTTGACCCGAGGGGATACACAATCCACAGCACTGAATTTGGCAGGGCATTTTTCCTGGCATACCCCGCACTGGACACACACGGACTGATCAACCACATGCACCTTTTTCTTTTCGCCTGAAATGGCGCTCACCGGACATGATTTGGCGCAGATGCCGCATCCTTTGCATTTGTCTTCCCTGATAACAAAGGAAATCAGTGATTTACATACCTTTGCCGGGCAGCGCTTTTCAAAAATATGGGCTTCATACTCATCCTTGAAATACCGCAGGGTGGTGAGTACCGGGTTGGCAGCTGTCTGTCCCAGGCCGCACACCGAACCGCCGTGAACCGCAAGGCTCAGCTCATAGAGCAGGTCCAGATCCTCCTTTCTTCCTTTGCCCTTACAGATTTCCTTTAAAATTTCCAGCAGCTGTTTGGTTCCCAGCCGGCAGGGCACGCACTGACCGCAGGATTCGATTTCCGTGAAATCCAGAAAATACCGGGCCACATCCACCATGCAGGTTTTCTCATCCATCACCACCATGCCGCCTGATCCCATTATGGAGCCGGCTTCATCCAGTGAGTCATAATCAATGGGGGTGTCCAGCAGGGATGCAGGCAGGCAGCCGCCGGAAGGACCGCCGGTCTGGACCGCCTTGAATTCAGCCCCGTCAGGCACACCGCCGCCGATATCATAGATTATCTCCCGAAGGGTGATGCCCATGGGTACTTCGATGAGACCGCAGTTATTGACCGCGCCGGTTAGGGCGAAAATCGCGGTGCCCGTACTTTTTTCGGTTCCCACACTGGCGAACCATTCTGCACCTTTGGTGATGATCATGGGGGCTGAAGAAAAGCTTTTCACATTGTTGAGCAGGGTGGGTTTGTCATAGAGCCCGATCTCTGTGGTTCTCGGGCGGGGAGCCACCCGGGGCATGCCACGTTTGCCCTCGATGGAAAGGGTCAGGGCGGTGGATTCGCCGCAGACAAAGGCCCCGGCACCCGGAAAGATTTTGATCTCAAAGTTGAAGTTGGTGCCCATGATATTTTTCCCCAGAAATCCCTTTTCATGGGCCTGGGCAATGGCCCGCTCCAGACGTCTGATGGCCAGGGGATATTCGGCCCTGACATAGATATACCCGGTTTCCGCTCCGATGGTGTACCCGGCGATGATCATGCCTTCCAGCACGGAATGGGGGTCTCCTTCAATAACGGCCCGGTCCATGAATGCACCCGGGTCCCCTTCATCTGCATTGCACACCACATATTTGGGGGTGCCTTTGGCTGCCAGTCCAGCCTCCCATTTGCGGCCGGCGGGAAATCCGCCGCCGCCCCGGCCCCGCAGGCCGGAAGCTTTCATCTCATCCACCACATCCTGCTGGGTCATGGTGGTCAGGGCCTTGTGCAGCCCCTCATATCCCTGGTTGGCGATGTAGTGGGTGATGTTGGTGGGGTCGATGATGCCGCAGTTGCGGAACACCCGGCGTTCCTGGGGTTTGAAGGAGGGGGTGTCAAGAAATCTGGTAACCCCTTTGATTTTCCCTTCTCCAAAGCTGCCCAGGGTATACTGGGGCAACGGGTCATCTCCCAGCAGGTAGGCATCGATGATTTCGGTCACCATGTCGGGATTGACATTTTTATAGCTGATGGTGGGTTTGCCGGGCTTGTCTATGTTCACCAACGGTTCGGCGTAACAGGGACCGCTACACCCGACCTCCCGGATGTGGGCGGTGATGTTTTTTTGGGCCAGCTCATCTTCAAACGCCTTGACCACAGCCATGGCGCCGGCTGATCTGCCGCAGGTGGCAGTACCGACGGCGATCTGCGGGGCCTTGCCTTTTTGCAGGGCATCCCATTCCTCCTGGGCCTGTTTCTGTATGTCAGCAAACGTCATGGTCATTGTGCTTTCCTCCTGTCGATAATTTCCGAAACCATTTTGGGGGTCAGTTTGGCTTCCACATCCTCGTCGATCATCACACAGGGTGCCAGGGCGCAGCAGCCGATGCAAGCCACTGTCTCCAGTGTATATTCCTTGTCTTCAGTGGTTTCCCCTTCAACAATGCCCAAAGACCTTTCTGTTTCTTCTAAAATTTTTTCCGCCCCACGGACATGGCAGGCAGTGCCCCTGCATACCATAAAGGAATGCTTTCCCCTGGGGGTGAAACGGAACTGGGCATAAAAAGATGCCACTGCAAACACCCGGCTTTCCGGCAGGCCGGTTACCCTGGCTATTTCAAGCATGGCTTCATCCGGCAGATAACCCAGCTCTGCCTGTACTTTCTGCAGAATCGGGATGAGCGCATCCCGTTTTCCTTTGTAGGGTGAAAGTATCTCACTCAAACGATCTTCCATTCTGTCTCCCTCCTTAGCTTGTCGGTCTGGTGCAAGTGGCGTTTCATTTTTTAAATTGTGGATATTACAATATCTGATCAAAAATTTAAATACCCATTGCAAAAATAGCCTGTTTTGTTCAGATACTGCATATCACAAAAATCTGATCTATGCTATGCTTAAGGGTGATAATGGGATTGATAAACAGGTCCTGGGATACTGGGACCGGAAAACAGCATAAATAGAAAGATAATCTGTTTTTGTGCCGCAAAGGAGATACACGTTGGTGAGAATCTGTGGCAGGCCACAACCTATTTTTTGTGTCCTGGGGGTGATCTGTCTGCTGTTTTTTTTGGGGATAGACACAGGCAGATCCCAAACGCCCGCACCCGGGCAGCCATCCGCTGAAACTGTCTCCATAGCTGTGCAGAACAATTTTCCGCCGTTTTCCTTTTTTGTCAGGGGAAAAGTGGCCGGGTTTACCATTGATTACTTAAATCTGCTGTCTGAAGAAACCAAAATGGTATTCACCCTTGTTCCCGGAACATGGGAGGAAAGTCTTACCAGATTTAGAAACGGTGAGGTGGATGCCATCACAGAGATATCCCATACACCTGAACGGGAGGCCTTTACCCGGTTCACCACCCCCTATTACCTGATCCCCACCGTGGTATATACCCGGGAGAACAGTTTTTCCTATAACGGCGTGGAAACCCTGAAGGGAAAAGATGTGGGTATGGAGACCGGAATTTATTACAAAGACTATCTGCAGGCTTATCCCGAAATCCGGATCATGGAGATCGAAGATACCAGTGAATTGATGAAAAAGCTGTCTTTCGGGGAGATAGATGCGGTTGTCACCAATATCAATATCGGCAATTTCATGATCAAGCGGCATGTGCTGGAAAATATTCGGCTGGCGGGAAAGATCGATATTCCCGCTATTGAAAGTGAGGATTTGCGTATCGGTGTCAGAAAAGACAGGCAAAAGGTACATGTGCTGCTGCAAGAAGCCATGAACAGCATCCCCCCCTTATCTGTCGTTGCCCCTGGTGATTGCCACCCGCAGTGACGAATTTTTTGTGGGAGATCTCAAAAGCCTTTCAAAAAAACATATCGGGCTGGTGGACCGGGGAGAATTGGCCGCACGTTTTAAGAAGACCTATCCAGGTATAGTGTTTGAGACGGTGAGTTCCGCCAGGGACGGGTTGAAGCATGTCCAGAACAAGAAACTGTTCGCATTTGTGGACACCATCCCATCCATTGCCTATGCGGTGAAAAACAACAATTTCTATAATATCAAGGTATCGGGCAAACTGGAGGAAACCTTGCCGGTCAGTGCGGCGGTTCGTTCGGGAAACCAGGCCCTGGCCACAGTACTGGACAAAATACTTCAGAACATCCCTGTCGAAGACAAAGAAAAAGTGGTGGACCGGTGGATATCCATCAGCCTGGAAGAAAAGGTGGATTACACCATGGTCTGGCAGATTTCCATCGGTTTGGGCCTGGTTCTGGCGGCAGCGGTTGTCTGGCTCAAAAAGGTACAGGGCTTCAATCGCAGAATATCCCGGGCCTATACCCTGCTTGAGGAAAAAAATATCGAACTGGAGCAGCTTTCCATTACCGACAGCTTGACCGGTCTTTATAACCGCCATAAACTGGATGTGCATCTTGTCCAGGAAAAGCAAAGAGCGGACCGGTATAACCGGCTGTTTTCACTTGTGATTATGGATATAGATCATTTTAAATCGGTCAATGACCGGTTCGGTCACCAGACCGGGGATGAGGTGCTCAGGCAGATGGGCTCACTGATCAAAAAAAGCATCCGGTCGTCTGATATTCCGGGCCGCTGGGGCGGCGAGGAGTTTTTGATCATTTGTCCTGAAACAGACAGACAGGGGGCACAAACCCTTGCAGAAGAGATCAGAAAAGATATTCAGGCCGGTTCCTTTCTTCCGGAGACCACCATCACCATCAGCGGCGGGGTGGCTGAATATGAATCAAAAGAGGACAGTGAAAAACTGGTAAAGCGGGCCGATGACAACCTGTATAAGGCAAAGCATTCAGGAAGAAACAGGATTTGTGCATAAAAAATGGTGCCGGAGGCGAGACTCGAACTCGCAAGGGCATGAAGCCCGGAGGATTTTGAGTCCTCTGCGTCTACCAATTCCACCACTCCGGCACGAACTTCTCTTATTAATGAAAAAGGGCGGTTTTGTCAATAAATTTGTTGGGGTCAGAAGGTAACTTTTTTACCTGTTTTTATTGCACTGCAAAGGGTTTGCCTGATGGTGTCAGATGGTACCGTCCCCTGCCTGAGCACCCGGGGCGGGTCACAGGTGATGTCCAGGATGGTGGAGCCGGTGCCGCCTTTTAAGGTGCCGGCATCCAGGACCATATCAGCTGCCTGTATCAATTTTTCGGGCATGTCGCTGATGCGGCTGCATCCGGGTGATCCGGACAGGTTGGCACTGGTGCCGGTGATGGGACAGCCGGCTGCTTTGACCAGTGCCCGGGCCATGGGATGAGACGGTATCCGGACGCCGATTTTGCCGGTGCCGGCGGTGAGAAGCTCACAGATACCGGGCCTTGCTTCAAACACCAGGGTCAGGCTGCCGGGCCAGAAGGCGTGCATCAGTATTTTCGCATGGTCCGGGATGTTTGCCACAATCCCCTCCAGGTCCTTTTTGCTGTGAACCAGAACCAGGAGGGGATTGTTTTTTTCTCTTTTTTTGATGGAAAATACGATGTCTACAGCTGCCGGATCCCGGGCATCTGCTGCCAGGCCGTACAGACACCGGGTGGGGAATATCACCAATCCGCTGGTTTTTATGCATTCAGCAGCCTGTTTAATGA
>JAIPDY010000161.1 GCA_021737445.1 Desulfotignum sp.
ATTTCAGAAATCATATTGGCAACCACTTTGGCATCTGCTTTTTTCTGCTTCAGTTCAATAAGTTCATTGAAAAGGTCAAACATTTTTTTCTGGTGGACATCAATCTCTTCAATATCCACACTGAATCTGGGATCCCATTGGATCTTAAGACCGGTTGCTGTCATACCTATCTCCTCAAGCCTTTATTGGGTCTGTCTTTTTTTTTAAACCATAAATTTTTTGTCATTACAATACTGAAAGCCACTGCAATCAATGTGGTGACCGCCACACCCGGTTTTCCAAACCACGGGTAAATCACATAGGGAACCAGGACCATGTATAATACTATATGACACATCCCGATGCACACAAGGCGGTACCAGTTTTTTTTCATTCAATCATCTCAAGCAGCCTGGTATGGATATTGTCAAATCCGCCATTGGACATTATCAACACCAGATCTTCCGGTGCCAGCAGTGGAGACAAAAAAGCCAGGACCTCATCTGTGCCGGAAAAATAATAGGCGTCAACCCCTAAGGCAGTGATGTCTGATACCAGTTTTTCAGGTAAAAACCGTTCATTTTCCGGAATATTTTTTTTCACAGACGGCTTGCAGATACAGACCATGTCAGCCTCCTTGAACGCAGCAGGATACGTGTTTTGAAAAAAACTGCGCATGGAGGTGTTGGTGCGGGGTTCAAACACAGCAATGACACGGCCAGTGCTGTAAAAGGGCTTTACCGCATGGATGGTGGCCTTGACTGCTGAAGGGTGATGGGCAAAATCATCCATCACAGTAATTTTGTTTTTAATTCCCCTGATTTCCTGCCGGCGCCTGACACCGGAAAAAGAGGCCATGGCTTTTTGTATCAGACCGGTATTCACACCTATGACACGGGCTGCTGCCGCACATGCCAGAAAATTCATAAGGTTGTGGTATCCCGGCAGCCGGGTCTCAATATCATAAACCTGCCCGGGTCCCTGAATCCTGGCCCGTGTAAGCCTGTCTTTGTGAACGGGATCAGTAAATGACCAGTCTCCCCGGGTGCCGTAGGTGACGGTTTTAACGGCCTGGTCCGCCAGGATGTCCATGAGGTGGGGGCTGTCTTTGCAGGCGATCATATGGCCGGCATCTGCCACTTTTGCAACCAGGCCGGCAAACACCTGCTTGACATGGTCCAGGTCTTGGAAGATATCAGCATGATCGAACTCAACTCCGGTCATAATGGTGATAAAGGGGTCATAATGCATGAATTTGGGTCCCTTATCAAAAAAAGCAGTGTCATATTCATCCCCTTCAATGACCATGTAATCACCTTTTCCGATCCTGAATCCGGATTGGTAATCCTTTAAAATACCGCCGATCATAAACCCCGGATCCAGTCCGGCAACGGCAAGGATATGTGCCATGATAGCTGCAGTGGTGGTTTTGCCGTGGGTGCCGGTCACCAGAATGATCTTTTTTCCTGATGCAATAAACCGGTTCACCGCCTGGGGCATGGACAGATAAGGGATCTGTCTGTCCAGAACTGCCGCTGCCTCAGGATTGTCCCGGGTGACGGCATTGCCGATGATCACCAGGTCCGGATCATGGTCCAGATTGGACGGATCAAACCTGTCAAAAATCTGAATGTCACTGGCAGCAAGAAAATCACTCATGGGAGGATACACGTGGTGATCTGATCCTGTCACCTCATACCCCATCTGTTTGAGCATACAGGCAAGGGTACCCATGCCGGTGCCGCAGGCAGCCGTCAGATGGATTTTACGAATCCGGGCCATGGGCTAAAGATCCGCCATCACCGCTTTTGCGGCGGTAATGGTATCATTGATATCCTTTTTTGTATGGGCAAGAGACACAAAACAGGCTTCAAACTGGGAAGGTGCCAGATAAATCCCTTTTTCCAGCATGCCCCGGTAAAAAGCGGCAAACCGTTTCAGGTCACTGGTTTTGGCATCCTCAAAATTATACACCGGCCGGTCGGTAAAGAAAAACCCGGCCATGGAGCCCACATGCCCGGACCGGAATGGAATGCCGGCTCCATCGGCCGCAGCCTGTAACCCGTTCACAAGGGCTTCGGTCCGGGTATTCAGGGTGTCATACACCCCTTCTTTTTGAAGGGCTGTCAGGGTGGCGATGCCCGCTGCCATGGCCAGAGGATTGCCTGACAGGGTACCGGCCTGGTAAACAGGACCGGTGGGCGCAGTCTGTTCCATGATCTCTTTTCTGCCGCCATAAGCCCCCACCGGCAGTCCTCCGCCGATGACCTTGCCAAAGCAGGACAGATCCGGAAAAATGTTGAACAGGCCCTGGGCAGATTCTTTTGCCACCCTGAATCCGGTCATGACTTCGTCAAAAATCAGCAATGCCCCATATTTTTGCGTCTCCTGCCTCAGGGTCTCCAGAAACCCTTTTTTGGGGGGTATCATGCCCATGTTTCCGGCCACCGGTTCCAGAATCACCCCGGCAACCTGATCTCCTTTCCGGGCCATGACCTGCCTGAATCCTTCAATATCGTTATACGGCAAAGACAGGGTGTTCTGAATTACTGATTCCGGGACCCCGGGACTGCCTGGAATGCCCAGGGTGGCCACCCCGGACCCGGCCGCCACCAGCAGTGTGTCGGCATGGCCGTGGTAGCAGCCGTCAAATTTGATGATAATGTCCCGGCCGGTATATCCCCGGGCCAGACGGATGGCACTCATGGTGGCTTCAGTGCCGGAATTTACCATTCGCACCATATCCACGGACGGAACCAATTGTATAATCAGTTGTGCCAGCTGTGTTTCCAGACTGGTGGGTGCACCAAAACTGGTACCGGTTTCCAGTACCTGAGTGAGGGCCTTGATCACTTCCGGGGGCCGGTGCCCCAGAATCAGCGGTCCCCAGGACAGCACATAATCGATATAATCATTGCCGTCTGCATCATAAAGCCGGCTTTTATCGCCCCTTTCAATGAAAACCGGCTGTCCGCCCACAGCGTTGCAGGCCCGGACCGGGGAGTTGACACCCCCGGGTATCAGTTTTTTTGCCTCATTGAACAAGGCAGCTGATTTTACTTTTTCCATATGGTTTCCCCTTGCATGATAAAGGTAGTTTTGTATCTAAATGCTGCTGCATAAATATAAGAGTATAACAAACCTTTTTTTGATGGGTCAACCGCTTTATTAACACCCTGGAATTAAAAAAAAATATTGACATACAAATTCCTGGCTGATATTTTGCCTGCTGTTGAAATCCAACAGGGCCGTTAGCTCAATTGGCAGAGCAACTGACTCTTAATCAGTAGGTTCGGGGTTCGAGGCCCTGACGGCCCACCAGCAATAAAAGCCAATACCATTTTTTGTTTTTTGGCAGACAGTTTTCAGCCAATCCATATCCCTGTACACAAAATTGCCTTGATTTCTGTTCTGACAAAGGATAGCATTTCACAAAAAAATTTGGTTTCCAGTTTGCGCCATGGCCCTGCCCGGTTTAAGGCCATGCGAATTAAACTAAACATTTTAAGGATATTACATGAATATTTATGTGGGAAATTTATCTGATGAAATCACCGAATCCCAGCTTAAAACACTCTTTGGTGAATATGGTGCGGTGGAAAAAACCAAAATCATATCTGACCGGTTTTCAGGCCGGCCAAAGGGATTCGGTTTTGTTGAAATGCCCAGCAATTCAGAGGCTGATCAGGCCATTAAAGCCTTGAACAGAACCGTTTATGAAGGCAAACAGATAAAAGTCAATCCAGCCGATTCCGGCGGGAAAAAATCCAAAAAGAGATTTCAGAAAAAACGTTTTTAATCTTTGGAACGAATCAGCCCCTGGATGATGATTTTAAATGCCGTTATGAGCGTGGGCTTTACAAAATCTTTCTGATTATTCAGCTTTTTCTTTGAATCCACCCAGAGTACCACACCGGCATAGGATCCCCACAGCACATCTGCCAGAGCAACCGGATGCTCATCAATGAAAATGCCTTTTTCAATACCCTCTTTTATCACCTGGATGATGGCACCATGGGCCTGGGCTGAATTTTCCTTTAGCTTAAGCATCACTTCATCAGACAGATTGTGAAGGGTCTCTCCAGATTGCAGATGGAACAGGTTGATCAGAATATTGGAATCATAATCATAAAGATCAATAAAAACATCCCTGAACCGCTCGATCTTCTCGTTTACGCTGATATCCAGGTTTACCACCTTGTGAATCTGTATGGACAGATATTTGAGGATATCAATGGAAAGTGACGTATGAAGCTCTTCTTTGTTTTTAAAATACAGATAAAGGGTGCCGGGACTCAGTTCAGCTTCAGAAGCAATTTCCTCCATGGTGGCGCTGTTGAACCCTTTTGCGGAAAAAACCTTGCGTGCCGCATTGATGATATCCCTGCGCCGCCTTTGTTTTTCCCTTTTTTTTCGCTCATGTATGCCCATTTTTGACCATTATTTTATGAAGTAAATTCATTTACTGTTTAAATAAAACGATATATACAAAATCTCCATGAAAATCGCAAGGATAAAAATGAAAACATCAGAACCTGATCAGTTTTATGATTTTATCTACTTTGGGTTTTTTTACCCTTTTTTTATTCCCATCTTCAGGTTTTTTGTCTATGATACAAAGATAAATCTGGTGGTTCATTGTTGAAAAAACCGCCGGATCAAAACATGTGGAGACTAAATTATGCCAAAAACAACCTACTGGGCTGATGCTTATGTCCAGAAAGCCTGCAGCGCAGCCGACGCGCTCCAGCATATCCGGCCGGGACAGCGGGTGTTTATCGGATCATCCTGCGGAGAGCCCCAGCACCTGGTCAATGAACTGTCCAAAGTATCGGAAAGGTTTACAGACCTTGAAATCGTCCGTCTCTTGAGCATTGAAAGCGGGCCCTTGACCCTGATTGCCAACCGGTCCCACTCCCAGAAGTTCAATATCCGCTCCTTTTATCTGGGGTCAGCCTCCCCCACCAAAATAAAGAAAAACCAGCGGTTTATCACCCCCATCAACCTGTCCCAGATCCCCCATCTGTTCAAATCCAGGCTCATGCCGTTGAACGCGGCCCTGATCCAGGCATCTCCGCCGGATGATTTCGGATGGATGAGCCTGGGGGTATCTGTGGACATCACCATGGCAGCCTGTGAATCCGCTGACCTGGTGATCTGCCAGGTGAACCCGAACATGCCCCGGGTTCTGGGCAGAAGTTTTATTCACGTCAATGATGTGGATTATATTGTGGAACATGAAGAGGAACTGCTGACCATACAGCCTTTGCCGGAACTGGAAACCGCCAACACTATTGCCAAGCATATTTCCCGGCTCATTGATGACGGCGCCACCATCCAGACCAGCCTGGGGGTTACCAACGACGCCACCATGGTGTGCCTGGCCGAAAAAAACGATTTGGGGGTGCATTCCCAGTATATATCTGAACCCATGATGCGCCTGTTTTCAATGGGAGTGATCACAAACAAGAAAAAAGGGTTCAACAACGGCAAACTGGTGGCCGGCAGCGCAGTGGGATCCAGCCTGCTCTACGAGTTCATTGATGACAATCCGTCCATTGAATTTCATCCGTCTGACTACATCAACAATCCCTATATCATAGGCCGGCACAATAAAATGGTGTCTTTGAACACGGCAATGTCCATCGATCTCACCGGCCAGGTAGCGGCAGATGCCCTGCCTTACAACAATTATACCGGTATCAACGGACTTCTGGACTTTACCCGGGGAGCGGCCATGTCCCCGACTGGCAAATCGATCCTTATGATGACCTCAACAGCGGACAACGGGCGCAGCAGCCGGATCATTCCCCAGATGTCAGAGATTGCCGTTGTGGTGCCCAGAGGGGATGTTCAGTTTGTTGCCACGGAATACGGGGTGGTGAACCTGTTTGGCAAAACCCTGCAGGAGCGGGCCATGGCCCTGATCAGCATCGCCCATCCGGATTTCAGGGATGAGCTGTTTTCCAAGGCAAAGGAACTGGACCTCATTGACGTGGACCGCAAATTCAAACAGGCCATCAAAGGGGTCTATCCCCTCAAATATGAAGAAAACATCGTCATCGGCAACATCCCCATCACTTTCCGGCCGGCAAAACCCATTGATGAACGCAGCATCCAGGAACACTACTACACCATGAACAGAGGAGATATCATCTCCCGGTTTTTCCATGAAAAGAAAAGCTTTGTCCACCACCAGATTGAAACCACCTTTGAAATCGATTATATCAATGATCTGACCATCGTGGCCACCATCGGGGAACTGGGGTTTGAAAAAATCATTGCCGTGGGCGAATACTTCCGCAATCCCATTGTCAATATGGCGGAAATCGCGTTTTCCGTATCCCGGGAATACCAGGGAATGGGTATTGCCAAAGTACTCCAGGAAAAACTGGCGGTTGCTGCAAAAGATAACGGGATAAAGGGACTGATCGCCTATACCTCACCCCAGAACAAAGGCATGATCAGACTGTTCAAGAAACTGCCCTATAAGATCCATGCGGAAAAAGATGATGACATGATCATTCTCAACTGCCTGTTTTCAGAACCACAGGACCCGGCAGACGACTCCCGGACAGTTGCCGGGATCTCCATGATGACACATACAAACGCAGGTTGAAGATCTTCACCCGGTGTTACCGGCGTTTCAGCAGGGCCACTGACTCGATGTGAAAGGTGTGGGGAAACATGTCCACCGGCTGGACCTGTGTCACTTCATATGCCGGTGCCAGCATTTCAAGATCCCGGGCAAGGGTGGCAGGATTGCACGAAACATAAACAATGGTTTCAGAACCCAGACCCAGAACCTGGGCAACCACATCCTTGTGCATCCCCACCCGGGGAGGGTCTATAACAATCACATCCGGGGCCTGCTCCAGGCCCGGCAGCACCTGCCTGATATCTCCGGGTAAAAACCGGCAGTTGTCAATGTGATTTAGGGCTGCATTTTTTTGGGCATCTGCCACAGCAGATGCAATGATCTCGATGCCGGTAACCTGTAAGGCGTTGTCTGACAGCCATATGGGAATGGTACCGGTGCCTGAATACAGATCCAGAACGGGTTCATTTCCGGTGAGGGCGCAGTAACGGGCAACAATTTCATACAGTTTTTCACAGGCCCGGGTGTTGGTCTGAAAAAATGAATTGGCAGATATCTCAAATTCAAACCGGCCCAGACGTTCGGTAATCACATCTCTTCCATAAAGTAAAATTTCTTCTTTGCCCAGGCTGACCCCGGATCTGGCATCCGTGATATTGTTGACAATGGATGCAATACCGGTAAATGTCTCTGCCAGTTCATGGGCCAGCTGCGTTACCACGGACAGATTTTTATCCCGGGTCACGATGTTCACCATCCACTGGTCAAAAGCCGTTGAATGCCGCAGCATGACATACCGCCAGAACCCGGTGTGATGGCGCAGATGATAGGCCGGCAGGCCGGATTTTCTGATAAATTCCCTCATATGGGACAAAATCCGGTTTCCCAGATCCGGCATGAGATCACAATGATG
>JAIPDY010000253.1 GCA_021737445.1 Desulfotignum sp.
GTTCCCTGAAACCGCTGTCAAATATAAGGAATAACCCCATGTCTCCCATCTGCCTTGATGAAACCTTTCTCATACACCAGCTCAAGGAGTTGTTAAGCATCCCCTCTCCGTCAGGGTATTCAGACCAGGTTGTCCACTATGTGGGCAAAGAACTGGAAAAACTGGGCATTGAATTCGAAGTCACCCGCAGAGGGTCCATCCGGGCCACCCTGCCCGGAAAGCAGAACACCCTGGACCGGGCGGTCACGGTCCACCTGGACACCCTGGGGGCCATGGTCAGTCAGCTCAAGGACAACGGCAAACTGGCTATCACCCCCATCGGCAACTGGTCCAGCCGGTTTGCCGAAGGGGGACGTGTCACCATCTTCACCCAGGCCGGCCCCAAGCGGGGCACTGTCCTGCCCTTAAAAGCCTCGGGCCATGCCTGGGGGGATGCGGTGGACAGCCTGCCGGTGAGCTGGGACCATGTGGAACTCCGGGTGGATGAAATCTGTAACAAACAACAGGACCTGGCGGATAATGGCTTTGACATCGGTGATATCATTGCCTTTGACGCTTTGCCGGAAATAACGGAAAACGGGTTCATCAATGCCCGGTATCTGGATGACAAGGCCGGGGTTGCCGTTGTGCTCACCGTTGCAAAGGCCCTTGCCGAAGCCGGCATGGTCCTGCCTGTGGACTGCCACCTGATTTTCACCATATTTGAGGAGATCGGATTCGGCGCATCCTCAGACGTATATGCTGATGTGTCGGAAATGGTGGTCATTGACCTGGCCCCTGTGGCACCTGACCAGAACTCCTCGGAATATGCCGCCACCATTGCCATGAAAGACCAGGCCGGCCCCTTTGATTACCATTTGTGCCAAAAACTTGTAAACTTATGCCAGCGCTGTGACATCAATTTTTGCAAAGATATATTCAAATATTACCGCAGTGACTCAGCCTCTGCCATTGAAGCCGGCCATGATGCCAGAACCGCCCTGGTGGGATTCGGGGTGGATGCCTCCCACGGATATGAGCGGACCCACATATCCGCTTTAACTGCGACAGCCCGGCTGATCAGCGAATATATCCAGAGCCCCCCCACCTTTGCCCAGGACAGCAAGCGGTGGCCCTCCCTTGCGGAATTTCCCCACCAGCCGGACCGGGAGGTCATCAAGCTGAAAACCTGACCACCTTTTGACAATGTCACCGATGTCAGCCGCCGGAAATACGGCCGTGCCGGTATCGGTAGATCTCACTGATGTGGCACACCCGTGTATCCAGTTGTTTGCGGCGAACCCCGTGGGACAGCTGAATCATGCAGGCCGGACATGAAGTCACCAGCAAATCCGCCCCGGTGGCGGCCACATTGTCCATCTTCCGGTCCAGCACCGTCATGGACAGGTCGTAATGAGACAAAGCATAGGCACCGGCCCCGCCACAACACCAGTCGCTTTCAGGCATCTCGCGAAACACCATGTCCGGTAATCCATCCAAAAGTTCCCGGCTTTCCCGGCCCAGTCCCTGGCCCCGGACCGCATGACAGGGATCATGGTAGGTGACGACGATGGGTGTGCAGCCCTGTCGCGAAGGGTTAAGATCCGGCAATGCATCGTCTCTGGACACATTCTCCCTGTGTTGGCAAAGAAATTCCACCATATCCCGGATCTCAGGGACTGCCGGCATCTTTTTTGAATCATCGACTGAATCAGCAGCACAGGTCCTGGCAGCGATGGTGTCATATTTTTTAAGAAATCCGGCACAGCTGGAACAATCGGTCACGATGAGGTCCACAGAAAGCCTGGTGAACATCTCCAGGTTTTTTCGCATCAAACGGCGGGCCGCAGGCATATCTCCATAGGTCCAGGCGGGCAGACCACAGCAGCCGTTGTCCAGCACAATCACCTGTCTGGCGATGTTCCGAAGCAGACCGAGGGTGGCGTGGCCGGTTCTCTGCTGGATGATGTCGATGCCGCACCCCACGAAATACCCGACGGACAATTTCCTGCCGCTTCCGGCATAGATACCGGGAACGATCTTCTGGCGAAACGCGGTGGCGGGCAGCCGGTCGATGATCCTGTCCGCTCTGGCAAGATCCCGGCCCAGCACCCGTAACAGCCCCAGTGCTCCGGCCAGCTTGGACAGGCCGGTTTTTTTTCCCATGGCCACGGCCCGGGCCGCCAGGTGAAGCCGATCCGGGTAAGGTAACAGGTGATCGAACAGCAGTTTGTGGATCGATTTACGCCCCACCTGTTCCAAGTACTGGCCCCGGGCTGTGATGATCAGGTCCACCAGGGGCACGGCCCCGAAACAATTGGCCGTACAGGCCCCGCACCCCAGGCAGGTGAACAGCGGATCCTCCAGTTCCCGGCCCCAAGGCACCCGCTCTTCGATGATACCGCGCAGCAGGGCCAGACGTCCCCGGGCCACGCCCGATTCCTGCCCGGTGGACCGGAACACGGGACATGCCACCTGGCAGAACCCGCACCGGTTGCATTGTGAAATGGCATCGTAGTCAGCAGTAATATCCATGGCAGGGTTCCTTAAGTGAGTTGTCCGGAAACAAACAGGCGGCCCGGATCCAGGGCTTGTTTGATCCTGCGGGTCAGGTCCTGAACCGGCCCGGGGATCGGAGAAAACAGATCGTGGGTCCGGCAGAAGGCGTTTGGAAATTTTTCCAGTATGATATGGTTGCCGGCCCCTTTTGTCCTTGCGTTCTTCATCGTGGCCGCATCGCTGCTCCAAAAATCCGCCCCACAGGTCAATGACCGCCACATGTCATCCGGCAGCTGGTTCAGAGCGGCAAATACCCGGCCGTTGCCGCAATCTAGAAGCCAGTGGTCTGGATGGGCAAGGTCGTCAATGACCTGGACGTTGTGCAAAAGGAAGTCCAGGGAACCGGATGCTTTCAGGATAAAGGGATACCGGTCCAGATCGGCAAACGATTTTCTAAGACAGCCGGCCACAATGTCATAGGTATCCAGCGTGGCTGAATCCAGGCCGGCATCCTTTACCAGATTCCCGCATACGGCCGCTTTGTGGCGAACAGCGGCAGCATGCCCTTCAAACCCGACTGTCAGGATGAATGGGGATGACCCTGCCGGGGGATGATCCGTTGCCGGTGCTGCAACGATCAGCGCCGGAAACAGCGGGGCGTTCATCAGTGTCAGGGCGGCCTGGACACAGTGGGTAAGGGAACCGCGGGCCTGAACCGCCAGACAGGTGTCCGCCCGTGTAACAACTTTCCAGGTAATTTCGGTGATCATCCCCAGTCCACCGTAACTGCCGATCATCAACCGGGTCATGTCATATCCGGCCACGTTTTTCACCACTTTACCGCCGGCAGCGATTATCCGGCCCCGGCTGTCAAGGTACCGGAGTCCCAGGGCCAGATCCCGTGGCGCACCATACCGCATCCGTTCCGGGCCGCTGACCCCTGTGGCGGCCACAGCACCGGTGGTGATGATTTCTCCCCGCCACGGAGGGCGGAGGGGGAGCCACTGGTTATTTTTTCCCAGTACCTGCTGCAGTGATGACAGAGACATGCCGGCGCCGGCTGTGATGAATTGATTGGCCGGGTCGTATTCGATGATGTCGGTCATGCCCAGGGTGGATACCGGTGTTGTGTCGGTACTGGACAAATGACAGGCATTTGCAAAGCAGCCGGTCCCGGTGATCAGGACTGACCGGCCGGCCTCCGCCGCCGCCTGAATGGCATCGGCTGCTGCGCTGACCCCGGAGGCGGACATGCCCCCGGGCCGGTTGAGAAGAAAGGGGCCGCCCTGTGGATACGGCAGCGGGATGATTTTGTCGGGATTTATTCGCTGATGGGGATCAAACGCCTGTTTTACCAGCCGCTGGGCAGCCAGGTCATCATGGGAAAAAATCATGTGCATGGCAGCCTGTTTTTCCTTGCCTATGCCGTGCTCTCCGGAAATGGTGCCGCCCAGCGATACGCAGGCAGCCATGATGTCCCAGCCGGCCCTGTGCACCATATCCAGCTCCCGGGGATTCCTTGAGTCGAACAACAGCAGGGGGTGCAGGTTGCCGTCTCCTGCGTGAAACACGTTTCCCACCCGGCAGCCGTAGTGCTCGGCAATGGCACCCACCTGTTCCAACGCTTCGGGCAGGCGGGTTCTGGGAACACAGGCATCATTGACCAGGTAGTTGGGAGCCAGCCGGGCAATGGCACCGAACGCCCCGCGCCGGCCCTGCCACAACCGGTCCCGTTCCGCGGCATTTCCGGCGGTCTGGATATTGCGGCACCCGGTGTCCATGCAGATCTGCCGGATCCGGGCGGCCTGTTCTTCCAGACCGGCCCTCACCCCCTCCACCTCGATGATCAACACCGCAGCCGCATCTGTGGGATATCCGCAGGGGGCGCTGGCTTCCACTGCCTCGATCACGGTGGCATCCATCATCTCCAGGGTACTGGGAACGATCCCTGCGGAACTGATTCCGGACACGGACCGGGCCGCAGCCTGGATCTCGTCGTACACTGCCAGCATGGTGATGACCGATTCACACCGGGGAAGGGTTCGGAGCGTCAATTCAGTGACAATGCCCAGAGTGCCTTCGCTTCCCACCAGAATACCCCTCAGGTCAAGTCCCGGGGGATCCAGGGCCGGTCCGCCGATGCGAAGGATCTCTCCATCCGCTGTCACCAGTTCCATGCCCAGAATATGGTTGGTCGTCACCCCGTATTTCAGGCACAGGGGGCCCCCGGAATTCTCCCCGGCATTCCCCCCCAGGGTGGCCACTTTCTGGCTGGCCGGATCCGGGGCGTAAAATGCACCGAATTTTGCCAGTGCCTGCTGGACCTCCAGATTGGTCACCCCGGGTTGCACCACAGCATACCGGTTTTCCGGACAGATCTCCAGGATGTTGTTGAACCGGGTCATGGCGATCACCAGGCCCCTGGTGACGGAGATGGTCCCCCCGGAAAGGTTGGTGCCAAACCCCCTGGGAACGATGTCCACACCGGCTTGAACCGCCATTTTGACAACCTGGGCCACCTGGGAGGAATCTGCTGGGAACACCACCACGGACGGGTGGCCCTTGACCAGTGAGGCATCATAGGAATAAAGTTCCATGCCGGTCCGGGTGACCGATACCCGGGATTGTCCGACAACAGCGACCAGCGATTGTATCAACCGGTTGTCAATCATGATGTTTATTTGCCCCCTGATGCCGCCAAATAGCCTTTACCAGCCGGTATCAACGACTTTACCGACCATATGTCATTACATATTATCAATGCACCACGAAGTCATGGTCGCACAGAGCAGCGAACCTCGCCAGCACCTGACCGGCCGCTTGTGTCTCGGTCACCTGCTTTTGCACCAGGGCCGGATCTTTGCCCAGGGCCTGGATTACAGGCGACATGTTGTGGATGTATCCGGCCATGATGTCATGGGTGTATTCCGGGTGAAACTGCACCCCCCAGGCAGCATGCCCCAGGCGGAAGGCATGGTGGGGTTCATGGGTGTTTTCCGCCAGATGCACCGCCCCGGGGGGCAGGGTCAGCACTGTCTGGGAATGGCAGGTATGGGCGTTGAAGACCGGGGGCAGCCCCTGAAGCAGAGGATCTGAAAGTGCATCCGTGGTCAGGGTGACGGGTGTGGTGCCGATCTCCAGCCCCCCGGGATGAAAATCCACCTTACCGCCCAAGGCTTTGGCCAGAAGCTGATGACCGTAACAGATGCCCAGGACCGGTACCCCGGCCGTTACCACCGGGGCCAGCCACGATTCCACTGCCAGGCTCCAGTCCAGGTTCTGGGTCACCATGGCATGGGAACCGGCGATTACGACCCCGCTGAAGGTGCCTGGTTCAGGCAGCGGCTCAAATGCCGGAGCATTGACCACCCAAACCTGCTCCTCATCTACGCCCAGGCCCTGGCGGATCCAGTCTTCAAAATCCCCGTATGAACCGATAAGGTCGGTAAATGTATCCCCGGTCTTTACAATCAGAATTTTTGGTTGCTTCATGATGTCAGCCGGTCACCTCTTTTAAAATGAAATCTTCAATGGTATCCAGAATTCCCAGGTGCCGGGTGATGTAAAACTGCACGTCTGGATACCGCTGCCGGGCCGCTGTAACCACCTGTGGAATATCTATCTGCACATGGCTGCCTGCGGAAATAAAAAATGGAAAGATCACTACCTCCTCCACCCCGTTTTCCACAAGCTCCTGGATAACCGTTTCCAGCGACGGTTCGCAGAACTGCAAAAATGCATGCACCACCTGCTGAATATCATGTGAACCACCAGTTTTTACCTTGTCATCCAGCTTCTGCGCCAGGGCCGCAACTTCTGCGGCAGAAGCTCTCTGGCGGCTTCCATGCGCCGCCACAATCAATGTTTTCAAATCAAGCTCCTGTTTGCTGTATCCGTCCTTCCTGTTCTGTTCAGTCGACAATGCCTGCTGTAAATATTAAATTCAACGTCAATAAAAAGCAATTAAAATCCGATGACACGCTCGAAACGGAGGGGGCATGCCAAATATAACAATCCACAGACACTTTTTACGCAAAGGTGCGGCTGCCGACGGAATCAGTGACCTGGCAGCAGTCTTTTTTTTGAAAACAACCTTTCACAGCCTCTACCATGAAACAGAGCCGGTTTCTGATATTGACCTCAGAGATTCCGGCATCAAAGTCCAGGTATAACAGGTTCATATCCGGATAAAGGGTTTTGATGCGCTTTTCCACCCCCTTGGAAACAATATGGTTGGCGATGCACCCAAAGGGCTGCACACTGATGACATGGGTGACCCCGTCTTCTGCCAGACAGGCGATTTCACCGGAGATCAGCCAGCCTTCCCCGAACTGATTCACCAGAGACAATATGCGGCCGGCCTTGTCCGCCACCGTGCGGATATCATGGAACGGCGTATAAAACCGGAACCGTGCAAACCGCTGGTTGATCCTTTTATGAAAGGTGTTTAAGAAAGTTTCAATGAACTGCCCCAGAATGTCGCTTATTTTCCGGTGCCGGATATGGGCACGGATATTTTCCCTGTAATTGACAAAATCCTGGATAAAATAATCCAGAATCGGCGGGATGACCGGCTCAATCTGGTTTTCCATGAGAAAATCTGCCAGAAACTGGTTCCCGAACCCATTGTATTTGACATATATCTCCCCTACAATGCCGATTTTTCCCATCACCCGGTCATGGATCTCCACCTGGTTGAAATCCGACACCGCCGCATCCAGCAGGGAAAAAAACCGGTCATAGTCCCTGGCCAGGATACAGGGCTGTGCTGCTGCGATATAGTGTTTGCGCAGGTGTGCGGCCCTGCCCTTGTGAACTTCTCTGACCGCAGTGGCATAGTACATCTTGGCAATGCAGTCCGCATACATGGTGGTGACGAACAGCAGCTTGATCATTTTCAGCCAGTTGATGTCAAATCCCGGCTGGTGTGTCAGTCCCTGGGTACTGGTCACGGAGATGACAGGCACATGATCGAATCCGGCCGCCACCATGGCTTTTCTGATCACAG
>JAIPDY010000162.1 GCA_021737445.1 Desulfotignum sp.
GGCAGGTCATGGGCATGCCACCGCAATGAAAAATCCGCAGCCCCGCAGTCAAATTCAATGCCCACGGCACACCCGGCCCGGGTCCGCACAGCATCATTTTCCCCGGGCCTGGGGGTGATGCCGGCATCTTGAAGCGCCCCTCTGGCCGCTTTGAGCAGGACCAGGTGCTGGGGCAGAATATCTTTCATCTGCACCGGCGGGATATGAAACTCTCCCATATCCATGGACAGGGTGGTGAGAAAGCCGGCAGGCATGGCCTGCTGGTCTGCTGTCAGATGGTCGAAGCGCTGCCACCTTTTTCCGGCAGGAGCCGGGCTGGGGGTGGCGCGTCCCAGCAAAAGATCGGTAAAGAATGAAAGATTTTTGCAGTCGCCGGTAATGGTGTGCATGCCCACAATAGCAAAGCCTGTTTCGCTCTTTTTTTTAAAATTTGTTGTTATAGGTGCTGCGGACCGGGGCATGGCATGGTGTGACCGGGAGGGCAAAAACGCCTCCACCAGGATATGGGCATTGATGCCGCCAAACCCGAAGGCAGATATGCCGGCCCGTCTGGGTTCTCCCTGGGCCCGGGGCACCCAGTCCCTGGCCCGGGTCTGGACCTGCACCTGTGTATGTTCCAGGGGATGGTTTTCGGGAAAGGCCGTGAAATTGCAGGACGGGGGCAGTATTCTTTTGTTCATTGCCAGCAGGGTTTTTATGAATCCGGCTGCACCGGCAGCAGTGAGCAGATGCCCGATATTGGATTTTACCGACCCGATGGACAAAGGGGTGTCACAACAGCCATACCTCTCCAGCAGTGCCCTGATGCTGGCCAGTTCCACCTTGTCGCCCACGGGCGTGCCTGAACCATGACATTCCATGTACTGGAGGCGGTCCGGCTGCATACCGGCCATGCGGCAGGCGGCAGACATGGCCCGGACCTGGCCTTCAGATGCCGGTGCCACCAGATTGCCCGCGATATCATTGGACACCCCCCACCCCTTGATGACTCCCAGGATGGTATCTTGGCAGGCCAGGGCATCGGCCAGGCGTTTCAATACTATAATGCCGCAGCCTTCTCCCACCACCAGCCCGTCTGCCTCCCTGTCAAAAGGGGCACACCGCCCGGACGGGGACAGGGCCGCCAGCTGGGAGAATCCGATCTGGGTGTAAAGAGAGTCAGGCCGGGATACACCACCGGTTACCATCATATCTGCCTTGCCAAAAATCAGCTGCTCACAGGCCAGTTTGACGGCAACCAGAGAAGAGGCACAGGCGGCATCCAATGTAAAACTGCCGGCCTCAAATCCCATGGCACGGGCCAGGATGGCGGCCGGGCCTGACACCATGTTCGCTGCCAGGGCATCCAGCAAAGTAAGGGGCCGCGGGTTTTTTGTACATAGGATCTCTCTGGAAACCGCTGATGCCGTTTCTGTAGGCAGGGCAATGGAGGCCAGGATAACACCGGTGCGCTTTTTCAGATCCGGTGTCACAAGGCAGGTCTGGCAGGCGGTCTGGCCGGCGGACAGCACCAGGTGATGGGTCGGGTCCAACGCCTGCAAAGTGTCAGGTTCCAGGGCAAAACCCCGGGGATCAAAGGAGAAACCGGTAATCAGGCCTGCCCGGTCTGAGACGGCCCGGTCCGGGCAGGGGGGAAAAACCACCATTTTTTCAACCGGTGCGGCCCACCTTTGCCTGGGCACCTGGATAACCGCCTGTTTTTTATTCAGGACATTGTCGATAAACCGGTCAATATCACCGGCACCCGGAAAAATACCTGCCATGGATACCACGGCAATATGCTGTGCATGTGATGTCATAACAGGTCATATAATGGAGAAAAGGGGTGATTTCAAGGCAGCCTGTGTAAAATTTGTGTAAAATCGATCGCATGTGATCAGGTAAACACAAGCAAAAAACCCTGAATCACGGGCCGGGCCAGCAGCAGGCCTGTGATGCCCATCAGACAGACCGCCAGAATCTGGTCGATAGAACCTTCTGCTCTTTTGTCATTGTAGCCCAGTATCCATCCCATGGCCATTCCCCCCAGCAGGCCGCCGCCGTGGCCCCAGTTGTTGATGTTGGGCAAAAGAAAACCGATAACAGCCAGGCTGATAATCCATCCGGATGTCTGCTGATATACCCGCTGTCCCCAGGGACCGCCCCTGGATCTGCCAAAATAGAGCAGTGCCCCGATAAGGCCGCACAGGCCTGCTGAGGCACCGATGGTCACGGGCACATGTCCCATAAACGAGAGCAGAAAACCGGCTGCTCCTGAGATGGTATAGATGGTGAACATCCGGAACACGCCATACTCTGCCATGACCAGAGGGGCCACTGTTTTCAAAGCCAGCATGTTGAACACAATGTGCAAAAGACTGCCGTGGAGCCAGTTGGCCGTGATCAAAGATTCCCATGCCTGGTATTTTTCAATGGGCAGCCGGCCTGATGCACCCATGAAAACAAGCACATCCATGGCAGGGCTTAAGGCATGAAACGGATTAAATCCGGTGTGCATCGATTTTCCGCTGAAAACCAGACTGATGATAAACAGGGCCGCATTGGTATACAAAACAGCCTTCAGCATCCGGGAGGGGGTAACTGCGTATGACATCAAAAAATTCATGAAAGGTCCGTTTTCAAGGTTAAAAAAAATTTGCGTTAATCCTGTTTTATGACGGTTGCCGCCAGATACTCTTTGACCGCTCCCAGGGTCAGAGAAAACATTTTTGATCCGCTTAAAATGGCTATGGCATTGTCCGGACACCCGCAGGCTGCGGCAAATGCAGGTCCCATGACAGCAGCCGGATCAATTGTCTCGTCAAAACTTCCCTGCATATGACCGACATAGGTGTCCAACCTTTCTTTGAGAATTGTAAAATAGTCGATCTGCTGACCGGTGGCGGTTTCGGTGAGAGTGGAGATGTTTTGGGAAAACTCCTGGATCATCTGCCAGAAGGATTCGGACAGCAAATGTTTGTTTTTGTCTTTGACCGGCATGAAAAAAAAGATGCCCCATCCCACGGTCAGAATTTTCAAGATACCCAGTTCATATTCAATGGCGGTCAGGTTCAGGCCCGGGTCCTGGGGCAGGGTTGCCAGGATCTGTTTGAGATCGGTTCTGTCAACGGCAAAACCGGCAAGGTTTCGGGCGGTTTGCAGCACAGTGAGGTGCTGCGGTTCAGGGGTGGTCATAAACACTCCATTTATGGTATACAAAATATGCAGTTTGTGGCATATAATACAGCATCCATCCGCAAATATCCAGAATGGAAAGAGGCAAACCTTGGCAAAGATAAAAATAGCGATTAAACTGTTTGTCACCCTGGCACCTTATCTGCCGGAAAATGCCGACAATTATGAAGTTGAAGAAGGCACCACAGTGGAAACCCTGATCAAAAACCTGAAGATACCTTCAGATGCAGTGAAGCTGATTTTTGTCAACGGCAGAAAACAGGATGAAACCTGTGTGCTCAAACCCGGAGACCGGCTGGGACTGTTTCCGCCGGTGGGAGGAGGATGATTGTCATGTCCATCGGACCTGAACGGTATGATCGTAATTTTGATACAATGACCCGGGCGCAGCAGGCAAAGCTGGCATCTTCCCGGGTGGCGGTGCTGGGCCTGGGCGGCCTGGGGGGCGGTGTCGGTGAAATGCTGGCCCGGACCGGTGTGGGGCACCTGACCCTGATCGACGGGGATCTGTTTGAAGCCAGCAACCTGAACCGCCAGCTGTTTTGTACTGAAGATCTTTTGGGAACATCCAAGGCCCTGGCTGCTGAAAAGCGGATCAGGGCGGTCAATTCAACGGTACAGGTCACGGCAAAGGCACAGTATGCCGGCAGCGCCAACCTGTATGACATGATCAAAGAATCACACCTGGTGGTGGACTGCCTGGATTCCATCCACGCCAGGTTCATGCTTCAGGAGGCGGCGCAAAAAGCACAGATCCCCCTGGTGGCCGGTGCCATTGCCGGGGTGACCGGCCAGGTGACCGTGATTTTTCCCGAAGATAAAGGGTATGAACTGATTTATGGCAAAAAAGAGCACCTGCCGGCCAAAGGCATCGAGTCCCGCACCGGCAATATCTCCTACTGTGCCCTGCTGGTGGCTTCCATCCAGGCCTCGGAATCGATCAAGGTGCTGCTGGGCAGAGGGGAGATTCTGCGTAACAAGCTGCTGATCATGGAGTTGTGGTCCAATTCATTCGAGGTGATGGATCTGGTATGAAACACGCTGACAGATATGCAGATGCGGCAGACATCATCTGTAACGCCCGGCGGTGCGTGGCGTTCACCGGGGCCGGCATTTCCGTTGAAAGCGGGATTCCCCCTTTCCGGGGTGAAAACGGCCTGTGGAACAGGTATGACCCCTCCACCTTTGATATCGGTTATTTTCACCGGCATACCAAAGAATCCTGGCAGGTGATCAGGGAGATCTTCTATGACCTGTTCGGCCGGGTCCGGCCCAATAAAGCCCATACAGCCCTGGCCCGGCTGGAGGCGGACGGGGTGGTGAAAAGCGTTATCACCCAGAATGTGGACAACCTGCATTATGATGCCGGTTCCCGGGTGGTCCATGAGTTTCACGGGTCTCTCAAACGTGTGAAATGCCTGTCCTGCCACACCCGGTTCCCCATTTCGGACATCGATCTGACCCGGCTGCCGCCTGAATGCACACTTTGCAGCGGGGTTTTAAAACCGGATGTGATCTTTTTCGGCGAATCCATTCCTGAACCGGCCGGGTACCTGTCCTTTGAGGAAACCAGGCAGGCAGACTGCTTCATTCTCATCGGCACCACCGGCACTGTGGCCCCGGCCAACCTGATCCCGTCTGCGGCAAAATCCTGCGGGGCTGCCATCATCGAGATCAATCCCGTGCCCTCTGAATATACCGCCCGGGTGACCGATATTTTTCTTGAAGCCAGGGCCACAGAAGCCATGACACACCTGATGGAAAAAATCGCCGGCAGGACCCGGCAGCAATAATCAGCAGCTGCCCGAACCATTAAAGGAGTATCCCATGCCCCAAGACTGTCTTTTCTGTAAAATTGTCAACAAAGAAACCGATACCAGGCTGTTATATGAAGATGACACCTATGTGGTGTTCAAAGATATCCACCCGGCAGCCCCGGTCCACCTGCTGCTGGTGCCAAAGATGCATATCCGCAGCATCAACGACCTGGAACCTCCCCACAAGTCCCTGGTGGGAGGCCTGTTTCATCTGGCCGCAAAAATGGCCAGAGAACAGGAGGTGGACCAGTCCGGGTACAAACTGCTGTTCAATGTGGAAAAGGGCGGGGGCCAGGTGATCTTCCACCTGCACCTGCACCTGATCGGCGGCTGGCACCGGTGAAAACAGACCGTGTGGCGATGGTGTCTCTCAATGTTACCTATAGACACAGCATCTCTATGGCCATACCCGGTTGCGGCCGTTTTGTTTGGCCTTGTAGAGATGCTGGTCTGCCTGGAGCATCAGGGATTCGACAGTATGTTCACAGGCCTGGCCGTCCCGGGTTTCCCTGAGCTGTTCACCGGCAGGTTCGGTAAAGCGGATCGTGGCAGTGCCCGCGCTGACGGTGATACAGGTCGACACGCTGGAGGCGGCATGGGGGATGTTTTCGTTTTCAACCGCACGCCGGGCTTTTTCCGCCACCCTGCCGGCGGCATCCGCATCGGTTTCCGGCAGGATCAGAGCAAATTCCTCTCCGCCATACCGAGCCACCAGGTCTCCGGGCCGTTCCAGGGATGCTTTCAAAGAAGAGGCAATCTGATACAGGGCCCGGTCTCCCATGGCATGGCCGTAATGGTCATTGTACTGTTTGAAAAAATCCACATCCACCATGCCCACAGACAGACTGGTGCCGTTTCTGGCGGCCCGGGACAACTCTTTGACCAGCACCTGGTCAAACGGGAGCGGGTTGGCTATTTCCGTCAATGGATCCAGGTAGGCCAGCCGGTCCAGCAGCCGGTGGTGGTGTACAAACCGGATATGGTTGTGGATTCTCATTTTCACGATGGGCGGTGAAAACGGCTTGGTGATATAATCCACTGCCCCCAGCTTCAGCCCCTGTTCCTCATCCCCGGTGGTGCTGAGCGCTGTCACAAAGATGACCGGGATATCTTTGGTCAAAGGATCTTCCTTTAACTGCCTGATGACGTCATGGCCCCCCATTTCCGGCATCACCACATCCAGCAGAATCAGGTCAGGCAAAGGTTTTTGCCGGGCAAACTTCAGGGCCTGTTCACCGTTTCTGGCCAGCACCAGGGTGTAGTCCTCCCTGAGGAGTTCTGTGAGCACCTTGAGATTCATCTTTTCATCATCCACAATAAGTATGCGTGCATTTTTTTTCGGGATCATGGCCTGGGTTCCGTTATCCATCAGTAAAAGTTTGCTGCATCATATGAGCAGGCTGTTTATTATCTGTGCGGCTGCGTCATACTCTATGTCATCCATCAGTTCTTTGATCTGTGCCAGTTCTGCCTGAAAGCCGCAGCGGGTCAGAATGGTCCGGATATCATGCAGCAGATCTTCAGCAGTCAATTCCCCGGTGATCAGCAGGTCTGAAAAGTGCTGCATCACTTTTTTCTCCTTTTCAGTCATAGAGAGATGTCCATCAGCCCCGGTAACGCCCCGAAGGTCACTGTCACCGGGAACCGGCTGCCCGCCGGGTGTGGAAACAGAGGGCAGCTGATCCAGGCTTTTCAACACCGTCCGGATCTCTGTGATGAAACCATGGATTATCCGGTCGGAAGCCGGAATGGTGCCGTCAGGGGCCTTGCTGTCGTCTTTGGCCTGCTTCAGATAGGTTTCCATCTCTCCTGCAGCCTGCTGCAGCGGCAACGCCCCGATATAACCGGCAACGCCTTTGATAGTGTGGGCAGTTATCCGGATGGTTTCCAGATCATCATCTGCCAGACAGGCTTTGATTTTTTCCGGCAGATCCTGGTAGCTGTTTTTAAAATCATACAGCAGTTTGATCAGCATGGCCGGGGTGACATGGTTCAGGGCCTTGTCCGGATCGATCCCTGCCATGTCAGGCAGGTCTGCCGGCAGATCCGCTCCTTTGTCACGAAAAGAGCTGACACCGCTTCCGGACGGGGTCCAGGTGATCGGTTTTTTGGGCATTGCCGCAGGATCCCCGGCTGCAGTGCCCGGTTGTTTATCTTTTGGCAGAAACCGCTGCAGCATATCACACAGGGCTGCCGGTTCCACAGGTTTGGTAATATGATCATTCATGCCGGCATCCAGGCTCTTTTCCCGGTCCCCGGCCATGGCATGGGCGGTCATGGCGATAACGGGCAGATCGGAAAATCTTGGGTCCTGCCGGATGCGGCGGGTGGTTTACAGCCCGTCCAGCTCCGGCATCTGGATATCCATTAACACCAGGTCATAAGCGTTTTTTTCGAGCTTTTCCAGGCAGATGCGGCCATTGCCGGCCATGTCCACCTCCACCCCCATATCCATGAGCAGGCCGGCTGCCACCTCCTGGTTGATG
>JAIPDY010000163.1 GCA_021737445.1 Desulfotignum sp.
TGCAAACAAACCCAAGGGCGTGGTCACCTCCTGCGCCAGAAAACACGGGGACAGAATCATTCTGGATCTGGTGCCCATACCGGACCGGATCTTTCCTGTGGGGCGCCTGGACAAGGATTCCCAGGGCCTGGTGCTGCTCACCAATGACGGAGAGCTGCACAACCGCCTGTCCCATCCCTCCCACAACCATGAAAAAGAATACCAGGTCACCACTGCCCATCCAGTAAAAGAGGCTGATCTTAACGCCATGGCCCGGGGCATGATCATTCAGGGGAAAAAAACCAGGAAAGCCAAAGTGGCCCGGATATCGAAAAACAGATTTTCCATTGTGCTCAAGCAGGGAATGAACCGGCAGATTCGTAAAATGGTGGGCAAAACCGGCAACAGCGTCGCCGTGCTGGAGCGGGTGCGCATGGCCAATGTGATTCTGGGAAATCTCGCACCAGGTGCCTGGCGGCACCTGACCTTCGAAGAGATCAAGGGGCTAACCCAGTGACCGGATGCCGATGGCGGACCGGATCTTTTTTAAAAACGGCACGGAAAACGCCCGGGCCTTGTGCGCTCCTTTGGCCAGGATCTCTTCAATATCTTTGGGGTTTTTAATCAGCTCATCATACCGCTGCCGGGGCTCGGCTAAAATGGCGTTGATATATTCAAACAGCTCCTGTTTCATCACCCCCCAGGCGATCCCTTCCCGGTACCGGTCCGCCATGGCACAGGTTTCCGCATTCGTGGCAAAGGCCCGGTAAATGGAAAAAAGCGTGCAGGTGTCCGGGTCTTTGGGGTCGTCAGGTCCCAGAGAATTGGTCTGGATCTTCATGATCATCTTGTGCAGCTTTTTTTTTGTGTCAAACAGCGGGATGAAATTGTTATAGCTCTTGCTCATTTTTCTGCCGTCCAGGCCGGACAGAACCGCGGTGTTGTCATCCACCACCACTTCCGGCAGAACAAACAGGTTTTCATACACATGGTTAAACCTTGCTGCAATATCCCTGGTCATCTCCAGGTGCTGGACCTGGTCTTTTCCCACCGGAACTTTTTTTGCATTGAACATGAGAATATCAGCGGCCATGAGTATGGGATATGAGAAAAGCCCCATGGTGATGGCCTGGTCCGGGTCTTTGTTGCCTGCGGTTTCATTTTCCGTTACCCTTGCCTTGTAGGCATGGGCCCGGTTCATCAGGCCTTTGGCGGTCAGACAGGTAAGAATCCAGGTCAACTCCGGGATCTCAGGGATATCTGACTGCCGGTAAAACACGCAGTTCTCATGGTCCAGCCCCAAGGCGATCCAGGCTGCAGCGATCTCCAGGGTGGACTGCTGGCGTTTTTCCGGGTCATGGTTTTTTATCAGCGAATGGTAGTCTGCCAGAAAATAATATGAGGTCAGGTCTGAATTTTTGCTGGATGCCACAGCCGGCCGAATAGCCCCCACAAAATTTCCCAGGTGGGGGGTGCCGCTGGTGGTAATGCCGGTTAAAAAGTCTGCATTCTTCATGGGGATCATCTTTCTTTTTTACAAAAAATTTAAACCAAAAAAACTGTTGCAATAAAATGGTATGACCGGGGGAGTATCAGAAAGCCCCGATTTTATCAATGTTTAAATTAATCCATTAGCCCGGGCATATTCCATGGCAAAGGCGATCTCCTTTTTCCGGGTGGCAAGGCCCCCGTTCAGTTTGGCATTGAGAACCGCATTGAAAATCCGGGTAAAAGAAGGACCTGGCGCAACCCCGATCCGGATCAGGTCTCTTCCTCTTATCAACGGTTTTACATGCCGGTAATCGGTATAAAAATTGGAAACAGCCTTGCGCACCGCCTCATTTTTAGCCAGAGCCATCATGTAGAGAATAAATTCGGTTTTAAAATTGATCAGTGCCCAGTACAGCTGCTGCCGGGAAAGCGGATGGCTGGATTCAATAAAATTGAGTTGTTTTTCCGCTTTATACCGTTTTTCCAAAAGCAGCTGCCTTTCACCGGGAGGCACCATCAGCCGCTGGCAGATCTGCTCACACTCTTTAAAAGAACAACGGTTCAACAGCACCATAAAATAGATGGACCACCTGGGGTATGTTTCATCCACATACAAAAGATCATGCCATGCCAGGGTCTTGTTTGCGGATTCAAACATCTGATAGGTATAAGAATTGATATCCAGCTGCGGGTGAATCACCTTTTCCAGGCCGTAGGATGCCATGGTATGGATGGCGGGAATGGGGTTTTCCTCGCTGAATATCTGTTTGAGTTCAGACAGTACCCTAAGTCCGCTTAAATTTTTAAAACAATCCACCTTGATGGCGTTTTTAATGAGGTTGGAAGTGACCTTGCCGATCTTGAACCCAAACCGGTTGGCAAATTTAATGGCCCTAAATATCCGGGTGGGGTCCTCCACAAAACTTAAATTGTGGATCGTGCGGATGGTTTTGTCCTTCAGGTCCCGGCTGGCCCCGAAATAATCGATCATGGTGCCGAATGTTTTTGGGTTCAGGCTCAAAGCCAGGGTATTGATGGTGAAATCCCGGCGGGCCAGGTCCCGTTTGATGGAACTTTTTTCCACAATGGGCAGGGCTGCGGGAAAATCATAATATTCCAGCCGGGCAGAGGCCACATCAACCTTGACATTATTGGGAAATATGATCACGGCGGTGCCGAATTTCTTATGGGTGTTTACCCGGCAGTTCATTTTTTTCCCAAAATGTCTGGCAAAGGCTATGCCGTCCCCTTCCACAACAATATCGATGTCATCCACCTTTCGTTGCAGCAGCAGATCCCTTACAAACCCACCCACCACATAAAGGTTGAGATCCAGCTCATCTCCGGCTGCGCCTATGGATTTGAGCAGGTCCAGGGTAGCGGCATCCAGCCTTTGTTCCATGATATTATGGACCTGGCGTTTTTTGGTGCCCTGTTTTTTAAAGAGAAGCTGATCTGTGTTCTTGATCGCCTTATCATGGGCAACCAGATAGTTGAGCAGATCTGTGCGGGTGATAACCCCTTTGATCTCTTTATTGTCTATTACAGGGATAATCCGCTGTTTTTCCTCGATAATCTTGTATTCAATTTCTAAAATGTCTGCATCTGATGTTACAGATGTGGCTTCTGAGTTCATGTATTCTTCCACAGGCCGGTCCTTGAGTTTGTGAAAAAGTATTTTTTCAACCACCTGGCGGGTAATATACCCTTCATAGGTTTTTTTTTCCTGATTCACAACCAGCAGGGTATTGATATTATAGCGGGTCATGATACTGCCGGCCTTTTCACAAAAAGCCCCGGGTTCAATGGTGATGGCAGGAGATGACATCAAAGACTTTGCCACCTGGATCTGTGTGGTCTCTTTTTTCAGCTGGTCAATGAGCATAAGCTCCACCTGGGGCAGGGTATGGTCATCCACCTTGGCAGATGCGGCATAGGCATGGCCCCCGCCGCCGAACACCGACAGAATCCGGCCAACATCCACTTCAGGTATCCGGTTCCTGGCAATGATATGGATTTTGTTGCCCATGAGCACAATGCCAAAATAGATGTCCAGGTTTTCCATGCGCATGATTTTCTGGACAATGGATGCCAGGTCTGTGATATAGGAAGGAGAGGAGATGGCAGATATATGGACATCAATGCCGTTGATCCTGTGTACGGTCATTTCATTGAGCAGATCATTGAGCCAGGTGACCTGTTCCGATTTAATTTCCCTGACCACCAGGCTCACAATGGTATTAAGGCTGGCTCCGCAGGACAGCAGGTATCCTGCCTGGACAAAGTCGGCCTGGGTGGTGGAGGAATAGGTAAACACTCCTGTGTCTTCATATATTCCCAGAGCCATGACCGTGGCTTCCTCCGGGGTGGGAACAATATTTTTCTCCTGAAGAATTTCACACAGGATGGTGGTGGTAGCCCCATAAAACCGGGTGACTTCCATGGTTGCGGTTACATCATCAGGTCCCGGGGGGTGATGGTCATAAACATGGACAGCCAACTGTTTTTTTTCCAGCAGGTGTTTTACCCCTGTGAGACGGTTTTTCTGGCGGGTATCCACCAGCACCAGGGTATCTGTTCTGGAAAAATCAATGGCCGCCGGGTCTGCCATGTTGAACAGATAGCCCATGGAGTTGATGAAAAAATTCCGCAGATTTTTTTCCTGGGACCCGGGAAAAATGATCAGCGCATCCTCATAGAGCTTCTGGGCCGCCAGCATGGCGGCAATGGCATCATAATCTGCATTCACATGGCTGGTGATGATGGTTTTGGCACAGATGCCTTTTTTTTTAGACGGCACGTATTAACTCCTGTTGAGAGATTGCGTATCTGTATGTTATATAGACTATCTATGTCAATTTTACAAATTCAGGTGTTCTGTTATAATGATAATTGCCGGTTGTTGTGATCCGGCCCGGGCCTTTAACCATAACATGTTAAGGAAATTATATGCCGGTTGTCTATCAATGGAAAGGTAAAAATCCCAGGGGCAGGGTTGTAAAGGGCGAGATGGAGGCAGAAACCTCTGAACATGTCCGAAACACCCTTTTGAGAAGAAAAATAACCCCTGGCAGGATTAAAAAAAAGCCCAAGGACCTGTTTGAAAATATCGGTTTTCTTCAGCCCAAGGTAAAGGAAAGCGATGTCATCATTTTTGCCAGGCAGTTTTCCACCATGATCGACGCCGGCCTGCCGCTGCTGCAATGTCTGGAAATCCTCCAGGCCCAGCAGGAAAATCCGACATTTAAAAGACATTTAAAAAAAATCAAGGAATCGGTGGAATCCGGAGAAACCTTTGCCGATGCCTTAAAAAAATTTCCAGATGATTTCAACGAGTTGTTTGTGAACATGATCGCGGCAGGGGAGGCCGGCGGTATTCTTGATGTGATCTTAAGCCGGCTGTCTGCTTATATGGAAAAAATGGCAAAGCTCAAAAAACAGGTCAAAGGTGCCATGACCTATCCCATTATCACCATTATCGTGGCCATTATCGTGGTGGGCATCATTCTGGTATTTGTGATACCTGTGTTTGAGGAGATGTTTGCCAGCATGGGGTCTGCCCTGCCGGGTCCCACTCTGATGGTGGTGGGATTGAGCAATTTTGTGATTGCCAATATCGGGTATATTCTCGGCGCAATCATAGGCACCCTTTTTTTGATAAGGCGGTTCTACAAGACCAAAAAAGGCAGAATCCTGATGGATGATCTGTTTTTGAGGCTGCCGGTCGTGGGCCTTTTGATCCGGAAGGTGGCGGTGGCCAAATTCACACGGACCACCAGCACCATGATCTCTTCGGGTGTGTCTATCCTGGAGGCCCTGGATATCGTGGGCAGAACCGCAGGAAATAAAATCGTGGAATTTGCCGTTACCGATGTTAAAACCGGGATCTCTGAAGGCCGGTCCATGGCCGATCCCCTCCTGGAAAGCGGGGTGTTTCCCTCCATGGTCTGCTCCATGATTTCCGTGGGTGAATCCACAGGTGCCCTGGATATCATGCTGGAAAAAATAGCGGATTTCTATGATGAAGAGGTGGATCAGGCGGTTAAGAACCTCACAGACATGATTGAACCCTTTATGCTGGTTTTTCTGGGGGTGGTGGTGGGCGGCCTGGTCATTGCCATGTATCTTCCAATTTTTTCCATGGCAGGCGGCATTGGATAACCTGGCAGCAGCATCTGAACCGTTTCAGGATCAATCTGATATGGTGCAGCAGCTCAAGTGGATCATCCTGGCCCGGGTGATTTTCTGCATTGTATTGATTTTTTCCAGCCTTGTGTTCTCTACTGGTGAAAATTTGTCTTTTCTGTCCCAGCCCTTTATTACACTGTATTATCTGTCGGCTGGCATACTGTTTTTGTCGGTGGTATATGCCCTGTGGCTCAACCAGGGCAAAAAACTGCTGGTGCTATCCTATGTCCAGATTCTGTTGGACACTTTTGTGGTGACGTTCATCATTTATGTCACCGGCAGTTTTGATTCCATGTTCACCTTTTTATACCTGCTGATCATTATCTATTGTGCCATGCTGGTATTGCAAAAAGGCAGCCTGATCATTGCAGGTCTTTCAGGGATCCAGTATGGACTGTTGGTCGTGCTGGAATACTACAGGATTCTTCCGCCTTTTTTAGGTCATCATACTGTGCCGGCAGCCATGGATCCCACCCATGTGATGTACCGGATTATCATTATCATGGGTGCCTGTTTTGCGGTGGCGTTTTTAAGCGGATTGCTGGCCATGCAGGTGAAACAGGCCCGCCAGGACCTGAAAATCACCCGTGCCCATTTTAACCGGGTGGAAAAAATGGAGGCCATGGATGAAATGATCTCAGGCATTGCCCATGAAATAAAAAATCCGCTTGCCTCCCTGGCCGGTTCAATCCAGCTGCTCAGGGAGGAAGCCCGGCCCGATAGCAGTGAAGACCGGCTCATGAAAATTATTTTGCGGGAAACCGAACGGCTCAAGCTGATCGCCAATGAGATCAGGTTGTTTGCCAAACCCGGCAATGCCAACGCAAAACCGGTGATGATCCATGAAGCGATCACAGATGTGGTGTCTCTTTTTTTAAATACTGAAGAGTTCAAGGACCGGATTCAGATTTTAACCCGCATGGATGAGACCCTGGCGGTCAACATTGATCCGGTGCATCTTCAGCAGATTCTGTGGAACCTGATTAAAAACGCGGCCCAGGCGATCCCCGACCAGGGCAAAATTGTCATCACCCTGACATCTCCGCGCGGCAACCGCATCTATCTGACTATTCAGGACAATGGCCAAGGCATTGATCCCCAAAAAGCCAGGCACATATTTGATCCGTTCTTTACCACCAAACCGGAAGGTACCGGCCTGGGCCTGTCCATTATTCACCGGCTCATTGAAACCTATGACGGGATGATCGATTTTGATTCCATTCCCGGCAAAGGAACGGTGTTCACCATTATTTTCAACAACGCGGTTTCAGAAGAGGCGGCAACAAAATCTTGACAAACACCGGTCAATCAGGCTATTTATTTATGTTTTATCATATTGAAACCTTAAAAAAATACAACGAAAGCAACCATTATCCATGGACAAAGACACCCAGGTCATACAGGCCAGAAAAGAGAAGATATCCGCAATCAAAGAAAAGGGCATTCCCCTTTATCCCAATGACTTTAAAACATCATGCACCGCAGCGCAGCTCAGAGAGATCATTGCCACAGATTCAGCCTCTCTGGGAGAAAACGGCAGAACGTTCAAACTGGCCGGCAGAATGATGGCCATCAACAAAATGGGCAGATCCTCTTTTGTCCGGTTCAAGGACGGATCAGAACAGATGCAGGTGTATATCCAGAAAAACAAGGTGGGAGATGATACCTATGATCTGTTCAAAAAACTGGATATCGGTGATTTTATAGGTGTGACAGGTCCTCTGTTCCAGACCCGGACCGGCGAATGGACCATCCTGGCAACCGGTTTCAGGCTGCTGTCAAAAGCGGTGCGGCCTCTGCCCGAAAAGTTTCACGGCA
>JAIPDY010000234.1 GCA_021737445.1 Desulfotignum sp.
ACATAGGTCGCGTTCCCCCTTAATCCGGCATGCTTGGTGATCGCGGCGGTCAGCGTGGTCTTGCCATGGTCAATATGACCTATGGTTCCAATGTTCACATGCGGCTTTTTCCGCTCAAATTTCTCCTTAGCCATCTTTTCTATTCCTCCATTGGAATGTTATCAGGATTTTTAAAATATTTACCACCTAAAATGTGCAAACGCCTTATTGGCTTCTGCCATCTTGTGAGTATCTTCTTTCTTTTTAATGGCTCCGCCCCGCTGGTTGTATGCATCCATCAACTCAGCTGCCAGTTTTTTTTCAAACCCTTTTTCAGAACGGTTGCGGCTGAAATTGATCAGCCACCTGAAAGCCAGGGCGGTTTGTCTGGCCGGATTGATATCAGTGGGAACCTGATAGGTGGACCCGCCGATTCTTCTGGATTTTACCTCCACAGCAGGCCTGATATTATCGACTGCTTTTTTAAACACGTCCAGGGCAGGCTCTCCGATTTTTTCCTCAGCCATTTGCAATGCACTGGTTACCACTTTCCGGGCCGCGTTTTTCTTGCCGTTTTTCATCACGCAATTGACAAATTTTGCAGCAAGTTTTTGTTCCAGCGTGGTATGTTTTGTGAAATTTTCAATTATGATCTGTTTTTGTGCCATATGTCCTGTCCACCCAATATTATCCATTAAACATCCAGACCCATCAGCTTACTTGGGCCTCTTGGCACCGTATTTTGAACGGCCCTGTCTTCTGTCATCCACGCCCAGCGTATCCAGCGCACCCCTGACGATATGGTAGCGGACACCCGGAAGGTCTTTCACCCTGCCACCCCGGACCAGGACGACAGAGTGTTCCTGGAGATTGTGCCCCATTCCCGGAATATAGGCGGCAATTTCCATACCGGTTGTCAAGCGGACCCTTGCCACTTTTCTCAAGGCAGAGTTCGGCTTTTTAGGTGTTGATGTATACACCCTGGTACAAACACCGCGTTTCTGAGGGCCGCCCTTCAAAGCAGGCGTACTCACCTTCTTCTCAGCTTTTTTTCTACTTTTCCTAACCAACTGATTAATGGTCGGCATAATCTTTTCAACGCTCCTTATCGATTCAATACATCGTCATACACGACAAAATATTTAATTTTACTTTTCAAATTTATAAATGTCAAGATATTTTTGATTATCTATTAAATTTGCGCTGCTTCTCCAAACCCCACCTCAACATCCCGATATCCCGGAAACCCGGTGCCAGCAGGTATCAACCGGCCCATCACCACATTTTCCTTCAGGCCCTTGAGGCCGTCATACTTACCTTCAATGGCCGCCAGGGTCAATACCTTGGTGGTTTCCTGAAAAGATGCTGCAGACAAAAAGCTGTCTGTGGACAAGGACGCTTTGGTAATCCCCAGAATCAGAGGTTCTCCCTTGGCCGGCTCACCGCCCTTCATGGCGACTTCCCTGTTTGTTTCCTCAAACACCACCCGGTCCACCTGTTCATCCGGAATAAAGCTGGTGTCTCCTGTGGAAATCACCTTTACTCTGCGCATCATCTGACGGATCACCACCTCGATATGCTTGTCATTGATCCTGACCCCCTGGAGCCGGTACACCTCCTGGACTTCATCCACCAGGTATTTGGCCAGAGCCACCTCGCCTTTAATATTCATGATATCCTGGGGATTGGCACTGCCGGCAATGAGCGGATCACCCGCCTTGATATAATCGCCGTCATACACGGTCACATGCTGTCCTTTGGGGATGGCATATTCCTTTTTCTCTCCCACATCTGACGGGGTGACGGTGACTTTCTGGCGGCCCTTGGTTCCCTTGGAAACACTGACGGTACCGTCAATTTCAGTCAAAATGGTTGGATCTTTTGGTTTTCTCACCTCAAACAGTTCCGCAACCCTGGGCAGACCGCCGGTGATATCCTTGGTTTTGGTGGTGGCCCGTGGCAGTTTGGCTATGACATCTCCCGCCAGTATATGGTCATCTTCTTCTACTGTAAGGATGGCATTCACCGGCAGATAGTACCGGGCCGGTGCACTGGAAGACGGCAGTTTCACCGCTTTGCCGCTCTGGTCCCGCAGGGTGATGCGGGGACGGGTTTCAGAATCTTTACCTTCTGTAATGGTACGGCTGACCTTGCCGGTCACCGGATCGATCTGCTCCTGGACGGTATTGCCGATTTCTATATCCGCAAACCTGACCCTGCCGGACACCTCCGTGATAATCGGTGTGGTAAAAGGATCCCAGCTGGCAATAATTTCACCGGGTTCAATGGGCTGCCCGTTTCTCACTTGGAGGGTGGCCCCGTAAATCACGGTTTCTTTTGCCCTTTCCCTGCCATCTTCACCCACGATGGTCACCCCGCCGCCTTTGCGGTTCATGACAATAACTTCACTGGCAGCCGTGGTTACCGTCTGAAGGTTCTCATTGTATTTGAGAATCCCTCCGACCCGGGCCTTGACCTCTGCTACCTCAACTTTTCTGGAGGCGGTGCCGCCGATGTGAAACGTCCGCATGGTCAACTGGGTGCCGGGTTCACCAATGGACTGGGCTGCCACAATACCGATGGCCTGACCTATCTCCACAGTATCCCCGTGAGCCAGATCCCGGCCATAGCACCGGGAACAGACACCATGCTTTGAATTGCAGGTCAGCACCGACCGGATTTTAACTTTCTGAACACCGGCTTCTTCAATTTTTGCCACATGGGACTCAGTAAGTTCCGTGTCCATCCCCACAATAAATTCATCAGAATAGGGATCCCTGACATCTTCCTGGATGACTCTGCCCAGGATACGTTCACCCAGTGTCTGAATGACTTCGCCGCCTTCATACAGGGCCTCCACCTCAATACCGTTGATGGTGCCGCAGTCATCTTCAATAATGGTGCAGTCCTGGCCCACATCTGCCAGACGGCGGGTCAGATATCCTGAATTGGCTGTTTTCAAGGCGGTGTCTGCCAGTCCTTTACGCGCACCATGGGTGGAAATAAAATACTGAAGAACTGTCAATCCCTCCCGAAAACATGCGGTAATGGGGTTTTCGATAATTTCACCGGACGGTTTGGCCATCAGCCCCCGCATACCGGCCAGCTGCCGCATCTGATCCTTTGATCCTCTGGCACCCGAATCCGCCATGACATAGACAGCATTCAACCCCTCCAGGGCTTCAATATTTTTGGCACCAGTGGGATTTTTCATCACCTCCATCATGGCATTGGCGATATCATCTGTGGCCTGTGCCCAGATATCCACCACCTTGTTATATTTTTCCCCCTGGGTGATCAACCCTTCAGAATACTGGCTTTTAATATCCTGGATACTCTTTTCCGCACTGGCAATAATGTCCCATTTCTGATTGGGTATGATCATATCGTCCACACAGATGGACAATCCTCCCAGGGTGGAATATTTGTATCCGATATCTTTGAGCCGGTCAGACAGGACAACGGTTTCTTTAAGGCCGATATTCCGGTAGGCATAATCAATAAGATTGACAATGGACCCTTTGTCCATGAGTTTATTGACCAGATTGAAAGGCAGGGTGGTTTTGCGTTCATCCACCTTGAATATGGTGTATTTATCACCCACCATCCGTATATCGGTGAACTGGTCCTGCTTGAGCCCGAATAACTGCTCCACCACCACATCCGACACCTGAAAAAGATTTTTGAATTCCTTGCGGGTCAGAAACTCGGTTTTGCCTCTGTTTTTCTTAATTTCATCATCTGAATATTTTTTTGATACCTTTTCAAAGGCTCCCCCGGATTTGAGTTCAGCCTGGGCAGCTTCACAAGCTTCCTGGGAATCGGTGCGTATCCGGCTCAAACTGAGCAGGGTATCACCTGGAATGGTCTCCCACAACAAAATTCTACCTGTTGTGGTCTCATAAATCTCCCCTTCGATCCGCACCTTTATTTTGGCATGCAGTGCCAGTTCACCGGCATCAAAGGCATACCTCACCTCTTCAATGGAGGAAAAAACACTGCCTGCCCCTTTCTGGTTGGACACAGCCCGGGTCATGTAATAAATACCCAGAACAATATCCTGGGTGGGAACAATGATAGGCTGACCATTGGCAGGTGACAAAATATTGTTGGTGGAAAGCATCATCACCCGGGCTTCCAAAAGCGCCTCCAAAGACAGGGGCACATGCACCGCCATCTGATCGCCGTCAAAATCAGCATTGAATGCCGGACAGACCAGAGGATGAAGCTGAATGGCCTTGCCTTCGATGAGAACCGGCTCAAATGCCTGGAACCCCAGGCGGTGAAGAGTTGGTGCCCGGTTGAGCATCACCGGATATTCCTTTACCACCGACTCCAGTGCATCCCACACTTCTGTTTCTTCTCTTTCCACCATTTTTTTGGCACTCTTCACCGTGGAAACCAGGCCCTTTTGCTCCAGATAATTATAAATAAAGGGTTTGAACAGCTCCAGAGCCATTTTTTTAGGGATACCGCACTGGTGCAGCCGCAGCTCAGATCCCACCGTGATAACGGTACGGCCGGAATAATCCACCCGTTTTCCAAGAAGGTTCTGGCGGAAACGGCCCTGTTTGCCTTTCAGGGTATCACTCAACGATTTAAGGGGCCGTTTGTTGGTGCCGGTAACCACCCGGCCGTGGCGGCCGTTGTCAAACAGCACATCCACCGATTCCTGGAGCATCCGTTTTTCATTTCTGACAATGATGTCCGGAGCGTTGAGATCCACCAGGCGTTTGAGCCGGTTGTTGCGGTTGAGCACCCTGCGGTACAGATCATTAAGATCGGATGTGGCAAACCGGCCGCCCTCCAGGGGAACCAGGGGCCGGAGATCCGGAGGCAGTATGGGGCAGGCGGTCAGAATCATGCGTGAGGGCTCAATACCCGATGTCAGAAATGCAGAAATCACCTTGAGCCGTTTGGCCATTTTCTGCTGTTTGGCCACCGATTTGGTAAGGTTTATTTCTTCTTTGAGCATGTCATGGGTGGCCTGGAGGTCTATTTCATCCAGAAGCCGTAAAATCGCCTCAGCACCGATACCTGATTCAAACTTGTCACCGAATGTTTCAATGGCCTCATAGTATTGATCATCAGACAAAAGCTGGTATTTTTTCAATCCCGTGTCCTTGGGATCAGTCACAATATAGGAGTCAAAATAGAGCACCTTTTCCAGATTTTTCAAGGTGAGATCCAGGGCGTTCCCGATTTTGGAGGGCAGGCTTTTCAAAAACCAGATATGGGAGACCGGAGAGGCCAGCTCAATATGGGCCATGCGTTCACGCCGCACCTTGGACTGGATAACCTCAACCCCGCATTTTTCACAGACCACCCCCCGGTGTTTCATCCTTTTGTATTTGCCGCAGTTGCACTCGTAATCTTTGGTGGGGCCAAAAACCTTTGCACAGAACAGTCCGTCCCGCTCAGGTTTGAAGGTCCGGTAATTGATGGTCTCCGGTTTTTTGATCTCGCCATGGGACCACTCTCTTATCTGGTCTGAAGATGCAAGGCTGATCTGAACACCCTGATATACCTTGGGATCTTTGGGTTTTGCGAAGAAATCGTATATATTATCCAATGCTTTCTCCTTATTTGCTGCCTTCAATAAGATTCATATCCAGGCCCAGACTGTTGAGTTCCTTGATCAATACCCTGAATGATTCAGGCATACCCGGCTCCAGAACACTTTGGCCTTTTACTATTTTCTCATACATGCGTGTTCTGCCTGTCATATCATCGGATTTAACGGTCAGAAATTCCTGAAGGGCATGGGCCGCACCATAGGCCTCCATGGCCCATACCTCCATCTCACCAAGCCGCTGTCCCCCGAACTGTGCCTTGCCGCCCAGGGGCTGCTGGGTAACCAGGGAATAGGGGCCGATGGACCGGGCATGGAGTTTGTCATCCACCAGGTGATGGAGCTTGAGCATATACATGGTACCCACAGTGACCGGCGTGTCAAAGGGTTCACCTGTCCTGCCGTCATAAAGTCTGGACTGGCCTGACCTTTGATAGCCCGACATCTCAAGAAGATCTTTTATTTCATCTTCAGTGGCCCCGTCAAATACAGGAGTTGCCGTATGGACCCCATTGCGGTACAATGAAGCAAATTCAATCAGTTCCTGATCATCCATGACATCAATCCAGTTGGCCAGAACATCTTCAATATCATCTGCCTTCTGTTTGATGGTCAATGAAAACACACTTTTCACCTTGGCCCGAAGATCTGCCAGTTTCTTGTCTTCTATGAATTGGTTAATCTGCTGGCCCAGGCCAAACGCTGCCTGGCCCAGGTGGATTTCCAGAATCTGACCCACATTCATCCGGGAAGGCACCCCCAGGGGATTGAGTACCATGTCCACAGGCCGGCCATCAGCAAAATAGGGCAGATCCTCCACCCGCAGTATCCGGGACACGACACCCTTGTTGCCGTGCCGGCCGGCCATCTTGTCTCCCACCGACAATACCCGTTCCATGGCAACGCTGATCTTGATAAGTTTCAAAACACCCGGTGGCAGGTCATCACCTTTTTCAAACCGGGATACCTGGCGGTTAAAATGTTCCCGTGCCTTTTTGATCTGGGCCTGCGCCTGTTCCAGAATGACCTGGGCTTTTTCGGTGGCCACAGCATCCTCCACCACCAGATTCACCAGGGATGGAACCGGTATGCCGTCAAGCACACCATGCGTTATCCTGGTGCCCTGTTTAACCAGTATTTTGCCGGTTTTTTCCAGATCTGAAAGCACAGCGTGTCCGTCAAGAACAGATTCAACCTTTTCTGTTGCCACCTGGGAAATGATAGTGATTTCATCATCCCGGTCTTTTTCCAGACGTTCAATTTCCTCATCTTCAATGAGCCGGGTTCTGTCATCTTTGGGCAGTCCCCTTCTGGAGAAAACTTTGGCATCAATCACCTTACCGCTGACGCCCGGGGGGACGGTCAAAGAGGTATCTTTAACATCCCCGGCTTTTTCACCAAAGATGGCCCTGAGCAGTTTTTCTTCTGGAGACAGCTGTGTTTCGCCTTTAGGCGTTATCTTTCCCACCAGAATGTCTCCCGGGAAAACTTCAGCACCCAGGCGAATTATCCCGCTTTCATCCAGATTTTTCAGTGCATCTTCCCCCACATTGGGGATATCTCTGGTGATCTCTTCCTTTCCAAGCTTGGTATCCCGTGCAAGCACCTCAAACTCTTCCACATGAACAGATGTGTAAACGCCGTCTTTTACCAGCCGTTCACTCACCAGAATGGAATCTTCATAGTTGTATCCATCCCAGGGCATAAATGCCACTGTCACATTTTTACCCAGGGCCAGCTCCCCCATTTCAGTGGACGGGCCGTCGGCAATCACCTGTCCTTTTACTACCTTGTCGCCCTTGTCAACAATGGGCCGGTGGTTGAAGCAGGTGTTCTGGTTGGACCGGACAAATTTGGTACAGTTATATATGGAAACCGCTTTTTCAAAACCGCCTTTTTCAC
>JAIPDY010000164.1 GCA_021737445.1 Desulfotignum sp.
ACCATGGAACCGTTTTTTTCCGGCATAAACCTTGTTGTGAGCACCCCTTCGGATATCGGTCATGTGAAAACCGCTATCAATCCGGACCGGGACCTGGTGGTCATGGTCTCCTGGTCCGGCACCACCTCGGATATGATTGATTTTGCCGTGATGCTTCTCAGGCAGAATATTCTCATGATAGGTATCACGGAAAAACCGTTTTCCGACATGGCCCTGGTGGTGCGGAAAAGTGCAGGGGTCATCCCGGTGCTCAGCGGAGAAGAGGTCACGGTGGCACCATTGAAAAGTGCCATGTGCATGCTTTTGACCCTGGATCTGTTCTGTCTGTATATGTGCAGGGTTGTATCCGGTAAAACAGATACCGGTGCCGATTTGGTCAAAGAGATGCACACCCTGCCGGAACTTCTGAATACCATGCTCACGGATGAATCAGTGCCGGCATTCTGTACAAAAGCAACCAAAAATATGCAAAAAACCGTTTTTCACTATATTGTTGATGCGTTTCACGATGTGGGTGCCGCCAAAGTCGGGGCACTCAACCTGGAACTCAATGCCTGGACCTCCATGGGAACAGCGGTTGACTATTCAGAGCTGGACCGCTTTCTGGAGATCCCAATGACTGAAGATGATTTCATACTGGTGCTTGCCACCAACAGACAGCGCCTGGATGAAGCTGTCCGGTTCATGGAGGCCCTGCACCGAAACAATACGCCCTTTACAGCAGTCACGTACCAGAACAGGGAACAGGAAGTGATCAGAGAACTGGCAGATCAGGTGATTCTGCTGCCCAAGGTGTCTGCCCATTTTCAGCCTTTCATGGATTTGCCGTTTCTGTTTTTACTGGGATTTTATTTTGGCCTTGCCCAGGGAAGGCTGGCAGGTGAAATGCCCAGAAACATGGCCAAATCCGTTACAGCCGGCAGGACAAAAAACGGCAAAGGCTGGTCGTTTTCCGATATTCTGGATGATATGGATCAGAAACAGCAGGCCCTGGGGCTTGGTATTTACCCCATGGTGCAACATCGGCAAAAGCCGCCATGCTGGATAAATCTGGCAAAAGACAATATTGAAAAGCGCTATTACAAGGATCTTCTTTTGCTGGGAGCTGCCCTGCATGAAAAAGATATGTTTTCAGCTGTTTTTACCCGTTCCAGCAGTGATATCCGGCTTGAAAAGTTGTCCCGGATGATTTTTACCCATCTGGCAGAGGATGGAATTCTGATTTTTGTTCCCATGGACAACCTGGCGGAAGCCGGGTGCCGGAATTTTGCGCGGTTGTGGGAACCTTTTTTAGGTATCCCCATCCAGGTGGAGTTTGCCGAAAAACTCAAAGGGATCAGCCTGGAAGACAACCTGGTGATGATTGTTGCTTCACAGACACCGGATGCAGACAGGTTGTCTGCCATATTCAATTATCCCCATGAAAATATACTCTGGATCGGTCCTGAGAATGATGTGGTATCCCAAAAATTATCTGCCGGTTCCCATGACGGGTATTATGTGAAAAACCCAGGCCTTTTGTGCCGGTACGAACATGTGTATGTGGCACTGTCCCTGTTTTTTTCAAAGGTGATGTCTTTCAGGTTTCCCGGGCGGGCAAAGCGGTTTGATGCACATCTCAAACTGATGGTGCCCATGGTGCAGACAATTCTGGCTGATGCCGGCCTGCGCCGGGAGCTGCAAACTGCTGTCCGGGAAAATCAGGCATATAAAAAACAGTTGTTTTTAACCGGTATGCGGGGAAATTGTATCACCTGGAAAACCCATTTCAGGGGCTGGAAAGCCCGGGGCATAGAAAGCGATCCCTTTGGGGTTTCCGCCTATTCCCACCTGGTAATGGTGGACTACAGGGCAGATGAAAAATATGTAAAACTGGTACCTGAAAAAACTTTGAAAGCAACTTTTGGGGAAAATCTGGTGCACGAATGGGAAACCCGTTACCTGGGAGGGGCTGCAGTGGATGAATTTTTATCCAAAATATCCATGCCGTTTTCACCGGATGCGGTTCTGCCCTTTTTTGTTGACGGCCAGTGGTATCTGCCGGTGCTCAGGCCGGAATATGATACAGACCAGGATTGCCTTATTATTATCGACGCCACCAGCGAAGCCCGGTTTGATGCTGCCCTGGATGAACTGGCCACTTTCGGCAGCCGGTATGCCCGGATGGTGGTCATAACCCAGAAGGGCTTTTCCAAAGATATCAGGCTGTCCAATCTGAAAAAATACCCTTTAAGCCATATTATACTGATACCTGGAATAGCTGAAAACACCGGTGAATCCGGGACCATATCCGACTATCTGCTGCCTGTGGCCGTGGGTCTGGTGGGCGCTGCCATGAAATTTCTGGATGCCCGCAATGACTGACAGGACTGTCAAAAAAGAATGCCCGGAACCACCGGAAAAACACCGGTAGTTCCGGGCATCAAACGAGCATCTCCAGGAATCGGAAAGCTTTTATTACAGGGCTGTCAGAGCCTCTTTCGCCCGGGATGTCTTTTCGACCTCATGGGAGGAAAGCAGCGCTTTTGCCTTTTCATTGCACCTGGTGAACAGATCTGTTTTGCCCTCTTTTTCCCAGGACTCAAATCTGGACCTGTCCATGAGTTCCGGTATGAGATGGGCTGTGCGGAAATGGGCAAAGGTGTGCGGATCACTTAAAAATATGGCATTTTCAGAACTTTTGCTGACCCGGTCAATGACATCTAGGGCCAGGGTCTGCTCGTTCACAGGGATACCTTCCACAAAAAATTTGGCCATGGCCACCATTTCATCTGCCATGGTCAGCATTTCCAGGCTGGAGGTGTGACCGGATTCAATATATCCCACATCATGGATCACATTGCACCTGGACAGCATGGCCGTGATAATGGACAGCATGCCTTCAGCCCCTGCCTGGGCATCAATGACTTTGGAATCGGTTGAACCGGCAAAAGACCAGATGGGGATCTGGTACAGTTCATCGCGCATGTCGGCAAAGGCAGCCTGGGTGAGGCTCCATTCCGTGCATCCATAGGAAACCACGGTGTGCATCATGTCCAGAACAGAGACATTGGGGGCAAATAAAAACGGTGCGCCTTTGTTGGCCAGCTGGTGGATCACAAGTCCCACCAGGTTTTCCGCAATACCCTGGGCCATTGCACCGGCAAGGGTCACAGGTCCCCCGCCTCCGGCATTGCACCCTGAAGGCAGGCAGATGGGGATCTCTTTTTGGGCACAGAACACCAGTTTTTCCATGACGTTTTCCGGATAGTGCAGCGGGCTGATGGCTTCGGAATAGTTGAATAAAAAAGGTTTTTTTCGCAACTCTTTTTCTCCGCCCACAACCGCGCAGGCGATGTCATATATCTGTTTTATATCCCTGCCGCTGTCGGCAATAAAGCAGATGGGCTTGTTGCTGTTGCGGACCATCTCTTCAAAAACCTGGACATAAATCTGTTCAATGTCCACATCTTCAGGGTTTCCCATGGACATGGAAAAATCCATGTTGGGAAGCGCATCCACCAGCCGGGCAAAATTACCGGTGTCTGCCAGCACAGGCCGTCTTCTCTCGCCGGTTTCAAGGTCAATGGTGAAAATCGTATCAGAACCGGTGCCAAAGAAAAAGTTTTCACCTTCAAGGGGCATGGCCAGGTTTCCGGCCTGATCATAGATATCAAATTTTTTAGGGGCAGACATGACGGCATTTTCCACCAGGGCTTCGGGCATGGTCACACGGTTGTCCTTGTCCATGCTGCATCCGTTGTCCAGCAGCATTTCCAGGACACCCTCATGTTCCATGCGGAACCCTGTGGTTGCAAGAATTTTCAAGGCTGCATCATGGATGGCCATTGCCTGTTTTTTATTAAAGACCTTTAACCGGGGTTGAAAGGTGGTTATATCCTGTAACATATGTTTTCTCCATTTTTTTGGTTTGGTAATGCTGTCAGTGCTGATGAATTTTATCGGTGCACATATAACTGACTGGTGCAGATACTGATATTGCCGGATTACTGGTATTGCCGGATGACTTTATCTGAAATGGGTTCCTGTTTTCTTCCCACAACCGCATAATAGTTCAGCGGGGTCCCGTCCAGGCACAGCCGATGCTGGTAGCGTTTCTTTTCAACGATTTCCATGATATTTGCATCCACCATTTCACCAATGAGTTTGGAAAATCCCGAAGGATGGTTTTCCTGGAGGAATTCATCTTTGATGTTAAATGCGATCCAGCCGTCATCTGCGATAAGATTGTATCCGCTGGCAAAGGCTTCGGGCGGGATATCATCAAACCCCAGAGCCGCCACAATGGACATGCAGTTGGGATTTTTTCCAACAATTTCAGACTCCACATCATCAGGCAGGGCGGTCAGATCTTCCACATAATAGGCATCATAAATACCGGGCCGGTCTCTATCAGTGGCTTCAGCTGCTTCTTCAATGATATCTATCCCTAAAACCGTGTCAAACCCGATCTGTGCCAGTTCTTCTCCCACCATTCCGTTGCCGGCACCCACATCCAGGGCCACCAGTTCGTCGGAATCAGACCGGGAGCCGTTGATGGCTTTATTTAAAAGACCGCAGACAACCTTGGGGGACTGGCAGGCCAGGGTGTCATAAAACAGGTTTTCATAAAGCCCGGGAATTTTGTAAATTTCCGCATAATTATGGGTGAGCAGCTCTTTGGTTTTACCTTTGTATGTCACTATGATTTTTTCTTTTCCCTGGTCTGCTTTTTTTACTTTTGGCAAAACAAATGAAAAATCTTTCATGGCGCTGTCTCCTATTTTCGAGTTAGGTTATGAACACCGGCCTTGGTGCCGGACAAAAAAAAGCCTGCAAATGAAAGTAACCCCCGATGGAATATCAGATACTGCAGGACAAGTTAATTTTTTGTTAGAAAGTTATTATCATGGTATTTACACAATAAAATATTTTCTATTCAAAATATATTTATACATAAATACTATGGCTGGAATGGTTTTGTCAAGAAAAAATCTAAAAAAATATCGGGACTAAATATTGCCGTTGGGGTCTGTCAAGTCTTCTTCCGGATGCATGATATGTTTGGGTGGAAGGGGGATATTGGATATCGGTTCGGTCTGGTCCAACATGTCCACCAGCAGCTCAAGTCCCCACAAAAGCATGGAAACATCCTTGGCTTTCATCTTTTCCAGTTTTTCCATGAACCGGTGGTGGATGGGGGTGGGGGCGTCTTCTAAAAATTTCAGGCCGGCCCGGGTGATTTCCACATGAATCTGTCTGCGGTCCTGGCTGATTCTGACCCGCTGAACCAGTTTGCGTTTTTCCAGGCGGTCGATGATGCCGGTGACAGTGGAGTTATTAATGAAGACAATTTGCGTTAACGCACCAATGGCGATGGGGCCGTGGTCTGCAACCTCTTTGAGACAGATCAGCTGGGGCAGGGTGATGTTGTATTTTTCCTGGAGCTGTTTTGAGTGTCTGGACATCTCCTGAATAATCTGCCGCAACCGCATCATGATCTGCATGCTGATGTTTTCTTCCATGGGCAAAGAGACCTTTATGCTTTGTAACCTTATATTATGCTGTTATTTTTCGGGCAAATGCAACAGCCTGTTCTTTGACTGATGCATCCATATCTGCCGGGGTTGTGCAGCTGCCTATGTACAATGTTCCGGAATGGATGGTTTTGTGGGGTTTGTGCATCCGGCCAAAGGCTGTAAATGCTGCCTCGGCGTTGTTGTCCCATCCGCCGGCACCAGTTACCAGAAGTGCCTGACGCCGGCCTTCCAGCAAAGAGGCATGGTCTGTTTCATGAAACCGGGTGTAGAGGCTGTAGGTTCTGTCTATAACTGCCTTGAGCTGGGCTGATACGCCCCAGAAATATAAGGGTGAGGCAAATACTACCAGATCGGCTGCCACCATCCGGTCAAGAATATCCGGAATATCATCTTTCTGCACACACCCCACATCATCAGGAACATCTTTGCATTTGGCACAGCCCATGCAGCCGTTCAGATTTTTGTCGTTAAGATAGATGCTGGTCACTTCATGGCCCTGGTTGATAAGTTCCTCTTCCACCCAGCCAAGCACGGTTGCGGTGTTGCCTTTTTTCCGGGCACTGCCCTGCAAGGTCAAAATTTTCATTTTCATCTCCTGGTTTTTCGGTCAGGGGGTTACCTGCCGCAGTAATTTATTCATCAGGGGCCTATTTTACCCAAAGAACGGCAATTGTCAAATAAATAAAAGAGATATGATCAGGCTTGAGGCAAATACTTTTGGTTCAGACATATGTAAACCATGTTTTTTTTAATTGACACCAAACACGGTTTTGTTTGAAAGCAAGAATATGATATATGTTATCTCTTTGGCTGCATGTCTTGATCAGGATAAATAAGGAACTTTCATGCTGAGAATATTCAAAGATGAGCTGCTCAACCCCAAAAATTTTGTGGTGACCCTGGAACTGGTTCCCGGCCGGGAATCCAAAGGAAGAAATATCGATACCCTTAAAGGTATTGCCAGGGATGCATTTGCAGACGGCCGGGTATCAGCTGTTTCCATTACCGATAACCCCGGGGGGAATCCATCTTTGAGTCCGGATGTGCTGGGGTCTGAAATTTTTGCATGCGGCCTGGATGTCATTGTTCATTTCACCTGCAGGGACCTGAACCGGGTGGGAATGGAAAGCCGCGCCCTGCAGCTGGCACGCATGGGGATGAAAAACATTCTGGCATTGACCGGAGATTATTCAGGTAAAGGGTTCGGGGGCCAGGGCAAGCCTGTGTTTGATTTTGACTCCGTTATTTTGACAGCCATGCTCCAGCAGCTCAATCACCGGCTGTATGCCTCAGGTGATCCTGACGGATTTTTCACCGGATGCGCCATATCCCCTTTTAAAAACAGTGAAGCGGAAACCCATGCTCAGTACAGAAAACTGGATAAAAAGCTTATGGCAGGGGCCTGCTTTCTCATCACCCAGCTGGGGTATGGTGTGGAAAAGTTCAAAGAATTGATGACCTACCTGAAACAGCGGGGTGAAAACCCGGCAGTCATGGCATCGGTGTATTTATTGAGCCCCAGGTCGGTTAGGGCCATGAACCGCTGCCGGGTGCCCGGGGCCTATATCGGTGATGAAATGTACAACCGGGTGATCACAGAATGGAAAGATATGCACACCGGCCTGAAATTTTCCATTGATCGGGCAGCCAAACTGGGCCTCATTGTCAAGGCACTGGGGTACAGGGGGATTCATATCGGGGGGATTCACAGAAGTTTCAATACTGTGGCAGCTATACTGGAC
>JAIPDY010000165.1 GCA_021737445.1 Desulfotignum sp.
CAGCCCCGGGGGGTGTTTTCCACCCGGTCCCCGCTGCGGCCCAACCACATCGGCATCTCCATTGTCGGGTTAAAAAAAATAGAGGGCAGCACCGTGTTTGTCCAGGACATCGATGTACTGGACGGCACCCCGCTGCTGGATATCAAACCCTATATGGAAAAATTTGACGCAGTTAAAAACAGCACCTCGGGCTGGATGCAGGCCGGTGAAAAAGCGGTCAGGGAAAAACGCTCCGATGACCGGTTTAAATAATGGAAAAAAGCAGGCTTTATAAAGGTTTCGGACTGGTGATTTTTGCAGCGGTTCTGTTCGGTACCACAGGCACGTCCCAGGCCCTGGCACCGGAAGGCATTTCTGCCACTGCCATCGGATCTTTACGGCTGGTCATCGGCGGACCGGCCCTGCTTTTACTGGCTGCGGTATTCGGAAGGATCAAGCCTGCTTCCTTTCGTCCGCCTTTTTTGCCCACCTTTTTTGCCGCCTGCGGAATCGTGATTTTTCAGCTGTGTTTTTTTGAGGCCGTGGCCAGAACCGGTGTTGCACTGGGAACCATTGTGGCCATCTGCATCGCCCCGGTCATCTCCGGACTGCTCAGTGCTGTGTTTCAAAAAGAACAGCTGACAAGGGTCTGGTTGATCGCCTCTGTGCTGGCCATATCCGGATGCGTGCTGTTGACCGTGGCAGGCAGTGAAGTAAAGGCGGACACCACCCGCATTCTTCTGGCCTCGGCCGCAGGATTCGGGTATGCCGTGTCTCTTGTGGCAAGCAGGGCCGTGGTGGCGGATCATTCCCCGGTCCTGGGAATTGCTTTTATTCTCTGTGTGGGGGCGGTGCTGGTGCTTCCCCGGCTTTTGACCGAAGACCTCTCCCGGGTAATGACCGGCCATGGCATGGCCGTGGTGCTGTATCTGGGTCTGGTGGCCACGGCCTGCGCCTATCTGCTTCTGGCCAAAGGGCTTTCCGTGGTGCCGGTATCCAGAACCGCCCTGCTGATGCTGGTGGAGCCCCTCACCGGATGCCTGCTCGGGGTGCTGCTGCTGGGGGAGATGTTCACCCCCCTTTCCGGTGCAGGCGCCCTGCTGATCTTTTCCGGGCTGGTGGTGATCTCCCTGGCCAGAGAAAAACCGGCGCCAGTGGCCCCGCTGGTCACCCTTCACAAAAAAAGGTGGTTCAAAGGCAGACCATAGGCCTGTCAAAAAACACCCCTGACCCGGGCCGGTCCGGGTGCATCCCCCGGATGAACAGGTACAGCACACCACCGAAATCTTTTTCATACGCATAGGATTTCATGCGCAGACGCAAATACCGGTGCAGCGCCACGGTATAGATGTGGTACTGGAGCACATAGTGATGATTGATCATGGCCTGTGAAAGAGCAGACTGTTCATAATCCCCATAGGTATCCCCCAGGTAATTGGATTTATAATCTATGAGAAAATATTTTCCCTGGTACCGGACCACAAGATCGATAAAGCCCTTGATAAACCCGGACAGATGCCCCGAATTCAGGCGCCGCAGTTTTTTTGCATACTCTTTCCACCGGTCTGTTTTTGCAAACAGGTCTGCAAGATGGCTCAGGTGCAGCCGGTTCACATCAAATAAAAACTGTGCTTCAGTCATCCGGTGGGCCATGGCAATATCCTTCAGGCAGAACCGGTCTGTTCCGGCGGGCAGCGGTGTGGACACCACATCCTTGATTGCTGCCGCAACCGGGGCTGCAGCAAAGTTCTCCAAAAATCCGAACCGGTGCAGATACCTGGATACACAGTCGGTCACAGCGGTCTGGTCCCATTGAAAATCCATATTTTCCAGCACGGCATGGAAAAAATCCCCTGCCTCCGCCCCTTTGGGAAATGCCTGAAGCCGGATCAGGGTATCAGTCCGGTCCGGCTGTTCCGGACGGTCTGCCGGGTCTGGTTCACCTGCCGGATCAGGCAGGTCCGGCTCATCCCTGCCTGCCGCATGCCCTCCGGCCAGGGCACTGAAACTGGTGATGCCAAATGCCGGCCTGATCTTCCGGGTCAGGGATCTGGCTTTGAGTTCAGTCAACAGCACCTGGTCCGGTGCAGGAGAACAGATTGCTTCAGGCGGCGCCAGGAGCTGTACCTGAATTTTCTGCCCGGTCCCGGCCAGATTTTCAAGATCAGATATCATCTCTGCATCCTGGGCACAGCCCCGGGGATGAATCATGCTCCCCAAAGCTGAAGATGCGGTTCCGGAGATACCGGACCATACAATCCGGCACATGGCAGAGGCCCTGGTAACGGCCACATACAACAGCCGCCGCTGCTCAGCAAAGGCTTCGAGTTCATGCCGGGCCGCTGACCGGTCCATGCCGGCGGTATCGCTGCCCTGGAACCCGGCTCCGCGCAGGTCCATGCAGAGCTTAAAACCTTCATCCGGGTCATGGAACAGAACCGGCTCATCACCTGCGGACCTGGGACCTGACCACAGGTAGGGCAGATAAACAATGGGATATTCCAGGCCCTTGCTTTTGTGAATGGTCACAATGGCCACGGCCTTTCGGTCGCTTTCCAGGCGCAGCTCATCTGCTGCTTCATCCCGGGTGTCGGCAAACAGCTGGGCCTGATACCATTTGAGCAGATAAAACATGGACAGGTGCCGGTGCAGGGCTGCCTGGGAAATCAGCTCCACCAGGTGGTAAAAATTGGTCAACCCCCTTTCATCAAGGCCGGGGCCCGGACGAAGCAGCCCCTCCCTGGAATGGAGCAGATCCATGATCATGGCAATGAACCCTTTTTCCGCCCAGATCTCTTTGAGGTTGCGGAACCGGTCCTGCCACTGCCACAAAGCCTGCTGGGACAAATTTTTCAGCTGCTCCGGACCAAACCCGAACACGGATGAGGCCAGGGCCGCTTTCATGAATCCCACATGGCTGGGATAAAAAACCGCCCACAAAATATCATTGAGCGCAATGGCCTGGGAGGAATCAAAGACCGACCCGGTTTTGGACAGATAGGACGGTATCTGTGCATTTGACAAGGCATCTTTAACATCCTGGGCCTCCTGGTTGGTACGCACCAGTACGGCCATGTCCCCGAAGTTCACCCGGTCTTCACTGCCCGATTTATCAATCAGGGTATATCCGGCTGCCAGGTCTGCAAGGATCTCTCTGGCCAGAATTTCAGGGATCAGGCGGCGGGCGGTTTCTTTTGTCACAAACCCCTGCCGGTCCAGGGCCAGATTGTCTCTGGGCAGAAAATCAAAGCGCAGCGGCACCACGGGGCCGTTTTTATCGATGAGATGATGCCGGGCCGTGTCCGGGGTCCCCACCCGGGTAAATGGGATGTCGTCAAACACAAACGGCCGGGAACAGCCAGTGAACAGGTCGTTGACCGCCTGCACCAGCAAAGGGGAGGAGCGGTAATTTTTTTCCAGGGTGAACATCTGGTCACTGTCTTTGCAGGCAGACAGATAGGCGAAAATATCCCCGCCCCTGAAGGCATAAATGGCCTGTTTGGGATCCCCTATCATGAAAAACGGCCGGCACCCTCCGAACCGGGAAGGTGTGTTTGCAAACAGTGTGGAAAAAATGCGGTACTGGGCCGGATCAGTGTCCTGGAACTCATCGATGAGACAGGCTTCATACCGGTTCTGCACCGCCAGCACCAGGTGCCTTCTGCCAGGGCCTTCTGCCAGGGCCCGGGCCAGATCATTGACCAGGTCATCAAAAAAGCACTGGCCCTGCTGCTGTTTGAGCCGGGCCAAAGCCTGGTCATAAAAAGGCAAAAAAGCATGCTTGATGGCGATGACATTGTTTTCCATCTGTTTGTACAACGCATACAGATCCTGGCACAGGTCAAAAAACCGGTGCTCCGGAGGCAATTTTCCGGGTTTGGTTTTCTGTGCCAGGCAGGTACGGGTGAACCGGTACAGGCTGTGGCCTTTTTCGGTCATCACAAACAGGGCGTTTTCTTCTTCCGCCTCAAAGGTTTTCCAGGTTGCGCCCAGCCAGGCCGGCACATTTTTTTTGGAGTAACTGCGCTTGTCCAGGCCGGAATCCGCCTGGATCAGGTCTGCCACCTCCCGGCCCCCGTCCGCAAGCAATGTTTTTATCTGTGCTGCCACCTGCCGGTATTGACCGCACACATCCGCAATTTTCAGGCATGGAGGAATAAACGCAAGCCCGGGTCTTGCCACTGCCGGCTTCATGTCCCGGGCCAGGGACACAGGGGTCATTTTTTTATGGGCCAGCACCTTGAGCATCAGAGGGTCCAGATCATTGACCTCTGTCATGAAAAAATCCATGCACACCTGGCGGAAAAATCCAGCTGCATCTGCAAGAAGCTCAATGTCAAAAGGGGTGCCGGTTTCAAAGGCATGCTCCTTAAGGGTCTGGAGGCAAAAGGCATGGATGGTCATGATGCAGGCCTGGTCAAAACAGGTCAGGGCCAGACTGATGCGCCGGCACACCAGGTCCGGATCAGGCTGGTTTGCCATAAATGATATCAACGCATCAAAAGGTTCTGAAAGCCTGGCTGATCCGTTTGCATGATACTGTCCCATCCCTGCCAGCAGCCGGGAAAGCCTGGCCCTGATCCGCAGCTTGAGTTCTGCTGCCGCAGCTTCTGTAAAGGTCACCACCAGAATCGATTCAACGGGGTATCCGGCGGCAATGAGCCGGGCCACCAGGGTGGTGATGGTATAGGTTTTGCCGGTGCCGGCACTGGCTTCAATCAGGGTGGTTTTCTGAAGGTCCAGATCAAAGGGATTCAACGGTTTCATGGGCCAGGTTCCAGATGGGCAAAAAGCGGCTTGAACACAGCCAGGGCATTGTCCACAATGCCGGATGCCAGAAGCTGGTCAACGGTTTCAAAAGGGTCGGGCCGGCCGGCACACCAGATGGCCGTATACCGGTCTGTTTTTTCCCCGGTGCTGCCATGGGGATTGAACCAGGCAGGCCCGGCTTTTTTCATGGCAGCCCCCAGGGCAGGTTCGCTCAGATCATACCGGTTTTTTGCCAGGGCCTGGGCCAGCAGAAAGCAGGTATCCGGGAAAAAAGCCCATGCCAGATCCTGGCCATCGCAGTACATAGACACCATGTTTTCCAGGCAGGGTTGTGCCGCCTCTCCCAGGGGCAAAAGTTCCCGGACAACCCCGGGCAGGCGGCCCATCGGATCCCGGCCGATGATCCGGGTTGTCACCGGGGTGTCCGGCACAGCCAGGGTCAGGGCCAGGTGGGTTATCCAGTTTCTTAAAACACGTCTGGCATTGATACGGCCAAAATCTTTCACACACCTGACCACACCGCCATCTTTTTCATACAGATCTGAAACCTGGCCCCAGATCCGGCTGCCTGACAGAACCAGGTCAACGGTCACAGGATCCAGGGGGGTGTCAGGCACCAGTTTTTCTGCCAGGTCCTGGATGGGGCGGACAGAACTGACAATGGCATCCCATTCCAGACGGCCCTGCTTTCCCAGGGGCAGCATTCCCCCGGCCCGGGCCAGAGGATAATTATCATCTGCCACTCTTGCACCTGGGTCTGCATCTTTTTTTAAAACCCAGGACCCAAGCTGATACCGGGTCAGTCCGGATACCTGAAACGGCTCCCGGTCAGGCATCGGTTCTTCTGCCACGGGAAATACTATCTCCAGCACGGTTTTGTAAAACATTTCCAGAGGATGGTTGAAAAACCGGTGCAGGGCTTTCAGTTCAATGGTTTCCGGTTCAGACACTGTGTTCTGCCTGGAAGATTTTTGTTTGTCTGTGCCGGCAGGGGGCAGGGTAGCAGAAAGGTCCTGCCCGGCCCTGGATCTGGCAATGCAGCACTGATCAGCTGAGTAGGAAAAAAATCCCGGGGTACCGTCAAAATAGACCGGGTTGAAAGGATGCAGCCGGTGGGTGACCCACCACTGGTTTTGATAAGGGAAGGTAAAGCTCTGGTTTATGACATCAGCAAGTTCACTGACCACCCCGGAACAGGGAACAGGGGTGTTGTCTTTTATGCCCATGCCGGTAAAGGTGATGATCAGCTGCTGCCTGGCAGACAACAGGGTCTCCAGAAACAGGTGCCGGTCCTCGTCCCGCAGATTTTTATCCCCTGGACAGGGACAGGCTGACATCAGATCAAAGCTTTTGGGAAAAATCTTTCTGGGAAAAGCAGCCTCATCCATTCCCATGAGGGCCACCACCTTAAACGGAATGCTGCGCATGGGCATAAGATTGCAGAAGGTGACCCCTCCTGCCAGAAAACCGCCCTGGGCAATGGTCTGATCCAGTTTGCCGCTGACCAGGTCCCGGGCGGCAAAAAAACCGATTTTTTTTGTAAATCCAGCGGCATCCGCCTCTTTTGCCAGGCTCTGGAAGGTCTGGGTCAGAAACCGGATATCTGGTTCATATGATGGCAAAGGTGCGATCATATCCCGGACCAGGGCAGAAAAAACCGGTTCCCAGAGGCCCGGAGTTTTGAGGCCTTCCAGGGCATCCAGGTGCCGGAACAGGGTGTGGCAGAAATGGGTGAACCGTCCCAGAATCTGTGCATCCAGGCCTTCAAAAAACGGACAGGGCAGCACGTCATTGACCAGCACCTCGGCCTGCGATGGCAGGGCATACCCCATGAACAGGCGCTGGAGCCCGAACTGCCAGGTATTTTCCTTAAACCCTTTTCCCGTGAGGTGCCTGCGGTGGTCCGGGTCCAGGCCCCAGAGGATGCCGGCCCGGCTCACCATCTCTCCTAAACCCTGGATATCTCCAGGGGCGATCTCAAATTTTTCAGCAATGGCCGGACACAGCAGCAGATCCATGACCCTGGACTGTTCCAGCCGGGAGCCTTTCAGGTCCAAAATTTTCAAAAACGCCTCTATGGCGGGGGATTCGGTTTTATGCCGCCGGTCTGAGATGGTGAAGGATATGGGATGTTCCATGGAGAAAACCGCCTCGATATAAGGGGCATACGCCTCGATATCCGGCATCATCACGATCACGTCATGCAGGGCTGTATCCGGGTGCTTTTCAAACCTATCCAGGAGCAGGTCCTTTAACACCTGGGCTTCCCGCATGGGGGAGTGGCAGGCGTGGATACAGATGGAGGCATCATCCCGGGCCACCTTTTTTGGCGGATGATCCCCGTCCGGATGCCGGAAAACCAGGTTCAGAATATCGGACTGGAGCTGACACAGCATGGAAACTGTGCCCGGAGCGGCTGCCGGGTCAAAAAACAGGTCTTGGAAAGGCTCAACATAAACGCCTTCTTCCAGAAG
>JAIPDY010000166.1 GCA_021737445.1 Desulfotignum sp.
GCATTGTGGGGCTGTTTGAGCGGTTGTTTTCCAGAAAGCAGCAAGGTATGACCCATTAACATGCGGGGGGCAGGGCCCGGCCCTGCAGCCCCGGCAATTTTAATAACACCCATGCCCTGACGGGCACAACAAAATATGAAAGCTGTTAGCTGAGTACTGATGGCTGAGGGCTTTCATATTAACACTTCAGGAGGGTGAACATGAAAAAAGCATTTGGTATTTTATTGATTCTGGCACTGGCCCTGATGCCTGCCACAGCCCTGTGGGCCAAAGAGACCATCAAAGTGGGGGTGCCCCTGGCCATGACCGGCCCCTACACCGATACCGGGGACAACTACTGGAAAGGCATCAACATGGCCATTGACGAGATCAATGCTGCCGGCGGGCTTCTGGGCAAACAGCTGGAACCTGTCCGTTTCGACACCCAGGAATTTGCCCCGGAAAGAGTCATGCAGGGTGCCGACTACCTGTGCGGCCAGATCAAGGTGGATTCCGTGCACGCCGGCTGGGCCGGATGGGGCCAGGATGTTCGGGCCTACGGCAAATACACTGCCCCGTTTTTTGCCGATGACGGGTCCCAGTCTGCCGTGGATGTGTTCAAGCAGAACAAGGAAGAATACAAAAACATCTTCCAGCTCACCGACACCGGCATCAACCAGGCCCAGTCCATGTTCAACGTGCTCATGGCCCTGCCCTATGAATACCCCAACAAAAAAGCGGTGATCATCACGGCCGATGATGCCTGGGGAACAGAGGTCGGGGACACCCTGAAAAAAAATTTCAAGGAAAAAGGGTGGGATGTTGCCATGCATGAACTGGTGCCCTACGGCACCAACCAGTGGGGACCGCTGCTCACCCAGATCCGCAGGATCAAGCCGGCCATCATCCATGTGGAGATCGTGTCTGCCCAGGAGGTGATCACCTTTTTCCGGCAGTTCATGAAACGGCCCACCAGCTCCATCTTAAGCTACGGCTACTCCCTGGTGCCCAGGGAAGTTGTGGAAACCATGGGCAAAGAAGCAGACGGCCTTCTGGGGGAAGTGCCCACAGCCATGCCCACACCGGAAGCCCCCACCCCCGAGGCCCAGGCGTGGCTGGACAAATTTGAAACCATCTGGGGACATCTGCCCCAGGCCGGCTCCTGGGCAGCTTACTCAGGTGTCAAGGCATGGGCCACAGCCGTCGAAGCAGTCGGGGATGAGAAAAACCACGATGCCGTGTCCGACTACATCGCCGCCAACGGCTACAAAGGAGAAACCGGGTGGTGGAAATGGGATGAGGACCATGTGATGCGGGCCGGCGGGGATGTCCCCATTGCCCACTACCAGGTGCAGAACGGTGAAATGGTGGCCATCTTCACTGATCCGCCCACCAAACCCTATAAAGATTACCAGTTCCAGGTACCGCGCTGGATCAAGCAGTAGAAACAGGGCCCCAGCCGCATGAACGGATTTGAAAAAAAATGCCAGATATGGGGATGGGGCCTGCTTTGTGTTCCTGGTGCCGGTGCTGCGCAGATGAGCCTATTCCGGCGCCAGGGCGATGCCGTATTTTTTCATTTTTTTGTACAAAAGGGTCCGGTGGATGCCCAGAAGCTTTGCCGCTTTTGCCTTGTTGTATCCGGTTTTTGCCAGGGCCTGGTAGATCGCCTTGATCTGGGCTTCATCCCGGGCGTTTTTCAAGGAGGGCTTTGACCGCCTGCCGGAAACATCCCGGCCGGAGGTCAGTGTAAAGGGCAGATCTCCTTTGTAGATGGTAACGCTGCCCGAGGCATACATGGCCCGCTCCAGTACATTGGACAGCTCCCTTGCATTGCCGGGCCAGAGATAGCGTACCAGTTCCCGGGCCGCCTTTTTTTCGATTCTCATGGCCGGCCGGCCCGCTTCCTTTGCGATTCTTTTCAACATATGCCGTGCCAGGGGCAGGATGTCCGCCGGCCGTTCCCGCAGGGGCGGAATATGGATCGGGATGACGTTGAGCCGGTAGAACAGGTCCCGCCGGAACCGGTCTTTTTCCATCATCTTTGCCAGGTCCCGGTTGGTGGCGCAGATCACCCGGAAATCTGACCGGATGACCCGGGTTCCGCCGATACGCTCAAACGCTTTGTCTTCAAGTACCCTAAGCAGTTTGGGCTGCATCTCCAGGGGCAGGTCCCCGATCTCGTCCAGAAAGATGGTGCCTTTGTTTGCCAGCGCGAACCTGCCGGGCTTTCCTTTTGCCCCGGCACCGGTGAACGCCCCTTTTTCATATCCGAACAGTTCCGATTCCAGCAGGTCCCTGGGGATGGCGGCACAGTTGATTTTTACAAACGGGTGCAGTTTTCTGGGGCCGGCATTGTGGATGGCCTGGGCAAACAGCTCCTTGCCCGTACCGCTCTCGCCGGTCACCAGCACGCTGGAATGGGTGGCTGCCGCTTTTGCCGCTTCCTGTTTCAATCTGGTGATGGCATCACTTTCACCGATAATGCAGTCAAAGGTGTACCGGGTGGCCCGAAGATCAAAGATCTCCTTTTCAAACAGCTGGACCTTGGATTCCAGCAATGACAGCTCTTCTGCCAGGTCCCGCACCTCTGCCACATTCTTGAACATGACCTGGCCGTAAACCGCAATGACCTTTCCGTCCTTTTTGATGGGAATCCGCTGGACCACCATGTCCTGGCCGTTGATGCGGTGCGAATGGTTGATCTCCGCCTTTCCGGTGCGTGCCACGATGTGCATGCGGGTGTTTTCGACCACCTCTGTGCAGTGCCGGCCGATCTGGGCTTTGGGATCCAGGTTCAGGAACCGGCCGTATTGCTCGTTGAAATGGGTGATATACCCGCGGGCATCGATCACCAGCACCCCGGCATTGATATTGTCAAATATCCGCTCGTACAGCGCCAGTTTTTTTCTGAGTTCTTCAATTGTATTCATTTTGATACACCTTTGCCATTATAGTGCCGGGCGCCTGAAATGTCGAGAAAAACTTGCTGTTGCAGGTAAAAACCCGGCCGGATTGTCTCATATCAACTACATGTATATCTATTGATACGCTGTTGCCGCTGCCAAATCTCGGGAATCCGGCTGCTGATAACCGGCCATAACCCCTTGTTACCAGGCTTTTCAATCATTTCGGCCTTGATCCGGCTCTGGCTGGCCTGAAACTTGCTGCTGAGAAATGATATAATGATAAATAATATAATAATAAGCATATAAACTTTGAATCCGGTTTATTTATTGAACCAGAAAGGAAGGTCCCATGAAGCACAATGCCGACACAATCGTATCTTTGTTTATCTCATCTTCCATGTCTGAGCTGCTCAACGACAGCCAGGCTCTTGCCGGCATGACCCCCAAACAGCAAACCCTTCTCCAGACCGTCTGCCGTACCGCAGCCCAGGATGCACTGGCATTGTCGGGCACTGTTTCAACAGCCCCAGCAAATCGCCCTGATGGGGATCAGGCAGATATCCCCATGCCGGTCATATGCATCGCCTGAAAACTGATATTGTCCTGCCGGGTGGTTTTTTCCTGAAAAATATGGTACACGGTCATTATAACCATATTGAAACAATGCGTTACGCATTTTACAAAGGGAAAACCGGTATCCATGAAAACAACAGAACTCATCAAAAAAGAAAACCAGTTCGGCGCAAAAAACTACAAGCCCCTGGACGTGGTGCTCAGCAAAGGCTCGGGCATCTGGGTCTGGGATGTGGAGGGCAACAAATACCTGGACTGTCTGTCTGCCTATTCCGCCGTGAACCAGGGCCACTGTCACCCGAAAATCTTCCAGGCCATGAAGGAGCAGGCACAAAAACTCACCCTCACCTCCCGGGCGTTCCGCAATGACCAGCTGCCCCTTTTATATGAAGAACTGTGCAAACTTACCGACTCCCACAAGATGCTGCCCATGAACTCCGGGGCAGAGGCTGTGGAAACCGTGATCAAATGCGCCAGAAAATGGGGATATGAATCCAAGGGCGTGGCACGGGGCCGGGCAGACATTATCGTATGCTCGGACAATTTTCACGGCAGGACCCTGTCCATCATCGGTTTCAGCACGGACGAGAATGCCCGGCAGAACTTCGGGCCGTTCACCCCGGGATTCACCGTGATTCCGTTCGGGGATGCCGATGCTCTGGAAGCTGCCATCACGCCGGATACCGTGGCGTTCCTGGTGGAGCCCGTCCAGGGGGAAGCCGGGGTGATCATTCCCCCCAAAGGCTATCTGAAAAAGGTCAGGGAAATATGTACCCAAAAGAACGTGCTCATGATTTTAGATGAGATCCAGACCGGTTTAGGCCGCACGGGCAAACTGCTGGCTGAAGAGCATGAAGGGGTCCAGGCCGATCTCACCCTTATCGGCAAGGCTTTGTCCGGCGGGTTTTACCCCGTATCGGCCGTGCTGTCCAACGAAGCGGTACTGGGCCTGCTCCAGCCGGGCCAGCACGGCTCCACCTTCGGCGGCAACCCCCTGGCCTGCGCCGTGGCCCGGGCTGCGCTCAAGGTGCTGAAGGAAGAAAACATGATTGAAAACGCCGCCGAAATGGGGGCCTATTTTCTGGAACAGCTGCAAAAAATTCAGCACCCGGCCATCAAAGAGGTCCGGGGCATAGGCCTGATGATCGCCATTGAGCTGCACCAGGGTACCTCCGGCGGTGCCAGGACCATCTGCGAAGCGCTCCAGGAAAAAGGGATTTTGTGTAAGGAAACCCACACCTGGACCATCCGGTTCGCCCCGCCCCTGGTGATCACAAAACCGGACATCGACTGGGCCATGGAACGGATCAGGCAGGTGTTTGCAGATCTGGATTGATGGATATTTTTCAGGATGATCCGCGCCGGCCATACCACCGGCCTGTTCAACAGCCCCTGTAAAGCGCCCCGATGGGGATCAGGCAGATATCCCCACACCGGTCATATGCATCGCCTGAATAAAACAAAAACCCTTTGACCGGCCGCTCTGACTGAAGCATGAACTGTCTGAGATTTCTGAAATCTCTGGGTCCCGGGCGCCTGGTATGTTTGATTTCAATGGCGTACAGGGTATGATCCTTTTCAAACACCAGATCGATTTCACTCCCGCCCGTACTTTTATAGTAATAAAACTGATCTGTTTTGATAAACCCCAGTTTTCTGCGTTTTTCAAGTTCGGCAATAACAAAATTTTCAATGCGCTGCCCCTGGCTGACCGGGGAGTTAAAGCTTGAAAAAATGCCGGTATCCGCCACATAGATTTTGGCGGCTTTGATAAACCGTTTTGCCGGGCCGTACTGATATCCGTACAGCCTGAAAGTCAACTGTGTCTGTTGCAGTGCATTAAGGTATTTTTTTGCCGTGGGATGGCTCAGGGCCGACTCCCTGGCGAAATTGGAAATCTCCAGGTGGGAACCGATGGACCGGTTGATATGGTGAAAAACAGCCAGGAGCCCGTCCAGGTTTTCAATATTGGACAGCTGCATCAGGTCCCGGGTAAAATAGGTGTTTTTATAATTGGTCAACAGGTTCTTTTTTTCTTCCAGATCGGTCATTGACAGAACCTCCGGGAACTGTCCATAGGTGATGGCATCTTCAAGGCATCGATTGGCTTCCCTGATCTGGGGCAGCTCCGCTGTTTCATGAAAGATTGAATGGGTCGGCTCCCCCTGGTTTTCTCCCCAGCACGCTGTGGGCAGCGAGATGATCTCAATTCTGCCGGCAAGGGTATCTGCGGCAGCATCCATCAGGCCGATGGTGCTGGATCCGGTCATGAGAAAAAAGGCATTCTGATTGTCAACCGCATATTTTACCGCAACGGTGAGCAGGGGATGGCGCTGGATTTCATCGATGACTGCGTGATCACCAAGGCGGCTGATAAATCCCTTGGGATCCTGTTTGGCCCAGTCCAGCAGATCCAGATCATCCAGGGTTGCATAGGGAATGCCTGGATACCGCTGCTTGAGCAGGGTCGTTTTTCCCGACCGTCTGGGACCGATGATCAGGCAGCTTTTATGTACGGGTAAAGATATCCATCTTTTAAACATAGTTACAAAATAACATGGATAATTTGAAAGTCAAGTTTGATTTTGGATTTGAATAAAAGAGAAATTACCGGTTTTTTTTCTTGACAAACAAACCGGGTTCGTCATACAAAAATCTGAGTTCCAAGGGTAAGCCAGGGCGTGAAATTGACAGAAATTCACGCTGTTTACACATTTTTCGTTTGATGGCAACCGGGTATCTATCGTTTATTTGAAACCTGTGGAGGTGTCATGAAACACCTGATTATCGGAAATGGAATTGCCGGGATAAACGCTGCCAGGGCCATCCGCGAGATGGACACCACTGCCGGCATTTTCATGGTCAGTGACGAGACCTTTCCCCCGTACAGCCGCCCCATGATCTCCTATGTCCTGGAAGGATCCGAACCCCACGCAAAACTGCCCCTTTTTGCCGGCAATATATATGAAGACCTGAACATTACGCCTGTTCTGGGACACCGCGTGACACACCTTGATGTGAAAAAAAAGGTTGTTCATCTTGAAAACGGCACAGACATCGATTTCCAAAAACTGTTGATTGCCTCAGGGGCGGATGCCAGGCATATCAGGGTTCCGGGGGCAGAGCTGGGCAATATTTTCACCATGCGGACCCAGAAGGATGTGCTGGATCATCTGGCGGCCATCTCACAGGGGGTAAAAAACGCCCTGGTGCTGGGCGGCGGACTGGTGGGATTCAAGGCGGCCCATGCGCTGTTAAAGCGGGGTATAAAGGTCACCATGCTGATCACATCGGCTTATCCCCTGGCCATGCAGGTGGACCCAACCGCCGGAAAAATGATCCTCAAAGAACTTCAGGCCCATGGATTATCCGTAAAAGTAGGGGTCAGCGTCTCTTCATTTGACGGTGACACCCGGGTCAAAAAAGCCAGCCTGGATTCAGGGGAAACACTGGATTGTGATCTTGTCATCGTGGGCAAGGGTGTTGACCCGTCTCTGGGATTTATCGCAGAAAACGACATTGCGATCGATTACGGTATTCTGGTGGACCCGTATCTTTGTTCCAGTGTTCCGGATATCTATGCGGCCGGTGATGCAGCCGAATCCATGGACATTGCCCGTCAAAAACGCTGGGTCAATGCCATCTGGCCGGAAGCCGCCGTCCAGGGAAAAATAGCAGGATACAACATGGCCGGCAGAAAGGTGGCCTGTCCGGGCAGTCTGGGCAGAAACGTCATGCGGATTTTCGGACTGGATGTC
>JAIPDY010000167.1 GCA_021737445.1 Desulfotignum sp.
GTCAGTGAGGCCCGGTACAAAACCATGGTGGAAACCATGGGTGACGGGTTGTGCGAAATTGATGAACACCAGGTCACCACCTATGCCAATGACACCCTGTGCCGGATGTGGAAAAGATCCAGGGAGGAGATCATCGGTGTTCCCGTGACCCGGTTTGTGGATGAAAAAAACCATGCCATTCTCATGGCCCAGCTGGAAAAGCGGCGCAGGGGTGAAAGCCATGCCTATGAAATTGTCTGGAACTGCAAAGACGGCACAAAGCTGCACACCATCATGACCCCCACCCCCTATTTTGATGCCCACGGCCGGTTCAAGGGCAGTTTTGCCGTGGTCACAGATATTTCCCGGCAGAAAAAAGAAAAAGACCTGCTGGAGATGCTGGTGCAGCAGAGAACCAGGGAACTGCAGACCAAAACCCATAACCTGGAGGAAGTGAACACCGCCCTGCGGGTGCTGCTCAAAAAACGGGAACAGGATCGGCAGCACATGGAAGAACAGATGCTGGTGAATATCCGGGAACTGGTCATGCCGTATATCGATCGCATGCGAAACAGCCGGCTGGATGAGCGCCAGACCGCCTGCCTGGATGTCATGACCGCCACCCTGGAGGATATCGTCTCCCCGTTTCTCCACAAGGTGTCGCTGGAATTTCTCCATCTTACCCCGTCTGAAATCCAGGTGGCCAACCTGATCAAACACGGCAAAACCACCAAGGAGATCGCCCAGATGCTGATCCTTTCACAAAAAACCGTTGCGTTTTACAGAAAACGCATCCGCAAAAAACTGGGCATCACCAACAAGGCCGTTAATCTGCGGACCTTTCTTGCCACAGGCAACCTGTCGGAATAGGTAATTTTCGGGTATATTTCATACCCGAAAATTACCTGTAATATACCCCTTGCGCACAAAAGGATTACAGGGTACCAATGCATATGCAAAGCATGAAAACAGTGAAAGGGGGTGGTGGCAATATTTTAGGTGTTTTTACAAAAGGGTTCCCACAAGTGCACAATAACACACATTAAAGGAGATGGATAAGATGCGAAAATTAACAGGTTTTTTCTGGATTTTTACCATGGTGTTCGGATTGTTGTTTTTCTGTTCTTCCCTTTATGCCAAAACCATTAAACTCAATTATTCCAATTTTTTTCCCCCCACCCATGTGCAGAGCAAACTGGCCCAGGCCTGGTGCGATGAAGTTAAAAAACGCACCAGCGGGCAGGTGGTGGTGGAATATTATCCCGGTCAGACCCTGACCAAGGGCACCCAGAATTATGACGGGGTGGTGTCCGGGCTGTCGGATATCGGTATGTGCCTGTTTGCCTATACCAGGGGGCGGTTTCCGGTGATGGAAGCGGTGGACCTGCCTCTGGGATATGACAGCGGCATCACCGCCACCAAAGTGGTGAATGCGGTATATGAAGAGTTCAAACCCGCAGAACTGGAGGATACCCAGGTGATGTACCTGCATGCCCACGGTGCCGGTGTGCTGCACACTGCGGGAAAAGCAGTACGTACCATCGAGGATTTCAAGGGCATGAAGCTGCGGGGGCACGGTACCTCTGCCCAGGTGCTATCCGCCCTTGGCGGCACCCCGGTGTCGCTGCCCATGCCGGAGCTTTACCAGAGCCTGCAAAAAGGCATTGTCCAGGGAGCACTTTATCCAATAGAGGTCAACAAGGGATGGCGCATGGGTGAGGTGGTGGATTTTCTGACGTTGAGCACCCCTATTGCCTACACCTCTTCTTTTTACGTGGTGATGAACAAGAAAAAATGGGCACAGATCCCTGATGACCTCAAAAGTGTGATCATGGAAATCAACAAAGAATGGATTCCCAAACATGGCCTGGCCTGGGATGAATCAGACAAGGAAGGACTGGCGTTTTTCAAGGAGCTTGGCGGTGAGGTGATTGATTTGTCTAAATCAGAAGGTGCCAGGTGGCAGGCGGCCATCGCTCCGGTGGTGGATACCTATATCGAGAAAATGAACAAAAATGGATTTGACGGCAAAAAAATTGTGGATTTTGTCAAAGCAAGGCTGGCGGAATTTAAATGATGAATGAGAATGAATTTTGGAACCCGTTTCTGGAAACCCTGCCCAGACAGAAACTGGAACAGTTGCAACTCTTCAAGTTCAAGCGCATATTTGCCTGGGCATATCAGCACTCAAGGTTTCACAGAAAACTGTATGATGCGGCAAACATCACACCTGATGACATCCGGTCCCTGGATGATGTGAAAAAAGTGCCCAAGGTGGAAAAATCCATGATGCAGGCGATCCAGAACAAGGACCCGTTTCCCTATGGGGATGCCCTGTGTGTGCCCTTGGAAGAGGTATCTGCCTTCCGCCAGACATCCGGTACCACAGGACAGCCCGTGTACCAGCCCGATACCTGGCAGGACTGGGAATGGTGGGCTGAATGCTGGGCGTATATCCTCTGGTCCCAGGGATACCGGGCATCTGACCGGGTGTTTCTGCCCTTTGGCTACAACATTTTTGTGGCGTTCTGGGCCGGCCATTACGGCGCGGAGAAACTGGGTTGCGAGGTGGTGCCCGGCGGGGTTCTGGACACCCAGGCACGCATTCTCAAGATCCAGGAGCTGCAGGCCACAGCCATGATGGCCACCCCCACCTATGTGCTGCGCATGGCAGATGTGGCAAAAAATAAACTGGGCATTGATCCGGCGACCCTGTCCATTGACAAGATCACCTGTGCAGGTGAGCCAGGGGCCGGGATCCCGGCCACCAAAAAGCGCATGGAAGCGGCATTCGGCGCCAGGGTGTATGACCATTCCGGCGCCACCGAGATCGGGGCCTGGTCCTATGAATGCCGGCACCAGCCCTTTGGCATGCATGTGAACGAGGCCATGTTTCTGGTGGAGATCGAGGACCTGGAAACCGGAGAACTTATCACAGAACCAGGGAAAAAAGGGAAAATGGTGATCACGGCCCTGGACCGTATGGCCCAGCCCTGCATACGGTTTGATTCCAAGGATGTGATCCAGTGGGACCCGGACCCCTGTGCCTGCGGCAGGACCTTTCGGGTGATCAAGGGCGGGGTCATCGGCCGGGCCGATGACATCACCAAGGTCAAGGGGGTGCTCTTCAGCCCGGCTGCGGTGGAGGCGGTGGTACGGTCCTTTGACGGGCTGGGGGATGAGTATGAACTGGTGGTGGAAAGACCCGGTGATGTTGACCATATCACCCTGAAAGTGGAACTGCGGCCCGGGGTGGGGCAGGCAGATGTGGAACCCGGGCTCCGGGATCAGCTGCGGTTAAAAACCAACCTGGGATATGAGATACAGTTTTCTGATTACGGGTCCCTGCCCCGGTACAAGCTTAAAGCCAGGCGGTTCAAGGACCTGCGCAAAAAAAGCCGGGAATGAACAAATACCTGCCAAGAAAGGGCGTGCAAAAAAAGCGCTCCCATATATGGATGAAAGGAATAAAATTGATGCAGGACAGTACACAAAGATCCTCATTGACGGCCATCAATGAAAATATTGCAGCCTTAAGAAAAACAGCCGGGTTTCTGGAAACCCAGACCACGGATTTTCCCGCATTGCAAAGGAATATAAAGCGAATATCCGCCAGCATTAAAATGCTGGAACTGAACCTGAGTGATGCCCTGGCACTTGATCAGGAAGATGCGCCGGGCATGTGATCCAAAAAAAAATGAAGATTTACTAATCTACTAATCTACTATAAGAAGAGCGGGGTGATGCAGGCCGGACCGGGGTTTCCGGTCCGGCCTGCCTGTTACAGGTAATTATTCTTTTTCAAATTCGTCCTTGGCTGCACCGCAGATGGGGCAGGTCCAGTCATCGGGCAGATCTTCAAACGCGGTCCCGGGTTTTATGCCGTTGTCCGGATCTCCGTCAGCAGGGTCATACACATAGCCGCAGGGGCCGCATACATATCTGTCCATAATCATTTCTCCTTTTATCTATTGGTTTATGGTGATTGACGGGCGCAGTGCAGCCCGTTTAATAAGCTTCTTCCATATCCAGGTCTTCCTGGGTTACGGGATTTTTAAACATATGATAGGCCCAGATCTGGTAACAGATGACAATGGGAATGAATACCAGGACCACAGCCAGCATGATTTTCAAGGTCAGGGGACTGGAGGATGCGTTAAACGCGGTAAGGTGCCAGTCCGGGTTCATGCTGGAAGGAAACAGGGCCGGGAACAGCCCGATGATGCCGAAAAAGGTGCACAGCACAATGGTGAGAGCTGATGCGAACCAGGCCCTGAAATAGGTTTTTTTGTGTACAAAATACCGGATACTCAACAGGGCTGCCACATTCACCAGGGTTACGAAAAATAAAACAGGGTACTGAAAATAATTGGCATACAGGTCAGTGGCAAAATAACTGGCAATCAGAAATATGACCGCAACCGGTACCAGAACCAGCCAGGTTCTCTGAGAAATCAGCACCATGCGTGCCTGCAGCCCGCCTGAGGATCTGATTGCCATCCAGTTGGCACCATGGACAATGAACAGCAGAACAAATAAAAGTCCCCCCAGCAGCCCGTAGGGATTGAGGAGCCTGAGGGTGTTGCCGTGGTATATCCCCTGGTCATCAAAGGGAATACCCTGGAATATGTTGGCAAAAGCCACCCCGAACAGCAGGGCCGGAAAAAAGCTGCCAATAAAGATCAGAAAATCCCACACCTTTTTCCAGCCAGGGGTGTCGATCTTGCTTCTGAAATGGATGGCAACCCCGCGGAAAATAAGGGCAAAGAGAATCAGCATCAGCGGGGTATAAAGCGCTGAAAACATGGTGGCGTAGACCAGTGGAAAAGCGGCAAAGGTCACCCCACCGGCCGTGATGAGCCACACCTCATTGCCGTCCCACAAAGGACCTATGGCATTGAGCATGGTACGCCGGTCTGTATCGGTCTTGCCGGCAAAGGGGTAGATGGTGCCGATGCCGAAGTCAAACCCGGAGGTCATGAAAAAGACAGCCCACAAAAGGCCCCACAGAAAAAACCAGATCGTTTGCAGTTCCATTCTTTTTGTACTCCTTTTTATCGGGTTGCGGCTTCAGGGCCTTCTTTAACAGTTTTGGCCATCAAAAAGAATCCCACCGCTCCCAGCAGACCGTACACCAGAATAAATCCCATCAATGAGGTGAACACCTGGGTGGTGGATATGGGGGAAGCGGCTTCAGCAGTTTTCATCAGGCCGTATACGATCCAGGGCTGGCGGCCCACCTCTGATACGATCCACCCCATCTCTATGGCAAGATAGGGCAAAGGAAGGGAAAACATCATGATTTTCAGGTAGAAGGGGTTTTCCAGCAGTTTGTTGCGTTTGAACCATCCGTAAACGGTCAGCAGGATAAACAGGGTGCCCAGGCCCACCATGGTTCTGAAACCGATGAAGGTGAGCAGCACCGGGGGGCGCTCATCTTTGGGGATATCCCGCAACCCCGTGACTTTGGCATTGAAATCATGAAACCCCAGAAAACTCAAGATGCCGGGGATCGCACCGATCTCAATGCGGTTTCTTTCATTTTCCTCATCCGGAATGGCAAACAGCACTATGGGTGCCCGGGTCTGGGTTTCCCAGTGGGATTCCATGGCAGCCAGCTTGGCCGGCTGGGTTTTGGATACATTCACCCCGTGCATATCCCCGGTGACGGCAACCAGGACAGCACTGACAAGGCCCACCACAAGCCCTAGGCGGAAAGAAGGCACAAATACATCCAGGTGCTGTTTTTTCAGCAGATGCCAGGCAGCGACACCCATGATGAAAAAAGCAGACAGCAGCAGGGCTGAGGGTATCACATGAATAATTTCTAAAAGCCCGTGTTTGTTTGTGATCAGGGCAAAAAAACTGGCCAGTTCGGCCCGGCCGTCCCGGATCACATACCCCACAGGGTTCTGCATAAAGCCATTGGCCAGTAAAATCCACACAGCAGACATGTTCCCGGCCAGGGCGATGAGCCACATCACACCGGCATGGGCTTTGGCAGACAGCTTTTTCCATCCGAAAATCCAGATGCCGATAAAGGTGGATTCCAGAAAAAACGCCACAGATGCCTCAATGGCCAGAAGCGAGCCGAAAATATCCCCCACATAAGCGGAATATCTTGACCAGTTGGTGCCGAACTGAAATTCCAGGGTGATGCCCGTGACCACCCCCAAAGCAAAATTGATCAAAAACAGCTTTCCCCAGAATTTGGTCATGCGCAGATAGGTTTCATCCTTGGTCCTGGCATATTTGGTTTCCATATAGGCGATGAGAATGGAAAGCCCAAGGGTCAGGGGGACAAACAAAAAATGGAACATGGTGGCTGCAGCAAACTGCAGTCGGGATAAGAAAACCGGGTCCATTGATTCCTCCAGATGTTGTGATTAAAGCCAAATCTCAGGTTGAAAAAAGCAATTCATATGCCAGTCTGTGTGATGGTGTGCCAAATATTTTGAAAACTGATCTACCATATCCAAAATATGACCGGTTTTCAAGTGTGTTTGCAAAGGAAACCTCTTTGTCAGCATGCCGCCCCCGGTGGTGGGGGGGGGGCTGCTTCCGATACCTGGATAGCCAAATATTGTTGGGCCAAGTGTCTCATTGAACAGGTTTTGAGACATAGTTGTTTCAGAATTGTTCAATTTGCTGGGCAAGGATGTGGGTCTGGTGGAAAAATGGATTAGAACCCATCCGGATTCATGAAGGGTCTGGTATAACAGACAACACCCCGGGCACAAAAATTGCGCCGGGGTGTTGAATATCGGTAAGAAGCTGGACCGGATCAGGCTTTTCTGGTGGCCTTGGTTTCCCACTCCTCGATTTTTGTGGTGTCATAGATCTCTTCCCAGCCGGTGATCATGCCTTTGATGTGGCTGAAAAGTGAATGGCCCGTGGTGGTCATGTACACATGGATGATCAGAAAGTTCACCAGCAAAAATGCAGCCAATGTATGGATGACGGCAACAGGGGCAAGCGGCATGCCGGGCAGGCTGTTGTACAGGTAGTACAAAAGGCCTGTGACCATCTGCAACGGCAAAAGCATGGCGGAGATGCCCAGGTAGGCCAGCCGCTGCAGGGGGTTGTGTTTTGCGCCCGGTGTTTTCTGCACCGGGTGGTTCTGGCCGTGAAAAATACCCCAGGCATAGTAAAGGGCCACGTCGAACAGTTTCCGGGTCGTGGGGATATACTGCTTCCATTCACCCGTGATGATCAGCCAGAAGGCAAAAAAAGCAA
>JAIPDY010000168.1 GCA_021737445.1 Desulfotignum sp.
ATATTTATACTTGACATCCCTACAAAACCTTTATAGGTTTGTCAATCAAAAATTGTTCAACAATTTATGGACGGCACCAGAGACAAAACCAATAATGTTCGTGTAAGTTACCGGCAGCATGTCGCTTCCGGAAATAATAACCAACAGGAGATGAACAGGAGGTTTACCATGAAAAAATTGTCTTGGACCTTTGCAGTGATCGTATCCACCTGCCTTTTTTTTATTGCAGGGTCTTTTGCCGGCCAGTCCGTGCTCGAGGAAATTATGGCAGCAGGGACCATTGTGGTGTCCACCGATGCCAATTACGCCCCCCAGAGTTTTTTGAACGAAAAGGGCGAGTTGGAAGGGTTTGACATCAGTGTTGCCAAAGAGGTGGCCAAACGGATGGGGGTTTCCGTCAAATTTGTCACACCGGACTGGGACCTGATCACCGCCGGCAAATGGGGAAAAAGATGGGATATCTCCATCGGGTCCATGACCCCCACCAAGGAAAGAAAACAAGCGCTGCTGTTCACTCTGCCTTATTACAGCTCTCCTGCCCAGTTTGCGGTGCATAAGGACAACACCACCCTAAAGACCCTGGCAGATCTGGCCGGCAAAAAGATCGGCGTTGCCAGTGAAACCACCAATGAACGATATCTGCAGAAAGATCTGTCCATCGAAGATGTGGAAATTGTGTTTCAAGACTGGGAAGCTGACCTGGTGACCTATCCCACCGATGCCAACCACATCGAAGACCTTACCCTTGGCGACGGCGCCCGGCTGGATGCCGTGTTCACCTCCCGGCAGACCCTTGCCGAAGCCATTCTTTCAGGATGCAAAAACGGCTGCCCCATCAAAATGCTGGGGGATCCCCCCTATTACGAGCCGTTGAGCTTTGCGCTGGACAAAAGCCGGGCCAACAGCCAGACCCTGGTGGACAAGCTCAATGAAATCATTCTGTCCATGAATGCCGACGGCACCCTGGTGGCCCTGTCTGAAAAATTCTACCATACCAACCTGATTCCAAAGCTTTGATAACCAGACACACAAGCGGTTTTTTCCAGCCGGTACCCCGGTACCCGGCTGGAACCGCCTGTGTTTTTTTGTTCCTTTTTTATCACAGACAAGGAAACCAATAAATGAAGGCCGATACAAATTTTTCTGAAGGCAGCGGTATTCCTGCAGAGGCCAGAAAAACCCTTTTGCAGATCGAGACAGACAGAGCCACCTACAAACGAAAACTGATCATATCCTTTATCATTCTTGCCATCGCCATGATAATGGTGCTCATCGCTCTGAAACTGGATTTCCGGTTCATGAAAACCCAGCTGCCCTTTATCTTTGCCGGTATGGGGTACACCCTTTTTGTCTCATTCATGGCCATCTCCCTGGCCAGTTTTCTGGCCATTGTCGGTGCCCTGGGGCGGTTGTCCAAAAACCCGGTGTTCAACAGCATTGCCTCCTCATATGTGTCCCTTATCCGGGGAACACCGCTTTTGGTCCAGGTGTACATGTGGTACCTGGCCCTGCCCCAGATCGGAAAGGCCCTGGAAGGATACGGGTTCACCGGTATCCAGGCATTCTTTACACTGCCGGCCCTGACCGCCGGCATCCTGGCTTTAGGGGTATGTTACGGGGCCTACATGACCGAAACGGTCCGGGCCGGCATTCAATCCATCGATCCGGGCCAGACCGAAGCGGCCAACGCACTGGGAATGACACGGTCCCAGACCATGAAACGCATCATCTTTCCCCAGGCGCTGCGGGTCATCATCCCGCCGGTTTCCAATGAGTTCATTGCCATGATAAAAGACTCGTCCCTGGTGTCCCTCATGGGCGTCTGGGAATTGAGCTACCGGGCCATTAAAATGGGCAGGCGGCATTTTCAGTCCCTGGAAATGCTCATCACCGTGGCCCTTATTTACTGGATGATGTGCATCCTGCTCCAGTATTTCCAGGAAAAACTTGAAACCCATATGGCCCGGGGCGACAGGAGCATTAGATGATAAAAAATGATTCTCCCATGGTGAAAATCACCGATATCCACAAGGTTTTTTTCCCTGACATGCATGTGCTGCGCGGCATTGATCTGGAGGTGAAAAAAGGGGAAACCGTTGCCATCTTAGGGGCGTCCGGATCCGGGAAAAGCACGCTGCTGCGGTGCATCAATTTTCTGGAAGAACCCACGGCCGGCACGGTGGAGGTAGACGGTATCACGATTGAGGCCGGGGAAAATGACAAACAGAGAAACGGCCGCATCAGGGATATACGCAAACGCACCGGCATGTGCTTTCAGGCATTCAACCTGTTTCCCCATATGACGGTGCTGGAAAACATCATTGAAGGCCCGGTCACCGTGCTGCACCAGAAAAAGGAGGCTGCCATTGCCTATGCCGAACAGCTGCTGCAGTGGATCGGGCTTTCGGAAAAACGTGGTGAACACCCCTCCCGTCTGTCCGGGGGCCAGCAGCAGCGGGTGGCCATTGCCAGGAGCCTGGCCATGAAACCCAAGGTGATGCTGTTTGACGAGCCCACCTCTGCACTGGATCCGGAACTGGTGGGAGAGGTTGTGGAGGTCATGGAAAGACTGGCAAAGGAAGGGATGACCATTATTGCCGTCACCCATGAGCTGCATTTTGCCCGGGATGTGGCAGACCGGATTCTGATCATGGACAACGGCAACTGGGTGGAGCAGGGGCCGCCGGAAAAGATTTTCAACAACCCGGAGCAGGAGCGTACCCGGCAATTTCTGGCCCATATTCTGTGAATCCGGGACCGCTGCATACGGGGCTGTGGCTTTTTCGGCCGGGCGATGCCCGCAAGCCAACCGCGTAGGATAAAAGGGGGAATAAATGGCCGTCAGTTTGGAAGACCAGGCCTACGATAAAATCAAGATTGCCATCAGCAAAGGGTATATCCAGAAGGGGAACAAACTCAAAGAGGTCTCTCTGGCAAACAGTCTTGGCATGAGCCGGGCCACGGTAAAGGGTGCCATCAAACGGCTGGTGTATGAAGGGCTGGCTGATTTTTCCCCCAACAAGGGAGCATCGGTGGTCAATCCCTCTCTTGAAGAGATCAAGGCCTGTTTTCAGGTGCGGGCCCAGCTGGAAAAGATGGCGGTCTCCCTGGCGGTGCACCATCTTGATCCCGGGGATTTCCATACCCTTCACCACCTGATCGAAAAGGAAAAAAAGGTGTTCAATGCCAGGGAACTTGACCGGTACTATGAGATCAATGATGCCATCCATCTGTTGATCGCAAAAAAGGCGGCCAACCCGGTTCTGGTCCACTACATCAGAGAGCTGATCCAGAAAACCACCATTTACCTGATTTTGTTCGACCCGTTTTACCAGCTGCTGGAGACCAGCAACACCTCTCCGGATGAGCATGAAACAATTGTGGGTTGCCTGGAACAAAAAGACAGTGCACGGGCAAAACAGGCCATGGAACAGCACCTGACAAATACTGTGAGCGGCATTGATGTGAACCGGATAACCCCTGATGATTATTTAACCGTCTGAACAGATACCCCCCCCTGTGTAACCTGCTGTAAAGGAAAATACCATATGCTTGATCTGAAACCGCGAACCCGGGTCATGACCAAAGAACAGATTGAAAAAATCCACCATGATGCGCTTATTATTCTTAGCCAGACCGGTGTTAAGGTGGATGATCCCTTGGCACGACAGGTGTTTGAAAACGCCATGGGAAAATCCGCACACGCGTCTGTGGTCCATATCCCGGAAGACCTTGTCCAAAGGGCAGTCGATACAGCCCCGTCAAGCATACCCATATTTGACCGCATGGGCCGGCCATGCTTTGTTCTGAAGGGCGATAAAAACCAGGATGCGGTGTTTGGCATCGGTGTTACCAATCTGCATTATCACGACCCGTTTACAGACAAAATCCAGCCGTTTCTACGGCGCCACATGGGCCTTGCAGCGGGCCTGGGCCATACCTTGAAAAATTTTGATTTTATTTCAACCCCCGGGGTGATTCAGGACCTTCCTCCGGAAACAGCAGACACATTAGGGGTCCTGGAAATGCTGGCCCATACCACAAAACCGCTGGTGATGCTCATCTCCAACCAGAATTGCTTTGCAACCGCCCTGGATCTGTGTGAACATCTTACCAGGGATCTGTCTGATCATCCCTTTGTGATCCCTTATGTGAATCCCATCACCCCCCTGGTGTTGAACGCGGACACCACCCAAAAAATGGATCTGTCCATTCAAAAAGGGCTGCCGCTTATCTTTTCCAATTACGGGATGTCAGGTGCCACCTGTCCCATCACACCCGGGGGCACCCTGGCCCTGCTCACAGCGGAACTGCTGGCAGGACTGGTGTACAGTCAGCTGGTAAAACCGGGAGCTCCCATCATCCTGGGCAGCCTGCCTGCCGCCTTTGACATGAAACATGCCGGCAGTTTTTATTCACCCCGCACCCTGGTGCTGAATCTTGCCTGTGCAGAAATGATGGCTTTCTACAAAATTCCCCACTGCGGCACATCCGGCTGCGGCAACGGCTGGGGCGCAGACCTGCTTGCCGCCACCACCCTGTGTATCAACCACCTTACTAGCTGCTCCGGTGCGGCCGGCATGGTCCCGTTTGTGGGAGGCAGCTTTGATTCCCTGGTTTTTTCTCCGGAACTGGTTGTTTATTCCGATGATCTCATTTGCCAGTCAAGGCAGTTTGCTGCCGGGGTTTCCATTGCAGATGACCATATCGGGTTTTCCGACATTGAAACACTTGGCCCTGGTGGAAATTTTCTGCTGTCACACCTGACCGGCCGGCATTTCAGGGAATCCCAGTTTTCAAGCACGATCTGGCCGTTTCTGTCCCTTGACAAATGGCGGAACAAGGGCGCCCCCACCGCCGCCGGCATACTGCACGACAAAACATGTGATCTGCTTGCACACCTTGCAATTCCGGAGGACCATGACGATATCATGGCAAAAGGAGAAGCATTTCTGGCATCTGGCTGTGAATTTTGATTTTGATATTTGCCGTGTTTAATGGTATGTGGCTGTACTGGCGAACTAAATTAACCCAATTTTGAAAAAGGAACCTATACCAGATGCTTGCAATAATCGGCGGTACCGGATTTTATCAGATCCAAGGACTTGAAATCAAAACGGAACAGACAGTTGACACCCCGTTCGGGAACCCGTCCGCGCCCATTGTAAAGGCAGTGTTAAGCGGCAGAGACCTGCTGTTCATCCCCCGCCACGGCTGTAACCACGAATATCTGCCCCATGAGATCAACTACCGGGCCAATATCTTTGCATTAAAAAAACTGGGGGCCACCCGGATCATAAGTGTTTCCGCCACCGGCAGCCTGCAGGAAAACATCCATCCCGGAGATCTTGTCATACCGGGTCAGTATTTTGACTGGACCCGGGGCCAGCGCCGGTCCAGCTTTTTCGGAGACGGTCTTGCCGCCCACATATCAACGGCTGAACCTGTCTGCGGCAGCCTGACCGGGTGGATCGCAGACCATGCAGCAAACATGGACCTGCCCCTGCACACCGGTAGAACCTATGCCTGCGTGGAAGGCCCCCGGCTGGGCACCAAAGCGGAAAGCCATTTTCTGCGCATGGCCGGATGTGACCTGGTGGGCATGACCAATGTCCCGGAAGCCTTCCTGGCCAGAGAGGCCCAGATGTGTTATGCAGCGATCTGCATCATTACCGATTATGACTGCTGGATGGATGATCCGTGTCACCATGCCAGTCTGGCATCGGTGCTGGAACGGTACAGCGAAAGTATCCAGAAAGTACAGGATCTGATGCGCGTACTCATGGATTCGCCGCTTCCCAGAACAGATTCGGGCTGCCGCACATCGTTAAACCAGGCGGTGATCACACAGGAGGATGCCATACCGGAATCCAGAAAAGTAATCCTGAAAACACTGCAGGAATAAAAGCCGGGCACAGAACACATCGTCAGGGTCAAAATTCAACACTGCCTGGATCAGGAGCTACCTGCTTTTATTGAATTTTGTACTCCAGTTTGGAAACACAAAAGGGGGCCGCCCTTTTTTTTTGCGGATCCAGTTTAACGATGTCTGAATCTGCCGCATGCGGATCAACCATATAATCAATTTTTTTTTGCCGGGAAAATCCATGACGACAATCCCCAGAAACAGGGTCAGCAGGCCCTGGCCCGGCACAAACAGCATGATAAAACCCAGAAAAACCAGCACCAGTCCTGCCAGGTTTTTTACCACCCTGACCCGCCTTCGCAGCAGTTTCGGTGCCGGTCCCGGCGTACCATAGCCCATAAAATAGGAGGCCGGCAGCCAGCAGACGAGTCTTGACACCGCCAGCAGGCCGAAAACAAACCCGGCAGCCGAAACAATGGTCAACAGCGCCAGAATCTCCTGGTATTGTCTGGCCATGTCTAAAACCGTGTTCATATGCAGATATATCCCGCACATGTGCGCAGACAGGCATACCGGTTTTTAAGGTTTTCAGCGCCTGGATCAGTCAATTGAAAAAACCGGCATTTCCGCCATGGCCCGGTAGTCGGTGAGATCACACCGAAGCGGGGTGATGGACAGATAATTTTGTGCAATGGCATTGACATCGGTATCCTGGGCCCCGGAAACCGGTTCCTGGTTTCCATACCAGAAGTAGCACCGTTGTTTCGGGTCTTTTCGTTTTTCAAAAAAGCGAGACAGGTTGTCAAACGCCTGGCAGGTGACTTTCACCCCTGCAATTTCGGAAAACGCAACACCCGGGGCATTGATATTTAAAAAAGTGCCAAAAGGAAAATCATGCTTCCGGATGATTTCGGTCATGTTGGCAATATACCTGGCCAGGTTTTCATAATCCATGACCCGGCTGATCTTCATGGAAACCGCCATGCTCATGATGCCGTTCAGCGCCCCCTCCCTTGCAGCGGCAACCGTGCCTGAATAATTGATGTCAATACCGATGTTGGTTCCCGGATTGATGCCTGAGATCAGCATGTCCGGGGAGGTATCAACACATTCAGACAACCCCAGCTTGACACAGTCCGCCGGGGTGCCGTCCACCGCATATACCCTGTGGCCGCCCTCGGCCGGCATCTGCTGTATCCGCATGGGATGGTGCAGGGTGATGCCATGGCTCACTGCGCTTTTTTCCCGGTCCGGCGCCACCATCACCACATGGTGATCCCGGCACAACACATCATACAATGCCTGGATGCCCGG
>JAIPDY010000169.1 GCA_021737445.1 Desulfotignum sp.
CACCGGACAGGTCATCTCCAGGCCCCAGCAGCTGCTGTTTGCACAGGCTGATCTGCATGTCAAAGGTATCGGTGAGCCGGGCAAGTCCGGTTGTTTTTTTTGTGGCTTGAGCCAGGGCGGGTTTCACCAGTTCTTTTCTTACATCATCTTCCAGGAGCCCGGATGTAAGATTGTCATACGCTTTGAGCATGGCCAGGCAGAACCCGTGAAACGTGGCAGCAGCCACCCGGGGCAGCTCCGGGGGCAAATGGGCCTGAATGCGGTCCAGAAGCTCTCTGGCAGCCTTGTTGGTGAAGGTCAGGGCCAGTATCCGGTCCGGGGGCACCTTTTTTGCGGTCACCAGGCGGGCGATTCTGGCAGTCAGGGTCCGGGTTTTTCCCGTGCCGGGCCCGGCCGTGATCAGGATGGCAGAAGATGTGGATATCACCGCCTTGTGCTGATTGTCATTGAGGCCCTCCAGAATGTTTTGTTTCCGGACAGAAACCGTTTCGGTCAGAGGCATTTTGGGTGTTGGTTTTCTGGATCTGGCCTGACAGGTATCTGTTTTATTTTCCGGCAGAGCCTGAAAAGGTTTTATCTTTTGGATGGGGGTTCCCCCCAGGGTCATCTCCAGTTGCAGTTCACCCTTGTAATGCGCCAGTTCTTCAAGAGTAAACACCCTGACCCTGCCGAATTCTCCGTCAAATCCGGGTGACACATAAACATTGCCGGACCGCATCCGTGTGACTGCCTCAGCCAGCAGGGGAATGCCGGCTGCCTGAATCTTATCATACGTGAACCGGGTTAGAATTTCCAGTTCCGGACCCAGGGCGCAAACCGCTTTCTGATAATATTGGGTGACCTTTTTGGTTTTGGGCCCCACCCTGAAAATCTCAGACAGCATATCTGCCAAAGGTATGATGCTGGTATAACCCTGACGGTTGTCCGGCACAAATCCCTGGGGCCGGTCCGCTAATTCTCTGACCCGGTAAAGCACCCCAAGGGTCAGGGGACGGCCGCATTCCGGGCAGATGCCGCCCAGCCGGGCCGTGTCATCCGGATCCAGGCTGACACGGCATTTCCGATGCCCGTCATAATGGTATTTTCCCTGGTCCGGGTACATGTCCAGTGTGCCGTGATAGGCTTCAGGATCAAAGGTCTCCAAAGAGCTTTTCATGGCAAAAAAATCCAGGTCTGTATTGAACACACAGGCATTGCGGCCCAGGTATCCCGGGGAGTGGGCATCGGAATTGGACATGAGCCTGACATGGTCCAGATCCGCCACCCGCCAGTTCATGGGAGGATCTGACGACAGGCCGGTTTCCACTGCAAAAATATGGGAGGTCAGGTCTTCAAAACATTCATGGATATGATCAAACCCTGATTTGGACCCGAACAAAGAAAACCAGGGTGTCCAGATATGGGCAGGCACAAAAAATCCCTGGTCATTGATTTCCAGCATGATTTCCAGCAGATCCCTGGCATCCAGCCCCAGGATGGGGCGGCCGTCAGAGGTGATATTGCCGATGGCATCCAGCCGGGCATTAAATTTTTTAACACTGGCCAAATCCGGAAAATAGATGATATTATGATTTTTGCGGACCCGGCCGGCTTTTTTATAAATATTTGAAATCTCCGCCTGGAGCATAAAACGCACCGGGTTCCGGCAGGAAACAGGAATGGTGTCATCAACTTTGGCGGCAAGCTCTTTTTTCAATGCAAACAACCCGGGTTCTGCCGGTTCCAGCTTGGATGTCATCTCTTTTACCCAGGCAGGATGGGTAAAATCGCCGGTACCCACAACGGTAATGCCTTTTATCCGGGCCGCATGATAGATGTTTTCAAAATCCAGGTTCCGGGCAGTGGCCCTGGAAAACCTGGAATGGATATGGAGGTCTGCGTAAAAGGCCATAAATATCGTGCCTGCATGCATAGGGTTAAAGGTTGAGTGTGTTTTACATTAATTTTGCTTAATTTAAAAGCGCGATTCTGGTAAAACAAATCATCAGTTTTTAAAAAAACCTTTAAAGAGGCCCCCCCATGACCGCCATCACCCACAAGGCTTTGATCATAGCCTCCCAGGAAACCATCCAGGCTGTCCATGACATATTGGATGACCTGTCGGAAATAATTCTTATCCATGCGGAAACCACTGCCGATGCCATGGTCCACATTGGTAACCGGCCCCTGGCTTTTATTGTCATGGATCTGTCGCTGCCCGATCTGGATGCCCGGGCGGTTGCTGCCGGTCTGTCTTGCATGAATCACACCCGGATACCACCGGTGCTGCTGGTGACCGATTCACCAAGGCTGCCGGACCTTTATGACCAGGTTCCCCCGCTTTTGCTGGACCATGTGGTCAAACCCCTTGACCCGGTTCTGGTCCGGGCAAAACTGCTGCTTTTTTCAACCCTTTTCCGTCACCGCATCGCCATGGACCAGAGCATCCAGGAACTGGAAAAGGTCTATGAACTTTTCATGGAACAGCATTGGGCAGCCTTGTCCCAGACCGCCGGTAAAAAAGAGCTTATGGCAGTTTCATCTGCTTTTACCAATCAGGTCCAGCCCTTTTTATCCAGAATCCAGGCCAGCACCTATTTTCTGCTTCAGGCACCGGATCTGCCCCGGCGGCTGCGCCAGGGGGTCAGCCAGATCCGGACAGCCGGCGGTCACATTGCAAAGGTGATCCGGCAGCTGAACCGGTCCCGGAACCGGGGATCTGACTGGCCGGCCCTTTTTCAGGACAGAACCGGCAGAAACCGTCCCGGCAGGATTCTTTTTGCCACCCATTTTAAGGATGAATTCAAGATTTTTCAGCATTACCTTGACGGCCGGATCAAAGCTGATCTTTTCCAGGCTGACACCACAGAACAGGCCATGGCATCTGTGGCAGCCAACCGGCCGGATATTATCTTTATCAACCACAAGCTGGCGGACGGGTCCGGCCTGCATCTGCTGGAAAAGCTGGTGAGACTGAGTACCAGGGCCCCGGTGATCTACACCGTGGACAAAAACAGCACAGATTCAGGGGCTGCAGCAGTTGCCACAGGAGCGCATACATTTTTGATCAAAGAACAAACATCCGGCATGGCTCTGGCTGACACCATTCAACGCACCCTGGAACAGACAAAAATGACCCATAGCGTCCAGGGCGCCATGGATCGGGTTGACTTGATTTCAAGGCGGGATCAGCTGACAAGACTGCTGAACCGCAGCTGGTTCAACCAGACCCTGTCCATGGAAATGTCCAAAGCCAGGAGGTACCACCTGCCCCTTTCCATCATGCTGGCAAGTGTGGATCAATTTAAAAAATTCAATGAAAAATATGGCTACAGAACAGGGAACGATATCTTAACCGCCTGTGCCGCCAGGATCCAGGCTGCGGTAAGGGATGAGGATGTTGTGTGCCGCTTTGCCGCCCAAAAATTTGCAGCAGTGCTGCCCAACACCGGGGCCAACCGGGCCCGGATTCTGGCGGAACGTATCCGGCAGAACATTTTTGATCAACCCATACAGGTGGGCACCCGGATGATGCACCTTACCCTCAGTATCGGCACAGCCACGTTTGAAAAAAAAGCCGATTCAGATTCCAGATCCCTTTCCATGCCCGCAATGGTCCAGGACGCTTTAAACGCCCTGGACCGTTCAATACAGCAGGGGGGCAATCAGGTCTGGTAGTCGGCCCCGGAATAGGATCGATCAGCCTGCAACAGCCTTATGCGGTCCTTTGCCGCCTGGACCACATTTTCATCTCCATCTTTCTGGGTCATCTGCTCCAGAAGCTGAATGTCTTTACACTTGTTGATAAATTTAATTCTGACCTTGGGATTGGAATGTAAATACTTGGGAACAAATAAATCTGAAAAACCCATGATGCCTCCTTTTCCTGGTTATCATCACAGGAGCTCAGATGCGTTTTTCACAAATTTTTTAGATCAATTCAATTGTCTGGTCATCTCTTTTTTTTTAGCCACAGTCCTGCCGTTTTTCAACTTAAGTATCGTTACATCTGATACTCCTGACTTAATTTATATATTACCATAAAACAATTTTGAGTTCAAGAATAACCGCCCCATATTGACAGATTTTTTCATATGGGGTATCACCATTGTCATGGAAGATATAATCCGGCAGTTCAACCTGGTCCCCCATCCTGAGGGCGGTTTTTTCCGGGAAATATACCGGTCACGACAGCACGTATGGTCTGATGCCGCATCAGCTGACCGGGCCGCTTCTACCCATATCTATTTTCTGCTGCCCAAAGGACAGGTGAGCCGGTTTCACCGGGTGATCCATGATGAAATCTGGCATATTTACCAGGGTGATCCTTTGCGCCTTATTCAATTTGACGGAACCTGTGTGATGGAAACCTCTATCGGAAGGGGCTGCTCAGATTATACCGCTGTTGTTCCGGCAGGGGTCTGGCAGGCGGCAGCCACCACCGGCACCCACACACTGGCCGGCTGCACCGTGGCCCCGGGATTTGATTTTACCGATTTCAGCTTTCTGGCGGATCATCCGGTCGACCTGGAACGGTTCAATTTTCTTGTCACCGGATTACACGCATTTATATGACAAACCAGCTGGAAACTTTGTAAAAATGGTCTGCCAATGTAATCACACCATGTCTGGAACTGTCTTACCCTTACGCACCTGCGTAAGCCCGGAAGGCTTTTTCCGGGTGGGCATTCACCAGCCGGATTTTGACGTGCACAACCTGCGGCAAAATGATTATATATTCCGGCTGGGACATCTGCCTGACGGCACCCCGGTGTGGAACCATGCCAACTTTCCCGGGGGTGATGTCAGAGAACCGTCGGCAGACACAATCTATGAAATTGCCAACCCTTTTCCTTTCAGGGGCACCACGTTCATCAACTGTGCCTGGGCAGACCCAAAGGCCGGACATCCTGAAAAAATGGGCATTCCCCGGCCAAAGGCGTGTTCTCTGTTTGCCAGCCTGGAAAACCAGCCCCTGAAAATGACACCCCGGCAAAAGATCGGTCTGCTGGCATCTTTTCCCCATCCCTTGAAAATCGCTCTGGCCCAGGCATCCACTAATCCTGAAGAGCTGTGCGCCCTGGCCGGCCATGCCTGCACCCTGGTGTTTGACCCCGGGTCTGAGACCCCTTCCGGAATGGGGTTCTGTCCGGGGAAAAACGGCACACCCGTACCTGACATCAGGTATCATGACCTGTTTGAGGTGCTGGTGAACAACCCCCATCTGCCCGACGATTACAAAAAGGTCATGGTGCTGAGGCCGGGCATCCAGGGAGACAGTGAAATCGTTGGGGAATACACCCATGGCGACACCCATGTGTTTGAATACCTGCGCCGCAACTCCTATATCCCCTGGGGCCATTTTGCCTCCAACATGGCCCATGACCGCATCCGGTACCGGGCCCAGGATCTGACCCGCGAAGATATCTTTGGCCTGCGCCACCTGTATTATCAGCGGGTGTATACCCGTGTGGCCGGGCAGCTCAAGATCCCGGTACCGGCACACAGAAGCTGCCTGTCTGAACCGGATCTGGAAACCCTGCGCCAGACCATCACAGCCGTCCTGAAAAGCGGACGGGGACCGGAACTGGATTTCAACGGGGCTTTGTGGGGATGGAATTTCGGATTCGGGTTTGCCCAGTCCGGCCACCGGCTCCATGCTTCCCACCAGATGATTCACCAGCAGAACGCTCTGATCCCCAGACAGGTGCCTGACAATGCCCGGACATCTTTGCCGTCCTTTGCCTGCGGCGACCTGGTGGCCGACTTTGCCCGGGCCTATGAAGCGGCCCATGACACACCGTTTTTTGATGCCTATATTGATGCCATAAGACACAACCGCAGAACTGACGGCAGCAACCAGGGAGAGGATTCTTTAATCATCCATGAGGATGACCATATACTGCTGTTTGTCCCCAAGGCCCAGGTGAGCGAATGGGAACTCCAGGTGATGACCAGGGACCGGGTGCCCCATGTGCTGGCCGCAGACACCGCTGTCAGAAACGCCCTGGATCTGGCCATATTAAAGGCGGCCCAGACCCTGGAGAAACTGGGGGCAGACATGATCACAGGCATTGAACTGTCCGGCCGGTTTGATGAACCACACCCCGGCCAGCACCTGGTTTACAGTTTTATTCCCAGGATACCCTATGCCCCTGCCACCTTTTCCGAGGCCCAGCTGCGGTGGATCAGCGGTGCCTATCCGGAAGATGTGGCCCATGCCTGCCGCAGGGTTCTGGCCTGACGGCAAAAGGAGGGTGCCATGATTCTCCATGACTTCACCTATGAATGGGACGGAAAGAGCAGATCAGGCAGAAAACCGGTCTCCTGGTGGCCCGGATGCTACCGGGTCAGAATTATCCAGCTGGGAAACCAGGACCGCGGCATAAAATACCTGTTCCCCTTTGCCGTGGTGTTCAGGCCCGCCAAAACCGATGCCGCCATGAACACCTCACTGGAAAACTATATCCACAATTTTGCCGAAAAGATCAGTGAACAATACCATCTGGACATGACAAAGGTACTGTGGATCAAAATGGGAGATCCCGTCATGGTGGCCCGGTTGAAACCGGACAGAAAACTGTCTGATGAAACCTTTTACGCCATTTCCTGGCGTCCTGTCCGGCCCAATGAAATGGCTGCCATTGAACCGGATATCAAGGACTTTTAATCAAACGATCCCCTGATCCATCATGGCATCGGCCACTTTGACAAATCCGGCGATATTGGCGCCGTTCACATAGTTGCCTGGGGTGCCGTACTCTTCAGAAGCTGCCAGGCAGTCTGCGTGAATATGCTGCATAATCTTTTTAAGCCTGGCTTCCACTTCCTGCCTGGACCATTTGATGCGCATGGCGTTCTGGGACATCTCCAGGCCGGAAACCGCCACACCCCCTGCGTTGGCAGCCTTTCCCGGGGCAAAAAGGATATGGCTGTCCAGGAAGATATCAACCCCGTCCGGTGTGGTGGGCATATTGGCCCCTTCACTCACCACCTGGACCCCGTTGTTGACCAGGTTTTGGGCATCTTTTTCATTGATTTCGTTTTGGGTGGCTGACGGAAACGCACAGCCTGCCTTATGGTCCCACAAAGGATTGTGATCGGATCCCGGATCCAGAGGGGTATACAC
>JAIPDY010000170.1 GCA_021737445.1 Desulfotignum sp.
GTTGAAAAACAAAGACAATTTTTCATTGATATTTGACTGCGCAAAAAAGATGAATGCCGTACCCGGTGCTTCCCGGGTGGCAGTGGATGAGGGCTGGGTTCCCTATTCCCTTCAGGTGGGCCAGACCGGGGAAAAAGTCAGCCCCCAGGTGTATATTGCCTGCGGCATATCAGGTTCCATCCAGCATTTTGCAGGCATGAAAACCGCCAGAATGATCATTGCCGTGAACATGGATGATAATGCCCCCATCATGGCCCATTGCGATTACCAGGTCCAGGGGGATCTGTTTGAAATTCTGCCTGAACTGATAAAACAGTTATAAGATGAGCCGCTTATCTAAACAGCATGCCAGAAATTTTTTGTTCGGGCTGGATAATGCCAATTTTCTGGCCATATTTGATGAGTACAGTGACGGGGTTCTCATTACCAATGCTGAAGGCATCATTGTCTATTACAACCGGGCCATGTCCCGCATTGATGAACTGGACCCGGAAAACGCCATCTTGAACCATGTGACAGACGTGTATGACCTGGATGAGGAAACCAGTCTGATCATGCGGTGCCTCATCACCAGAAAACCGATCATTGATGAATCGATCTACTACCGGACCCGTATGGGCAAGGTTGCCAATACCATCCACAATGTCCACCCCATATTCAATAAAAACCAGCTGGTGGGGTCCATCTGTTTTGTGCGCGATTTCAATGTCCTGACCGAAACCCTTTCCGGCATGAGCCTGCCGGAAAACCAGCACCGGCTACACCAGTATGAAATCACCTTTGATGCCATCATCGGCCGTGATCCGGCACTCAAGAGCGCGCTGAACGCGGCCCGCATGGCAGCCAACACCCCGTCTCCTGTGATGCTGTACGGAGAGACCGGCACTGGCAAGGAACTGTTTGCAAGGGCGATCCACAACCACAGCCCCAGGCATGAGAAAAAATACACCCCGGTCAACTGCGCAGCCATTCCTGAAAATCTTTTGGAAGGCATTTTGTTCGGTACCTCCAAAGGGGCGTTCACAGGGTCCATCAACAAGGCAGGGCTGTTTGAGCGCACCAGTCAGGGCACCATATTCCTGGATGAAATCAACTCCATGCCCGTGGGGTTGCAGAGCAAAATTCTGCGCATTGTCCAGGAGGGGAAAGTGCGACGGGTCGGAGCGCTCAAGGAGATCAAGTTTGATCTGAAGATCATCTCATCGGTGAATCAGGACCCCCATGTTTCCATAGCCGACGGCAGCCTGCGCTCAGATCTGTTCTACCGGCTGGGGGTGGTGTTCATCCATATAGTGCCCCTGCGCAGCCGCATGACCGACCTGCCTCTGCTGGTAGCCCATTTCATTGACAAGCATAACAAGGCCCTGGGACGGCAGGTGCGGGGCGTGGACAACCAGGTCATGGAGCTGTTCTACCAGTACCACTGGCCCGGTAATGTCCGGGAGCTGGAACATGTCATTGAAGGGGCCATGAACATCATGGGCCAGGATGACCAGATCCGGATCACATATCTCCAGTCCCATTTTACTAACGGGTGCGGCATCACCCGCTCCTCTTCCCGGAAAGCCCTCCGGCGGCATGTTCCGGCGGCACAGGGAATGAAATCCCATGGAACAGATTCGTCAGACCTGATGTTCAATAAAAAAGAACATGAAAAAAAAATGGTGTGGCAGGCATTGATGCAGTACCGGGGCAATATCACCAGGTCTGCCAAAAAACTGGGGATTTCCAGGCAGCTGCTCTATTATAAAATGAGAAAATTCAATCTGACCCGGGATCAGTTTAAATAACCAGGCTGATCAGCCAGCAGATTCACTGCCGCAGGTGCTCAGGAATCCGGCACACCGGAATGGGATCCATTTTGTGACGGTTGGCTTTGTGAAACTGCCGGAAAATGGACAGCACCTGCTTTTGCCGCTGATTCAACACCATGGTTTTCTTTTTTTCTTCCGGCAAAGATTCATGGGCCATGGCCCATTCCAGCTCATCATAGCCTGCCCCGATCTGGCCTTCGTCGGTGCGGTTATCCTCCCACAGCCCGTCTGTGGGGGGAGCTGTGATGATCTGTTGTGCAATGCCCAGGACCCTGCCCAGTGCATACACTTCAGATTTCATCAAATCGGCAATGGGAGAGATATCCACCCCGCCGTCGCCATATTTGGTATAGAATCCCACCCCGAAATCCTCCACCTTGTTGCCGGTGCCGGCCACCAGAAACCGGTGGTGCCCGGCAAAGGCGTACAGGGCAAGCATGCGGAGCCGGGACCTTGTATTGGCCATGGTCAGCCCGTCCTGAACATCACCAGGAAAATGATCCCGGATGCTGGAAAATACCGGGGTCAGGTCCAGATCTTTGGGGGTTACGCCGGGATACCTGGCCTGCAGCCAGGCATTATGGGCCACAGCCCTTGACACCTGGTCTGGGGCCTGGCAGATGGGCATGTTTAAAGCGATGACCGGGTGCCCGGTTTCAGCGCACAAGGTGGCTGTGACCGCTGAATCAATGCCGCCGGAAACCCCGACGCAGAATCCGGCGAGGCCTGATTTTTCCAGATAGGTGTTCAGCCAGGTCACGATATGGGCAATCACTTTTCGGGGCTGCATGGTGTATCTCCAGCAAGAAGGTTATCATTTTTTTCGTTTATACCGGGATACAGGGCTTTTTGTCAATGCCGTAGGCGACCTTCTGCCGGTTTGAATTAAAGGGTGAGACCCACAGGGACCCCCCGGCACGGGTCTTTTGATCAGCCCTGTCACAATAGATGGCGACTTGATCCCGGACACAGGAAACGATACAATGGCCGGGTGCGGTAAATGCGCACAAAAGGTTAATTCAATATGACAAGGAGTGATGATGAATGTAATCATTGATCTGTGTGTGGTGCCCCTGGGCGTGGGGCTGTCGGTTTCAAAATATGTGGCTGCCTGCCATGAGATCATCAGGGCGGCCGGTCTTTCCTGTGAGCTGCATGCCTATGGCACCAACATCGAAGGGGAGTGGGATGAGGTGTTTGCAGTGGTGAAACAGTGCCATGAAAAGATTCATGCCATGGGTGCACCCAGGATCACCACCACCATAAAGGCCGGCACCCGCATAGACCGGGAACAGACCATGGCGGACAAGGTCCACAGCGTGAAAGAAAAACTGGCATAACCTAGACCGGTTCATTGGCGTTGAGCACGTTGAGCATCTCATCGATTTTTTCCTGAGCCCCGGCAGCATCCAGGGTGCACCCGCCTGCACCTTTATGGCCCCCGCCGCCGTAACGGGCCAGCAGATGGCCAGCATTGACCCGGCAGCCGCGGTTGAAGATGTTGTGACCGATACTCACCAGCACATGGGTCTTTCCAGAATCCCTGTAACGGACCTTCACACTGGCCAGGGTATCGGGAAACAGGCAGTACACCAGGAACCGGTTTCCCGACGGCACCGGATCCAGTTTTCTGAAATCGGTGAGACTGATCCGTCCGTTGACCCGGGTATGTTTTTCAAGATAGTCGGTATAGGTCCGGTTCTGCCGGATAACCTCCCCACAGCGCGCCTTGACACCGGGATCAGCCAGTATTGCATCCACATCCATGGTCCGGAGCAGCTCCACCAGGCGGTCCCAGTAAGGCGCATCATTGCCGTTCCGGTTCTGGATGGTCATGGAAAGCAGAATATGGGGATACTTTTCCGGATACAGGACCTGATCCCTGGTAAGATCAGCGGAATCGATGATATCGGTATGGACAACCAGGTCATCGAACCGGTTGTCCAGATGTCCGGATGCCTTGTAATATTTGTGGATCACACCGGCGGCAGACGGGGCAACGGCAAAGGCGCCGTTAAAATCGTGGTCCGGCCGGTTGGACACATGGTGGTCAAACCACAGGGAACACGCCCGGTCATAGGGCAGATTGGCAAGGATGTCTCCGGTTTGTATCTGTGCGGTTTTTTTTTGCACCTCACCGGGCTCCACCCAGTAAATACCAGTGTCGATATCCAGGGCTTCGCGCAGGAGCACAGCGCAGACAATACCGTCAAAATCGGGTCTGGTAACGATTCTCATAGTTACTCTCTAGGCGTGAAATGGGTTGCATGGATACAAACAGGTGTCATAGTATAAAAAAATATAGATCAAACCGGGAAAATATTCAAGGCAGATACAACCATGACTGATGAAAAACCTTTTTTTTCCATTAAATCCTCACCGGAAAACAGCCCTGTCTTATCCCGGCTCAAGATCCGGCGGTCTGAATTCTTCTGCCGCCTGGCAAGGACCGACACCATCGAAGCGGCCAAGGCGTTTATTTCACAAATCAGCAAAGAGAACAAAACCGCCACCCACAACTGCTGGGCCTATATTGTGGGGGATACAGGACAGGTCTGTCACTGCTCGGATGCAGGCGAACCCTCCGGCACTGCCGGCAAACCCATGCTCAATGTGTTGACCTCCCATCAGATGACCTGTGTGGCAGCCGTGGTGACCCGGCAGTACGGCGGGGTGAAGCTGGGGATCCGGGGATTGATCCGGGCATATTCAGATGCGGTGGAAGCGGCCCTGGCTGATGCAAAAAAAGTCCGCCTGATCCAGGCGGACCCGGTGCGGATTCAGATCCCCTATGAATGCAATGATCCGGTGTTAAACCAGGTCCGCCGGTTCAATGCCAGTATCCGGCATACCGATTACGGGGAACAGATCATCCACGAGATTCTGGTGGAAAAACACCGGTCTTCCGATTTCATCCAAATGCTGTCTCAGTTCGAATCCCAGGGTCTGAAGGTGTTATAACATATGCCGGAAAATCCGGGTTTATGGAAAATTAGGAATCCGTCTTGTTTTTTATTTTTATATCTGGTAATAATTATTGCCAGTTTAGCCATTAACTGGAATAATTAATTACCGGATTAAAAATGATTTTCCAATGACATCTCCCATCCCCGGGCAGTGACCGATCTGGCCCACTGGCTGGTGGACAACATCGCTTCTTTGTATTCCATCAACAATCTGACCGGTTTTTTAAAATCACTGGGTCACAAGGCACCTAAATCCGCAGTGGCCGATTATCTTGAATGGTTCGAAGATGCCTATATCCTGTTTACTGTCCGTATTTTTGATGCTTCCGTGGCCAGGTCAAATACCAACCCGAAAAAAATTTATTGTATTGACCATGCATTGATTACGTCAGTGGCATCAGGAATTCTTGTAAATATCGGCCACCTGCTGGAAAATATGGTCTTTATGGCACTGCGCCGCATCACGCCGGATATTTACTATTTCAAGACCCGCAGCGGCCGGGAAGTTGATTTTATCATCAAAAAACCTGACCGGTCCTTCATGCTGGTGCAGGTGTGTGATACCATGGTGGATGAAAGAACTTCACACCGGGAAACAGCCGCTCTATCGGAAGCGATGGCCCAGCTGGACATGGATACCGGTTATATTGTCACCCATCATGAAGAAAAAATGATCCAGGATGATGCCGGTGAAATACACATTCTTCCTGCCTGGCGGTTTCTGCTGCATGTATCAGAGATTGCAAATGAAATTTGATTGACAGGGCTATTTTTTTAGTATAGTTAAATATTACTTAACTATACTGAATAATAACCATGTAACCCATTGCATAAAATTATGAAAACAAAACTGGGTGCATTATTACGGGCCATTCGAAACACCCGGCAGTTTACCATCAAGGATGTTGCAGCCAAGGCCGGCATCAGCTCCAGCCTGCTGTCCCAGATCGAGCGGAACCGGATCTCCCCGTCCCTGGACACATTGCTCCAGCTGCTGGAGGTGTATGGTGTCTCTCCGGACAAGTTTTTCAAAGACTATGAAACCCAGTCCCGGGTGGAGATCATCCGGAAAAATGAACGGAAAACCTACAAACGCAAGGGGTTTTCCTATGAAAAACTGTGCGGTGAAAGCCAGGCCAAAGGAAACCATTCCTTTAATGCGTTTTTTCTGGAACTGGGACCCGGCCAGGAGCGGGGGGATGCAGACGACGGCCACCTGGGCCGGGAACTGGGCATCGTGATTTCCGGATCAGCCCAGCTGATCTATGGGGAGGAGCAGCACTGGATCGAAACCGGGGATTCCGTGTCATTTTTTTCCCAGATTCCCCACCTGATCCGCAATACATCTGACATCCTGTTCCAGGCCTATTGGGTGGTGACCCCGGCAGATGGTGAAGATTATTTTGGTGAAAAAACAGCCTGAACCAGGAGAATTCCATGGGAAAAACGATTGCAGAAAAAATTTTTGAAACACACCTGAAAGACCAGCCCTTTGGCGAGGTGAATGTATTGCGCCTGGACCGGGTGTTCTGCCATGAAATCACCACCCCCACAGCCATCCAGGACCTGAAGGCCCGGGGCAAGGACCGGGTGTTTGACCCGGACAAAATCAAGGCGGTGATTGACCATGTGACACCGGCCAAGGATTCCAAGACAGCGCTCCAGGGAAAAATCCTGCGGGACTGGGCACATCGCCATAAAATCAAAGATTTTTTTGACATCGGCCGCAACGGGGTCTGTCATGCTATTTTTCCGGAAAAAGGGTTTGTCCGGCCCGGGTTTGTCATTATCATGGGCGATTCCCACACCTGCACCCATGGGGCATTCGGCGCTTTTGCCGCAGGCGTGGGCACCACGGACCTGGAGGTGGGGATTTTAAAGGGGGTGTGCGCCTTTAAAAAACCGGACACCCTGAAAATTGAAATCACGGGAACGCTGCGGCCTGGGGTGCTTGCCAAGGACGTTATCCTGGAAGTGATCCGGCAGGTCACAGTGAACGGGGCCACCAACCAGGTGATCGAGTTCTGCGGCCCCGTGGTGGATGCCATGTCCATGGAAGCGCGCATGACCTTGTCCAACATGGCCGTGGAGGCCGGTGCCACCTGCGGCATCTGCCTGCCTGACAAAGAGACCGTGGATTATCTGTGGCCGTTTATCAAAAATGAATACACGGACAAACAAGCGGCCCTGGCAGATTTTTCCCGGTTCCGGTCTGATGCGGATGCCGTGTATGCCGGCCATAAAA
>JAIPDY010000171.1 GCA_021737445.1 Desulfotignum sp.
TCGCCCTGGACGGCCCGGGTGTCAGGGAGGTGGTGGAAAACAACAAAAACGGGGTGCTGCTGCCTGCTGATGCACACCAGAAAGCGTTTTCCCAGGCAATCTGCGATGCAGCGTCAGATCCTGAAAAAATCTGTGCATGGCAGCAGCACGCAAGGCAAACAGCCCTGAAATTCAGCAGGGATGCCTGTGTCAATAGGCTTTTAGACCTTTATGCAGCCGCCGTTTTTCAGGGCACTGCCAGGGCCGGGGCCGGTGACAAGGAACCCTGGGAAACATTCCTGCTGGCAATTCGAACCGAATGGGATCTGATCACTGAAAAAGCCCAATCTTTTGCCCGTACCGTCACCTGATCCGTAAATTCATGAGAAGATCCCAAAAAAACAGGTAAGGAGGTATATCATGCACAGAAGCGCAAACGAAATAATTGGATATAAATTACATGCTGAAGATGACCATTTCGGCACATGTGAAGACCTGCTGTTTGATGACCGGTGGTGGACCGTGCGCCATATAGTGGCAAACACCGGAAACTGGCTCATCAGCCGCAAGGTCCTGGTATCACCCATAATGATTGACAGGCCTGACTGGCACACCCGTAGCCTTTTTCTCAATGTGTCCAAAGAAGCGGTGGAAAACTGCCCGTCCCCGTCCAAAGATGAGCCTGTGTCCCGTGAACATGAAAAAAAGCTGTTCCAGTACTATGGGTATCCCTATTACTGGGCCGGGACCGGCCTGTGGGGACCGGCAACCTATCCGGCAGCAGTGGGGACCATTACTCCGGGCGGCGCAGCAGACAAAGATGAAGATCCTGATGATACAGACGGCAGTGAAAATAACCACCTGCGCTCTTTCAAGGAAGTTAAAGGATATTTCATCAAGGGATCAGACGGGGATATCGGACATGTGGAGGATTTTATTTTAGATGATGAAACCTGGGCGCTGCGGTATGTGGTGGTGGACACCCGGAACTGGCTGCCCGGCGGCAAAAAGGTGCTGTTGTCCCTGAACTGGGCAAAAACCGTCATCTGGGAGGATTCCACCTTTGAAATGGATCTGACTACCCAGGCCATTGAAAACGGCCCGGAATTTGATCCTGAAAAACCGGTAAATATGGAGACGGAAACCCGCCTCTATGACTATTACGGCAGACCTTTTGAAAAAACCATTGACAAACATCTGCAGCAGCATATTGCCAATCCCTTTGTTTAACCGGGATGATGATGCATAAATTATTAAAAAAATGGCTGCCATGGCGGTTTCTGATCAGACGGATGACAGGATTTTACGGGTTTCTGGATCCTGTCACCCTCATGGCCCGGCTGCGCCAGTTTGGCAAACCCTCTGAAGTGCAGGAACCCATTGAACTGCTCCGGGCCGGGCTCATCTTCCATGCCCGGGGCCTTGTCAACACACGGGCCATCCAATACAATCTTGACTGGGTCTGGCCCTTCTGGGTGGTAAAACAATTCACCCCTAATGATGCCTCTTTTATCCCCAGGGGATTTACCTTTTCCCATATCAATGCAAACCACAGGAACTGGACCGCAGTGGGCCATCCAGACCTTGCAGCCTACCCTGTCATTGACCCCAGGGGGCTTGTGACACCTTTGTTTGATGCATGGTCCATTGATGTGTGGCTCATGACTGAAGACAAAAAACTGCTGCTGCCGTCCCGGCAGCCCGGGGCGGTGCAGACGCTTGATCTGTCAGACGAACTGGCAGTCACAACTGTCACAGCCCAAAACAACCTGTCACTTGTGTGCACGGCCAGCGTGGCCATGGACAGCCCTGGAGGCCCGGCACTGCAGATGACCGCCAAAGGCAGCCTGCAAAACAATACCGGATGGCTTATTGTGTCCATACGGCCCTATAATCCGGAAGGCATCCATTTCATCGACCATATCCGTTATAATGACAGCCGGTTTGTCATTAACCACACCCACGCGGTGCACTTTGAGACCGCTCCTGAAAAGGTGCTGTTTTCCACCTATGATCGCGGTGATGTGGCCCTGGAACTGGACCGGCCCCAGACGGAAAACCAGGCGGCATGCCCCATCGGCATGGCAACGGCAGCTGCGTTTTTCCCGGTTGGCGCCAATGACACCACCCAAATTGATATCCAGGTGCCCCTGGATCAGGACACGGCCTTTGTATCTTCCGGCACCGGCCGGCCGGCAGTACCTGAATCACAAATTGTTTCACAAACCGCAGCCCTGGCCATACCTGATGCCGGGTTTCAATTTCTGTATGATGCCGCTGTCAGGACCCTGCTGCTGTTAAGTGCGGATGAGGTGATTCCAGGGCCTTATACCTACCGGCGGTTCTGGTTCCGGGATGCCTGTCTGATGATGAATGCCATGCTGGGCCTGGGACTTGGCCAAAGATGCGAACGCCTGATCCAGGGATTTGAGAGCCGCCAGAAACTGAGCGGGTACTTCCAGTCCCAGGAAGGGGAATGGGATTCCAACGGCCAGGTGCTGTGGATTGCCCACCGGTTTACCCAGTGCACGGGCCGGGTTTTTTCAGCATCTGTTTTCACATCCCTGATGAAAGGCGCCCGGTGGATCATGCACAAACGCTGCAGCAAAAGGGACGGCAAGCCCCACGACGGGCTGCTGCCGGCCGGTTTCAGCGCCGAACATCTAGGGCCCAATGACTATTATTTTTGGGATGATTTCTGGGGGGTTGCCGGACTCAGGGCAGCCGCAAAACTGGCAGAAAAACAGGGGACCGCTGCAGATCAGGATATGTTTGCGGCCCAGGCAACGGATTTTGAAACCTGCATTTTCACCTCCATAGACCAGTCACCCGGGTATAAAAAACACCAGGCCATACCAGCATCGCCCTACCGCCGGATGGATGCAGGTGCTGTAGGATCTCTGGTTGCAGATTATCCTTTGCAGATCACCCCCCCCAACGATGCCGGGATCATGAACACCGTCTCCTATCTCATGGCCCATTGTTCGTTTGGCAATGCATTTTTCCAGGATATGATCCATTCAGGCATCAATATTTACCTGACCCTGGCCATGGCCCAGACCTTTTTGCGCAGCCGGGATACCCGGTACAAAGATTTGATCCACACGGTTGCTGATCTGGCATCCCCCACAGGCCAGTGGCCGGAAGCCATCAATCCCCTTACGGGCGGCGGGTGCATGGGAGACGGCCAGCATGGCTGGGCTGCTGCAGAATGGGTCATGATGATGCGCAGCCTGTTCATAAGAGAAGAAGGGAGTATGCTCATTCTGGGATCGGGTATTTTCCCGGAATGGCTGCAGCAGGACACCCCTTTGTCTTTTGGCCCTACCCTGGTACCGGGGGGCTTTGTCACCGTGACATTTGCCCGGTCACACAACGGCCTGGAACTGTTTCTCACCGCATCTGTCAAGGGCAGGCCCCTTGCCTGCAGGGCAGAAGTTCCAGGGTACGGCCCAAGGGATCTGGATACGTCACACGATTATTGTCTGCTTGAACCGGTTCATCCCCCTGATTCAGAAGCTTTTCCTGCCGCAGAGCTAAAATGAAACAGTCAGGGCCAAAGACCCCACCACATGCCCCCTGGACTGGTGATCGAACTGTTCGGTCCTGAAAACATGGCGGTAGGTCAACTTGATTGTCTTATAGCTTACGGCAATACCTGTGGAAAATTCCGCAACAAACGGTTTTTTATCCACACTGTGGCTGCTTGAAAAGGTGTTGCCGTCCAGAAATATGTCACGCAGCACCACCCCTGCCCTGGCTCCGGCAAACAGATGCATGCCGAAGACAGGTATCCGGGGATAGTCCAGACCGGACACAGGTGCACTGACCCCGGCACCGGCACGGATCACGTCAGATCCGAAATCCATGGGAATATTGTACCCCACCCGGACCTCACCCCCGGCATCAGCGCCGGTTTTCACATTTCCCAGGGTAACACCGGTGTGGGTGAGCAGATCATAGCACAGCCAATCTGTCAGCATCGCCCGGTGGGTGCGCCATTTGCGCTGCCAGGCAAACCCTAAGGCCACCTCATCATCCAGCTGGTTATCCCATCCCTGGGCTTCGGCAATATCCCTGAGATCATGGACGGTATTCTGGACCTGTTCCCCAAGGGCGGAAGGGCCCACCACCCCCAGGGTGATTTCAATGGTATCAAGCTTTGTTAAGGTTTTGCTGTGCAGGGCGATACCTGCATACAGATTCCCTGCATAGGGCCTGTCATCAGGCAGCAGTTTTGCGGCCCGGATGTCTGACGGGGTATAGATCTGATGGCCGAACAGCAGCCCGATATTGTGGGTGCTGCCTGGAACATGGGCAAACGGGACTGCCCGGATCACAGGCAGGAACCATTGGGGCAGGCGGACATCATCTTTGTATCTCTTCAGATCCTTTGACAGCCAGGTCATCTGCAGGGCATTGGTATAATATTTGTCAGTATCGCCGAAAAGATCATTTTCATAAAAAACCTGGAAAGTCTGCAATCCGGCAGATTCCTCACACCAGGCCACAGAGGAGAGCAGCAGGATCAGTCCGGCTGCGAGTAATGTTTTCATCCGATTTCAATACCCCTTTTACTTGTCATCTCTATTTCACAATTTCATGATACGGCGGTATATGCCAAAAATTTTGCGCCGGAACAAAAAAATCGCCAGAATAATACCCCCTGCCACTGCCAGCAGCTTCACATCCCACTGCACCACTGCCCTTCCCATGATCACAAAGGGAATCCCCATGATACCCTGGATCAGCCACGCGCACACCATGTAAGGGAAAAACCGGATGCCTGACAACGGCAGCAGATAATTTTTCAGGGCATAGCTGAGCCCTGGAATCACCATGAACAAAATGCCATACCCCAGGTGCCGGTTTTCCGGCATCCGGGGTATGGATACGCCGGTTTTTTCTGCCAGTTTCTGTATCCATCGGCCGGCAACCTTCCGGGTGAACCAGAAGGAAACAACCAGATGCAGGGGGGTCACCGCCAGCATGATGACAACACCCCACACAGTTCCGAATCTAAGGCCCAGCAGGACCAGAAAGGGCGTGACAGGAAAACCCACAGCCGGCAGGACTGCATAGGGCAGCAGCAGCATTGCCGGATGGGCCTGGGACCCTGAAATATGGGCCCAGAAAGCATCCATATCACTGCCATCGCCGCAAAAATGATATTCTATAAACCTGCATGAAAATCCCCCATGGCCGGTGAAAGCCTGTCAGCCGGAAAACTGCATAAACGGCACCGCTTCTTTGTACTCCTGTTCCTGGACCCTCTTTTGTTTGTCAGTGACAGGGTCTGATGCTGGAATCCATTGGTACGCTTTTATCTGTTTTGTATCAGAGGTGGGCAAAGAACAGCTCCTGGATCTGGGAAAGGGTCCGTCAGATGACTGAAACCTTGTCACCACAGCCTCATCCGGGCTGTCTTTTACCTCCACAATATCTTCCACATACACTGCCTGGATATCTTTAAACAGAGTATCCTGGATATCCTCTCTGATGGTCTGGATCCGCTGTTTAAATTTTTGAAGTGCCAGTTCCGGGGTGCCGGCCTTCACCAGACAGGTAAAGTACCCATGCCGTTCCTGGCCAAAGCTGCTTATCTCATCAAATGAAAAATGTCCTGAATATAGCATCCTGCAAAACTCCTTTCATTGTTTGCACCTATCTTAAATCAAAAGCCGTGTGCAGGTCAAACTTTTGTTCAGGGGTTTGATTGGCGGTCGTCCAAAATCTGCCGGATATCTTTTTTTTAAATCTTTTTGTCCGGCAGTGCCGGCCGCCGGTATTTTTTGCCGTAAAAGTTGAAGCACTGTGTTAAACGTGTTATGGAACAGAACGGAAAATACAAACAGGAAAACATCATGGCCGCAATACCCATTATGACAAGCTGGCAAAAAATAAAAATACAGATCAGGCATAACAGGACTGGCCCATGGAACTGAAAACCATAACCAATTTGGGCCGGCTCAAGGATATAGCCGTGGTACTGGCCAAATATGGGTTCGGGGACCTGGTCCAGCGCCTGGATCTTCCGGTAAAAAACCTGGTGCACGCCATATCACCACAGATAGATACAGATATGGATGTGTTCCAGCGCATCCGGCTGGCCATAGAAGAACTTGGCCCCACCTTTGTCAAGCTCGGACAGATCCTGAGCATGCGCCCGGACATACTGCCCGTGCCCATGATCAAAGAACTGAGCAGGCTTCAGGATGCGGTGGGCCCGATTTCCTTTGAAGATGTCAAAAAAGTGCTGGAGCAGGAATTTGACACCCCGCTGGCTTCTTTGTTCAGCTCCTTTGATCCGGAACCTGTTGCTGCGGCATCCCTTTCCCAGGTGCACAAGGCAGTGCACCGCAGCAAAGGAAGGGTTCTGGCGGTGAAAGTCAGGCGTCCCGGCATTGTCAAAACCGTTGAAACCGATCTGAACATCCTGGAAACCCTGGCCAGGCAGTGCCACAACAATATCGAAGCCCTGCAGGTCTATGACCTGCCGGGTATTGTGGCAGCCAACCGGCGCACCCTGCTCAGGGAGATCGATTTTTCCCGGGAAGCCCGGTATATCCAGATTGCCAAATCAAAGATTGAACAGGAATCAGACATTCTCATTCCCGAAGTATTCACCGAATATGCCACACCCAGGGTCCTTGTGACTGCATTTGTTACAGGTACCAAAATCACCCCGGCACTGGATCTTCCACAGGACCTGCGCAAAACCCTGGCAGGCACTGGTTTGAAATCCGCTGTTCTCCAGATCCTGGACCATGGTTTTTACCATGCTGATCCGCACCCGGGAAATATGGTGATCACCTCTGACAACCGGCTGTGCCTCATGGACTGGGGCATGGTGGGCAGGCTGACCCCGGATGAAAAAGACGACCTGCTGTTTTTGATCCGGGCGGCTGTGGACAAAGACAGCAGAAAACTGACGCAGATGCTGTGCAATATTGCAACAGCCCGAAAAATGATAGATTCCCGGCAGCTGGAAAAGGATGTGATGGATATCATGGATGTCTATATGTCTCTGCCGAT
>JAIPDY010000172.1 GCA_021737445.1 Desulfotignum sp.
CCCTTTAAAAAGGGTATCAAGCGGTGCAATGCCCACCTGGTCCACCAGAAACTGGCTGATATCCATGGTTTTTTCAGACAGGGCTGTCAGTTTTCTGTAGATGCTGTCGGATGGGTTTTTGTACACGGAAGGCCACAGTTTTTTAATGGTGGAGGTGCAGGTGGCGCACGCAGTCACCAGGACATCGAAATCATGTTTTTCAAACAGGGCCAGGTTGTGGCCCACCAGGCGGGTAAAGCTGTCTCTGTCACCGGATGCCAGAGCAGGAATACCGCAGCATCCCTGGCCGGGGGGGATAATCACCCCCACCTTGTGATGGGACAGAACTTTCAGGGACGCTCTGGCCACATTGGGAAAAATTTTGTCTATCAGGCATCCGGTGAAAAAAGCGGCCCGGAGCCCGGACCCGGTGCTTGTAAACCCTTTTTCCGGCAGGGTTTTGTGAAACGGGGTGGTGCTCAGGGGCATGAATTGCCGGTGGGACAACAGCGGGGAAACCAGGCGGGCACAGGAGGTGCCCTGGGCATTGGCAGACGGTTTTGTGAAAAGCCCCTGGAACCGGCCGGCCCATTCCACAAGCGTGTCAAACCTGCCGGGGTTGGCCAGCAGTTGTCTGAAGACCAGTTTTTTGGCTGGGGACAGGCCTTTGTATTCCGCCAGGATGGCCCGGGCCTTGATGAAAATTTCCACTACATTGACCCCGGAAGGGCAGTTGGCGGCACATGATCCGCACAGCAGGCACCGGTTCAGCCGTTCGTTCACGCCGTCAGGATCTGTGAAAATATTATCCATCAGCCCTGTGAGCAGGGCCAGTTTGCCCCGTGCCACATCCGCTTCTTTGCGGGTCTGCTCGAAAAGGGGGCATACCGACTGGCACATGCCGCAGCGGATGCAGGTCACCAGTTGCTCTTCCAGCTCTTTTACCAGGGTTGCCAGTTCTTTCATGCCTGCCATTATCAGGTTATACTCCTGTTATTTTTCCGGGGTTCAAAATGTTGCGGGGATCAAGGGCTGCCCGCAGCTGTCTGGAAAACAAGATAGATGAATACCCGGCCTCCTTTTCCAGAAAAGGGGCCTTGGCAATGCCGGTGCCGTGCTCTCCGGAAAGGGTGCCCCCCATGGCCAGGGCCGTGTCAAAGATCTCTTCAATGGCCTGTTCCACCCGGTGAAACTCTTCTGTGTTTCTGCGGTCCGTGAGGATGGTGGGGTGCAGGTTGCCGTCCCCGGCATGGCCGAAGGTCCCGATATCGATGTTGTATTTTTTGCCGATCTCCTGAAGTGCCCGTACCATATCCGGAATTCTGCTTCGAGGAACTGTGGCATCCTCCAGCACCAGAGTGGGTTTGAGCTGGGCCAAAGCGGACAAGGCAGATCTTCTGGCTGCCCAGATCCTGTCCCGCTGGGCATCGTTTTTGGCCTGGTCAATGGTCCGTGCGCCCATTTTGCGGCACAGGGCCTTTACCTGTTCTGCTTCTTGTTCCACCACAGCCGGGTGCCCGTCCACCTCGATGAGCAGCAGGGCGGCCGCATCTTTTGGGAGCCCTGCCTTTGAAAAGTCTTCCACCGCCCGGATGGTGAAGTTGTCCAGGATTTCCAGGGTGGCCGGCAGAATGCGCGCGGAGATGATACCGGCCACAGTTTCCGATGCCTGTTCAATGGTATCATACACCGCCACCATGGCCTGGCGGGCCTTTGGAGCCGGGATGAGTTTGAGAATCACCTGGTCCAGGACCCCCAGGGTGCCTTCAGATCCCACCATGAGCCCTGTGATATTATAGCCGGTGGCGCACTTCACTGTCCTGGAACCGGTTTTAATATAATTGCCCTTTGCGTCAAAAAACTGCAGCCCCATGACATAATCCTTGGTCACCCCGTATTTGAGTCCCCGCAGCCCCCCGGCATTTTCCGCCACATTTCCGCCGATGGTGGAAACCGCCATACTGCCCGGATCCGGCGGATAGAACAGCCCCATTTTTTCCACTTGGGCAGCCAGGGTTGCGGTCACAACCCCTGGCTCCACCACAGCATACATATCAGCCGCATTAATTTCAATGATGCGGTTCATCTTGCCGGTGAGCACCACAATGCTAGAGGCCTGGGGAATGGTGCCGCCGGACAGATTGGTGCCGGATCCCCTGACCGTTATGGGGATATGGTTTTCATGGCACAGGGCGATGATTTTGCCAAGCTGGGTTGTGTTCCCGGGAATCACGGCAGCCGCAGGCATGACCGGGTTCAGCACTGCGGCATCATAGGAATAGGTGAGCATGTCTTCTTTCTGCGTCAGCAGGTGTTGGGGCCCCACAATTTTCTGGAGCGCATCCTGGATGGACCGGGGGAGCATAGGCACCTCTTTTGTTTATGGTACTACCAATTTACTATCGTGTAATTTTCCGGTGTTGTCAAATGGTTATTTCATAGAGCCGTTTCTGGCTGCACGCGGTATTTTGAAAATATAACCAGCTGTTTTTTTTCAATATAATAGCGTATAGCAGACTTTATGACAAAAAACAAACAAAAATTATTTTTTTCTTGACAAAGCGGTTCATATGGATTTTAGTATTGGTACGACCAAGAAAGCCAGCAGTACAATACATTGAAATGACCATTTTGGACTTACCGGAATACCTTTAAGGCCGATCCGGGAAAGGAGGCAAAAAAATCATCTCAGGCAAAATCTGGAGACAGGTGAGTGAATAATCAATTTTTTTAAAGGATGGAGGAAAGCATGAAAAAAACATTAATCATTGTGGTAGCCTTTCTGATGGCAGTTGTCTTTATCTGCGGCACTGCCTATGCCAAACGTGAAAAATTCGGAGAAGACCCCAGAAGCAAAATTGCAAAACGTGTGAACTTTGAAACCTCGGATGAAAAGATCCGCTGGAAAATGGTCATGCCATGGTCCAAAGGGCTTTTGTTCTATGATATTGCCGCCCATTTTGCCGACAGTGTCCGCCTGGCATCTGCCGGCCGTCTGGATATCAAGCCGTTTTCAGCAGGTGAACTGGTTCCTGCCATGCAGAGTTTTGATGCGGTAAGCACCGGTGCTGCCCAGGTAGGTCATGACTGGCCCGGATACTGGAAAGGTAAAAACGAAGCCTTTGTCGCCCTGGCATCTGTTCCCTTCGGCCTGGATGCTGAGCTGTACAACATCTGGCTGTATGAAAGGGGTGGTGTTGAAATGATGCAAGACATCTATGGTCAGTTCAACCTGTTTGCTCTCCCCGGCGGCCAGTGCGGCCAGGAAATGGGCCTTTCCTCCAACAAACGGGCCACCAAAATGGAAGATTTCAAAGGCATGAGAATCAGGACTCCCGGCTGGTTCATGGACATCATGAACAACCTGGGTGCATCAGTATCTCCGCTTCCCGGCGGCGAAGTCTACCTGGCGCTGGAACGCGGCGTGATTGATGCAGCAGAATTTTCTTCTCCTGCCATCAACTATCCCATGGGGTTTGACGATATCACCAAATATGTTATTCAGCCGGGCGTGCACCAGCCCGGTATCCAGTGTGCCCTGTTCTTCAACAAGGATGCCTATGAAAAACTGCCTGAAGACCTCAAATGGATCATCGATATCTGCGCCAAAGAGACCCAGCTGTGGAGCTACAACTGGATCAACAACCTGAACGCAAAAGCCGTTGAGCTGTTCCAGCAAAAAGTGGAATTTGTCCACATGGATAAAGAAACCCTTATTGAGTTCCGCAAAACCACCAAAGAGTATATGGATTCTGTCAAGGCAAAATTTCCGGATGCCAAAAAAATTCTGGATTCCCAGGATCAGCTGATCGAAGATTATGCGGCCTGGCGCAAGGCCCGCGGCGGGGCAACTCCCTGGCCCTATGAAACCTATATCAGCGGCCAGATTCATGAATAAGCTGGATCTGTTTTTTTTGTGTTGATCTAAAACCCAAAACCCAGAAAAGTCCGGCAGTCCTGCCTTTTAAACATTCCGATATAACACAGGCTGCCGGACCTCTGGCCATTTTTTGATTCATTTTCACAAAAAGGAAACCAAAATGCTGGAATCATTAGCGAAAAACCTGGAAACGATAACCCGGAGGCAGGGGGATGTGACCTCTTTTCTCATCTATCCGCTGCTGATTATCGTGGTGTATGAGGTGATCATGCGGTATCTGTTCAATGCCCCTACCACGTGGGGATTTGAAGCCACCACATTTTTGTATGGCCTTCATTACATGTTTGGGTTTTCCTATACCGATGTCCACAAGGGGCACGTTCGGGTGGATATCTTTACCTCCCTGGTATCTGAAAAGATCCAGATCATTCTCAGCATTATTACCAACCTGGTATTTTTCATGCCGGTGATGTTTTTCATGACCCTGTGGTCCATTAAGTTCGCCTATACCTCTGTGTTGGGACTGGAGGTCAACTCCACTTCATGGGCACCCCCCATTTGGCCGTTGAAGATATTGATGGCTCTGTGCCTGGTGTTTTTATTCCTCCAGGGGATAGCCAACCTGCTCAACGATATCATCTCCCTCAAACAACAAGGAAGAAAGGTTACCCCATGAGTCTTGAATTCATGACCGCTGCCATGTTTGTCACCCTGATACTGGCCATAGTGCTGGGACATCCCCTGGCCTATACCCTGGCAGCGGTTGCTACGCTGTTCGGTCTGATTGACAATGGTTTTTCCCTTTCCATGCTTTTTGAAATGTTTGTCAACAACACCTGGGGCCTGATGAACAACTATACGCTGGTGGCCATCCCGCTGTTTATTCTCATGGCCCAGTTGCTGGACCGGTCCAAGGTGTCGGATGCCCTGTTTGAATCTTTGTATGTGGTTCTGGGCAGCATAAAAGGGGGGCTGGGGCTTGCCGTGGTGGTGGTGTGTACCGTATTTGCGGCCACCACCGGTATTATCGGGGCATCTGTGGTGGCGATGGGCCTGCTGGCCACCCCGGCCCTTATGAGCAAGGGGTACCAGAAGGAGATGACAGCCGGGATTGTCTGTGCATCCGGGACCCTGGGCATCTTGATCCCGCCATCCATCATGATGGTGGTGTATGGCGGTCTGACAGGTATGAAGGAAACTTCGGTGGGGAATCTGTTTGCCGGAGCCATCTTCCCGGGGCTGCTGCTGGCAGGGCTGTATTTTGCCTATATTTTAATCCGCTGTAATATCAATCCGACCCTGGGGCCCCCCATTTCAAAGAGCGAAGCGGCCGGGTATACGGCTGCACAGAAATGGGGCATGACCTTGAAATCATTGATCCCACCACTGGCATTGATCCTGGCGGTTATGGGAACGATTCTGGCCGGAGTGGCCACCCCCACGGAGGCCGCCGGACTGGGGGCACTTGGCGCCCTTGTCCTGGCAGCATTCAACAGGAAGCTTAACTGGACTGTTCTCAAGGAAAGCGCCCATGCAACATTGAAAACCACCTCCATGGTGATGCTGCTGTTCATCGGCGGCAAGTTTTTTTCCACGGTGTTCTTGAGCATGGGCGGTGGCGATGTGGTGGCAGACCTGCTGATCGGATCCGGCATGAACCGGTGGATCATTTTATTTATCATGATGTTCATCGTCTTTATCATGGGCATGTTCATTGACTGGGCCGCCATTCTGCTGATCACTGTACCGATTTTTCTGCCCATTGCCATGGAACTGGAATTCGATCCTCTGTGGTTTTCCCTGCTCATGTGCGTGAATCTCCAGACCTCATTTCTGTCGCCGCCGTTCGGGTATGCCCTGTTTTACTTCAAGGGCGTAGCACCTCCGGAATACACCATGATGCATATTTACAGAGGCATTATTCCCTTTGTTCTGCTGCAGCTGATCAGTATTGCTTTTCTTTGCCTGTTTCCGTCCCTGGTCACCTGGCTGCCGGGGGTGTTTTTTGGATAAGAAGGAACTGGCTGCGGTATTTACACAAAAAGCCTCCCTGGTGAGCGCCTGTATCCATGAGGTAAAAGACCGGGCCTGGGCCATAAAAAAATCCTTAGAGATACTGGCCCGGAAACCGCCACTGGACCCGCAGATGGCCTCTGGAAAGAAACCAGACCCCTCTGAAAGAATTCTGGCAGCCCCCAACCTGGATCATGACCGATTCTTGCAGCTGTATGACCAGTGCCGGGCATTTCCCGAAATCCGGGTGATCCGGGACGGGCTGCGTGATTTTCCCGGCGGCATTGACATGGGAGTGACAACAGCAGATTTTGGTATTGCAGACACCGGCACCCTGGTGATCAATTCCAATGATGAACAAACCCGCCTTGCCACCATGCTCTGTGAGGTGCATGTGGCCATACTGGCTGTGTCAGATATCCGGGAAACCGCCCTTTCCATGGCCAGAGAACTGGAAACACTGGTCGGCCAGAAGGGGTCCTACACCGCCTTTGTTACGGGTGCCAGCCGGACCGCTGATATTGAACGGGTCCTGGCCATAGGGGTTCATGGGCCTCTGGAGCTGCATATCATCCTGGTGGAGGAAAAATAATGGAGAACCATGAAAGCCTCAAATCCTATAAACACCGCCTGGATGATGCCCTGGACAACCGGTTTCTGCGCCAGGCCATGGATAAATTTGCTGTGGCCTACCGTGCATCCAGAGAAAACGCCTTTGCCGGCATGGATGTGGCGGACCTGATCCAACATGTAGCAGGCATCAAGGCTGCCGCTGTTGCAGACAGCAAAATCCTGCTGGACCGGTTTATTAAAAAAGCAAAGGCCAATGGTGTACATGTGCACCTGGCAGACACGGCAGAAGATGCCAACCGCATCATCAGTGAGATCGCCAAAAAAACCGGTTCAAAACGAATCGTCAAATCCAAATCCATGACCGCAGAAGAGATCCATCTGAACCGCTGGCTGGAAAATCTCGGGCTGGAGGTCACAGAAACCGACCTGGGGGAATGGATTGTCCAGCTGCGCAAAGAGGGCCCTTCCCACATGGTCATGCCGGCCATCCACCTGTCACGCTTCCAGGTGGCAGACCTGTTTTCCGATGTCACCGGTATTGATCAGGACGTAGAGATCGACCACCT
>JAIPDY010000173.1 GCA_021737445.1 Desulfotignum sp.
AAGGCTTTTTCATGAAGCGACAGCGGAATGGAGTCATTCATGGAGAACCGGGCCAGTTTTTTTAACAGAAAATCGTTGCCTGTTGCCTGCAGGAATTCAAAAAATGAAAAAGGCTCAAGATAAAAATATGAAATCCGCCCGACCGGCATGCTGTATTGATAGGTGTTCAAGGAGAATTCCAGCAGAGACCCTGCAGCAATAAGGGCCAGATCTTCAACATCCTCTTTGAACCACCGGAGTTTGGCAAATATTTCCGGCGCAGCTTGAATTTCGTCCAGAAAAACCAGCGTGGTTTTCGGATGGATCGGCGTGTTGAATTCCGATTCCAGGTTCAGCAGCGTTTCCCGGGGGTCGTTGGTGTTAAAAAGATCGGCAAGGGACGGGTTTCTTTCAAAATTCAATTCGATGAGCGTCAGGTTATGGCGGGTCGCCAGATCCCTGACCAGCCAGGTTTTCCCCACCTGTCTGGCCCCCCTTATCACCAGGGGTTTTCGGTTTTTTTCCACCAGCCAGTTGTCCAGATGCTGTGATGCTGATCTTTCCATGGTTTTGTTTAAAACAACGCGTTAAAAATGTCAATATTAAAAAAAACAACGCGTTAAATAATTATTTCACTGGTGAAAAACTGGGGGAAATCCGTGATAATGCCGCTGGCACCGGCCTGAACATACATGGCAGCGGTTTTGGGATCATTGACCGTGAACAGGTTCACTGCAAAGCCCTGCTGCACAAGACTGCGGACAAATTCGGCATCCACAAGGTCTGCATTGATGTTGTAGACATTGAATGCACCGGGGTGAAAAGTTTTTATGTCTGTGCCGGTTTCCCCCACCAGGGCCTGGACAGCAATATCCGGCCGCAGCAGCCGGACACGTTCCAGCCAGGCATGGTTGAAAGAGGAGATCACCACTTTGGCCGGCGCAATTTTGCTTTTGTTTATTGCTGCCAGAGTATTGTCCACGATAAAAAAAGGGCTGGGATCTGTGCCATGGTCTTTGAGTTCCAGGTTGATGTGCCAGTCCAGATTTTTTGTAAACAGCAGCCCCTGTTCAAGGGTGGGGATTTTTTCATTGCTGAATCCGGCAAGGGCCCCGGAAGTCACTTCGCCTTTCTGAATGGTTGAAAACGGGTCGGTTTTTTCAAACCAGGACCCTGCATCCAGGGCTTTGAGTTCAGCCAGGGTAAAATGGGGCACAAGATATTTTCTACGGCCCTCAGATGTCAGGTGTTTGAAATGGTTTTTGGCATTGGTGCACCGAAGCAGATCTTTGTCATGGAACAGCACCAGACGGCCGTCACCGGTGACCTGGATGTCGGTTTCCCAGCGGTGTGCCCCGGATTGCAATGCCGCCTTTGCGGCAGCCAGGGTATTTTCCGGGGCCAGGCTCCTGGCCCCCCGGTGGGCGATAATTTCGGTCATGGGCGTTGAGATGTATCAGCTGTATCCATTTTCGTTTCTGCGCTGATCAATGGGTACATACTCGGTGATGGTGTTGCCCATATAAACCTGCCTGGGCCGGCAAATTTTCATTTCCGGATCTGCCATGTCCTCTTTCCACTGGGCGATCCATCCGGGCAGCCGGCCGATGGCGAACATCACAGTGAACATGTTGGTGGGAATGCCTAAGGCCCGCAGCACAATCCCTGCGTAAAAATCCACATTGGGATACAGATGCTTGTCCTTGAAATAGGCATCTTCCAGGGCAGCCTCTTCCAGGCGCCGGCCGATATCCAGCAGCGGATCCTGCCGGTTCACCTTGGCCAGAACCATATCACACATTTTTTTCATGATCCTGCCCCGGGGATCATAGGTTTTGTAGACCCGGTGTCCAAACCCCATGAGCCTGAAGGGATCATTTTTATCTCTGGCCCTGGCAATGCATTGTTCAATGGTCATGCCGTCTTTTTCGATCTGTTCCAGCATGTGGATCACTGCCTGGTTGGCCCCGCCGTGAAGCGGCCCCCACAAAGCACTGATACCGGCGGACAAGGAGGCATAGATATTTACTTTTCCGGAGCCCACCACCCGGACCGCCGTGGTGGAGCAGTTCTGTTCGTGATCTGCATGCAGAATCCAGAACACATTCAGCGCTTTCACCAGGTCATCGTCCATATGATAAGGCACCACATCACTGTCAAACATCATATTCAAAAAATTGGCGCAGTAGCACAGGCCTGGCTGGGGATAGGTCACCCGCTGGCCGATGGAAATCTTATACGCCATGGCCGCCAGGGTCCGGACTTTGGAAATGATCCGCAAAAAGGTGGTATTCATCTCCTCTTCCAGGTCAATGAGTTCCGGATAAAAAGAGCGCAATGCATTGACCATGGCGGACAAAATCCCCATGGGATGGGCCTTGGGCGGATAGTTCTGGTAAAATGCCCGCATGTTTTCATGGACCAGGGAAAAATCATTGAGATACACGGAGGTGCGGGTCAGCTCCTCTCTGGTGGGCAGCCTGCCCACAATAAGCAGAAAGGCTGTTTCCACAAAACTGGATTTTTCAGCCAGCTGTTCAATGGGAATGCCTCTGTACCGCAGTATCCCTTTTTCACCGTCCATATAGGTGATGGCACTTTTGCAGGCACCGGTGCTGCCATACCCGGGATCAAATGTGATATAACCGGTTTCCTGGCGCAGATGCCTGATATCAATAGCTTTTTCGCCTTCAGTGCCTGTAATGACAGGCAGATGCATCTCTTTTCCGTCAATGATCAGTTTTGCATATTCTTCCATACGGCCCTCACAAATGTATATCAGTCCCTTGTCTCTCCGGCAACTGTATAGGTTTTGCATGATCCGCCCGAACAGGTGCGTTCCTGGGCAGACACCCCTTTTGCCGCTCCCTGGCCCGAAGATCCGGCCATGGCATAGTTGGTGGTGGAGACCACCCGTTCAAACTCAGGGGACTGGCATTTGGGGCAGGCCACGGCCTGATCCTTTTGTGATCCCATCACGATCACTTCAAAAAATTCTTCACATTTCAAACACTTGAATTCATATATGGGCATAATAACTCCTTGAATGACATAATTTACAATAGATCGCTAATATAATCAGAACCTGCCGAAGTTGTCAAGGTGATTTGTCAGCCGTACCTGTGAGCAGCTCCCGGGCATGGGCCCGGGTGGCATGGGTGATTTTCGCTCCCCCCATCATCCGGGCGATCTCCTCCACCCGGTCTTCCAGGGCAGCCAGGGGCACAATGTCTGTGCAGGTCCGGCCGTTGACCACCTGTTTTGAAATCCTGAACTGGTGGTGGCCGTATCCGGCGATCTGGGCCAGGTGGGTGATGCAGATCACCTGGTGCCGGTCTGCCAGGGCTGCCAGCTTGCGGCCGACCTTTTCAGCCGTGGCTCCGCCGATGCCCGCATCCACCTCGTCAAAAATCAGGGTCTCAAAGAACTGGGTGTGGGACAGGACCGCTTTTAACGCCAGGACGATCCGGGACAGTTCCCCGCCTGAGGCTATTCTGGCCAGGGGCCTGGGGGCTTCCCCGGGATTGGGGCTGAGCATGAAGCTGACCCGGTCCATGCCTGAGGCAAAAATTTTGTACCCGTCCAGGGTGGATATCTCCTGCGGGGAATCTGAACGTTCATGGGAAACGGCCACCTGAAACCGTGCCTTGTCCATTTCCAGGGCAGCCAGTTCATCCTGGGCCAGCCGGGCCAGCCCGATACCTGCCTGTCTGCGTTTTTCAGACAGGTCTTTGGCACTTTGGCGAATCTGTTCCTCCAGATCCTTTTTCTTGCCGATCAGATCCCGGATCTGCCTGTCCATGCCCAGGGTCTGGTCCAGCTGTTTTTCCAGGGCCTCATACTGCGCAAACAAGGCCTCCAGAGAGCCCCCGTATTTGCGTTTGAGCCGGGAAATAAGATCCAGGCGCTGGTCCACGGCATCCAAAGATTCCGGGTCCAGATCGATGGCAGATGAATAGTTCCTCAGGGTGTCGGTCACATCCTGGAGGTCCAGGATAACGGCATTGAGACGGTCGGATGCCGCTGCCATGTCCGGGTCTGCCTCCCTGAACCGGTTCATCCCGGCCTGGAGGGATGCCAGCTGTTCAATCACCGACCCTTCCCGGTCATACACCTGGTGGATGGCACCATTCACAGTTTCAAATATTTTTGCGGCATTGGACAGCACCTGTTTTCTGTTTTCCAGAAATTCATCCTCCCCCGGCTGGATGCCAGCTGCCTGGATCTCATCCACCTGGAACTGGATCAGCTCTTTTTCTGTTTCCCGGCGGCTTTTTTCCGCCTCCAGGGCCTTTATCCGGGTGTTCAGGGGCATAATCGCCCTGTAAAGGTCAGTCACCTGCCTGCGCAGATCCAGGGTGCCGGCAAATTCATCCAGAATGTCCAGGTGGTTTTCCTCCCGCAGCAACCCCTGGTGGGCATGCTGGCTGGAAATTCCTGCCAGGTTCCGGGTCAGCTGCTTGAGAAATTCCAGGGTGGACTGCCGGGAATTGATGAACACCCGGCTTTTGCCCGATTTTGTGATCAGCCGCCGGATAATCAGGCCGTCACGGGCATCCATTCCCTGATCTGCCAGGAGCCTGCCAGGTTCGGAATCCAGGGTGATGTCAAAGCAGGCCTCCAGTTCAGCGGTATCTTCTCCGGTGCGCACCAGATCAGCTGATGCCCGGGCGCCCAACAGCAGGCTCACCGCCTGGATAATAATGGATTTGCCGGCGCCGGTTTCTCCGGTGAGTACAGACAGGCCCGGTTGAAAAAAGATGCGGATATCTTCAATAATGGCGAATTTTTTTATGGCCAGTTCGCTGAGCATGCTGTCTCCTTAGGGCTGAAAACACCGAAAATGTGTAGGTGACGATAATGGCTGCCACCAGCCTGGGAATCCAGAGCCAGAAAGGCGGTATACCCAGCGGCAGTAGCAGCACCGGGTCTTCGATCATGGCATGGTTGATGCCGATGGACAGATGAAGCCGGGCCAGGGCCTCTTTGTCATAAAAATGGGTTCTTGTCTCTTCCACAATCACGGCAGACCCGTATGCCAGCCCGAACACCGCAGCTGTCATCCAGAGCATGCCGCAGGATTTGTCTAAGCCCAGAAAGGACAGCACCGGCCGCAAAGGCCGGATGACCACATCGATGACATGAAATATCCTGGCCAGTTCCAGCATGACCATCAACGGCATGATGATGAAAAAAATCTGAATTGTGAGCTTGAGGGTATCCACTGCCCATACAGCCAGCCAGGCAGAAAAGGCCTGCTGTGTGCCCGGCAGTGTGCCGGCTGAAAGCGCAGCCGTTGTCTGCGGGGTGATGCCCATGATTTTAGCGCAGCAGAAGGTCACCACAAACGCAGCCGCCAGGCGAAAGGCAGCGGCAAAAAAAGGATTGATACCTGATCGTCCCTGGACGATACTTTCCTGGATCAGGTTGTGGCAGATCAAAGTGAACACGGCCAGCAGGATCATGTGATCCATGGAAAAAGGCATGACCGACAGGGCTGCCACCGTGCCGTAAATCCCGGTGAAAATGCCGGCAATGATCACCAGAGCCGCGGCAGCAGGCAGGCCCAGCCAGCTCATCACCGGGGTCAATAAAAAATCCAGCTTGTAAATCAGGCCCGAATATACCAGAAGCCCTGTGGCAAAAGACACCGGCACAATGATTTTAAGCAGCCAGACAAACCCGTTCCAGCCTTTTTTCAGGCCGGTCCTGATCCCCGGAAACAATCGCGGTGCAGGAGGGTTATTTTTTTGTGTCATGGCCGGCGAGATCTTTTTGTACATGTTTTTTTACTGTTTCATCCACCGTGGCATACACATCCCTGAAGGCTTCATGCATATTGGACGGGGATAATCTCCCCATTTCAATAAATTTGACAATGATTTCCTTGGCAGACCGCAGTATCTGTTCGTCAATTGATTTCATAAGACAAGTCAATACCAGAACCCTGGTGCAAGGTCAAGATTTAGCTGCACCGGGTTTGGGGAGTGATCCGTTTTTATCCCATCCTCTTTCAGTGTAATAGTCCTGAAGCAACCGGTCCATGGTTTCTTTTGTGATAGTTTGGTTATTTTCCGGAAGTGCTTCGTTATGAAAGCGGTCAGGTAAAAAATCATCTTTTTTTACAAGCCCTTCTCTGAGATTGAATTTCCGTGTATCATTGGATATTTCTGCTGCAATTTTGCGCATGGCGGTTTTATCAAGATCAAGGCCGGTGACACATTTTATCATATGGGACAGTTCTTCCCATTGATAGAGGTCTCTGTAAAAACGACAAAGGATAAGCGTATCAAAAATAGTCAAGCGGTCTTCCCATTCAGTAAACATTTTTGCTTTTTCATTGACTGTATCCGGATCGATTATTCCAGACAATTCAGGTTTATAAAAGGTTGCGCGAAGATGACATGCACCCCTCGGGGATGTGCCATATGCCAGGCCCATTCCCTTTAAAACTCTGGGATCGTATCCAGCCGGCTCCATCCCTTTTACATGAATGGCCTGATCTTCCATGCCCCATTCTCTGGCAACAGTGACGATGCCGTTGGCCAGAATATCGCCAATACCTTTTCTGGCTGCAATATCTTTAAGCAGTGCGCCGATCTGCTCAGTTTGTCCATAGCCAATGGGGTATTCGACTCTGCCCTGCATGACCGCCTCAATGGTAAGAGCTGCCAGGTTGCCGCCGGTTATGGTATCCATCCCTAACCGGTCACACAGGTCATTTAAAAACATAATGTCTTCAATGTTGTCTATCTCACAAAGACCGCCAAATGCATAAATGGTTTCATACTCAGGTCCTTCAATTGTAAGTCCTTTATGCCGTCCTTGTTTTACCGTTGCAAGTCGTCCACAGGCAATAAAGCATTTCAAACACGCATTGGCTTTAACATCACAACGCTCATGCAGTGCAGCAGCATTGATTTTATCCTGGAAAGGGACCCGTCCTTTTTTCCAGTACGTTGAAGGAAATCCCCCTACTCCATTCATAATATCTACCAGCATGGGGGTTCCCA
>JAIPDY010000174.1 GCA_021737445.1 Desulfotignum sp.
AAATTAATTCAGTATGCTATCCAGCTGGGTATCATTGATATCCAGCTGTGATATATTCAGAAACTATCTTTGTTTAAATCAAGGCGTGTCCGAAAAAATGATTTTTCCAACAGGCGCAGTTATTTTGAATTGTCCCTTTTTAATCTGATCCTTTAAATCCCGGGCTGCTTTGAGGGCTTTTACACGATCTGACTGCCGCAAAGTAACCGGAACCGGATGATCCACCCCGTCAAGCTGCACACAGCCCAGATCTGCTGCAAACGCCCCTCCTTTGCACAACGAAACGCAAATGCCGCAGTGAAAACATCTGAGCCGGTCAAACTGCAGACCGGTATCAGGGTCTACATGAACCTCTTTTACAGGACAGATCTCCTCCACGCTGCAGTCATCACATGCCAGGCAGTTTTCCCGGTTGAAAACAACCTCGTGGCCGGTTTTTTTCCAGACATCACCATATGTGATTTCGCCTATTGGTTTACGGGTCCGGACATCCACCACTTTCAACGGAATCTGGTCATCGGTTTTCAAAATATGGGTCAACATGTCTTTGTCCAGCACAGGAATGGCCACAGCCCAGGTGGTAATGATATCCGGCCCATGCCCTGTATTGAAGCCCCCTAAAAAATGCGGGTCCATCTGGTGCATATCAGCAACACCGGCAAGATTGGGTTTGTCAACACTGCTGCGGGTGCCAGGTCCTGTGACAAAGCCCTGGGCACCATTGATCAACACCCTTGTACCAATACCGATGGTTTTCAGCTCAGGGTCATTCTCCAGGGGATTTAATTCACCACACCCGCAAAAACTCATTTCCTCATAATTGCCTTTCATTGCTTTTGAGTGGAAAATTGTCGATATCTCTGTTTTTCCGGGATTGACAAAGGCCAGATAATTTTTAAAAGCGTTTCTTGAGGCATGGAGCATGGCATGGGGGATCTGTTTGAGCGTGGTAAAGGATGTCAGATTCTGTCTTTCATCTGTCAGAATTTCCACCTTTACCTGTCTGCCTGAGACAAGATCCCTGAAAAGATCTCCTGCACCATATTCCGGATCAGAGGTGCTGGTTTGTGTCCCCAGAACGATCAGGTCAAGAATGCCGATTCTTTCATTGGGGCAGGGTCCTACCTGAGCCGGGACCGAATTGATCCAGACTTTTTCAGCTTTGGTAAAGGTATCAGGTTCGGCCACCTTAAAGGAAAGCACTGCATAGGTCCCGCTCATTAAGGCGCTGGTTGCCGTGGTCACCACATCAATGTCGCCCAGGTCAAATGTTTCTCCTCCCCGGACCCGGTCGCAGATTTCCTGGGCGGTTAATATCACCACATCTCCTGAGTCGATTTTTTTTTGAATTTCCAAAAATGTTCTTGAACTGGTCGAATCAGCCATTTTTACCTGAGATTTATGCCTAAAAATTTAAGTTAAGTGGTAACCATACATGCGTTCAATTTTTCTAATATGTCATCTTTTACCACGTTCCATCCAATAAAAACAAGATGCGTTGATGCCTCATTCTGCCATTCCTGCCACTGCCACTTTCCTCCCACAAAATTGAGCATCATGGTTTTATGGGCAAACCGGACCGGTCCCTTGATCCTGAACAGTTATATCAGCAGCAGCCGTACTTTGGATCAAGGCGCTGTCTATCCCGACTTTTCCAAATTCATTTGCCAGCACAATGGTTTTAGACAGATCATCTGAAAACTGTAAAATCCGTTTAACCAGCGTCGTTTTACCGGTTCCCAGAAATCCGGTTACAATAAAAATCTGTGTTTTCATTCCAGGGATTCAGCCTTTAAGTAGCGTCTTCCGCTGAAGCAGGGTTTTGTTCTTTTTCCTGTGCTTTTTTCTTTTCAGCCTCTTTTTCCTTTTCTTTTAATGCCTTGGCTTTTTCCTTTTCCCGTTTTTTTTCTTCAGCCTCTTTGGCTGCTTTTTCAAACACATCATACCCAAGAAGGGCCTGGGAAATATATGCTGACAGATCTTTCATCACAATGTTTGACCCCAGTCCGGCAATGCCCAGTTGAAGGCCCTGGTAGCAGAATGGGCAGCAGGATACCAGGGCGTGTGCACCGGTTTTTTCCGCCTCTTTGATTCTTTCCTGGGACATACGGCCCTGGATATCAGGGAATCCGGCCTTCAGTCCCCCACCTGCGCCGCAGCACCTGGAATACTCTCTGTTTCTGGGCATTTCAACAAGGGTTAATTCCGGAATGGCTTCCATGATCATTCTGGGGGCATCAAATCCACCGGTCGCTCTGCCAAGATGACAGGGATCATGATATGTAACTGTCTGGTTTACAGGGTAGGGAAAAGTCAATTCACCGTTTTTCAACAGGCGGGCCAGATATTCCACGGTGTGCAGCACTTCAAAGTTCAATGGTTTTATTTTCGGGTAATCCTGCATAATGGTTTTAAAACACCCGGAGCAGGAACTGATCAACGTATCTATTCCTAAGCTGTTGAACTGGTCGATATTTTCTTTGAATAATCTTTTGTATTCAGGATCTCCCATTCTGAGCAGCACGCTGCCGCAGCATTTTTCATCCTTTCCAAGCACACCGTAATCGATGTTCAATGTTTCCAGAATATTGATGGTATTAATGGCTACCTGCTTGACATTGGTATCATAGGAGGCGGTGCAGCCGAAAAAAAGGAGTACCTTGCCTTTTGTTTTTTTGATCTCCCTGGGTTCCTGGACAATCAGACCGTCTTTTTTTGCACGGCGGGACCACTTTGTCCGGCCGGCCCGTGGCTGCTGCCATGGATTGTCAAAGGTCTTGATACTTTTTCTGAGTGCCTTCTGGGGCTCCAGAGGCCCGTAATCAGCCCGGACAATCAAGCGTCTGAGCTCTTCCCAGAGGTTAACCGTATCGATGTGGGCAGGACAGACCACCTCACACTGGCCGCAGGTGGAACACTCATACAGGTTGTATACAAATTCATTCACCTGTTCTTGGGTGACCTCCTGGTACCCGCAGATCGTTTTGATCACCTTTTTCAAAGATTCTCCGATTTTTTCACTTTTCATGATTCCGGCAAGAAATCCGTTCTGTGATCTGGCAATCTTTAAAAAATCCATGATTTTCCGGCGGGGGATCAATTCCTCTCTGGCATCCTGGTCATGGACAGGGCACCAGGACAGGCATTCCCCGCAGCGGGTACAGGCATCAAGCTCTATAAGCCTTTTTATGTCAAGTTTATGAACCGGTATCTGTCTGACAGGTTCTTTTTTTTGTGCTTGCGGCTCCAGGTTTTGTATATCTTCATTTTCAGTCATGGTGCCATCTGTTTGGGAGTCAGACACTTTTTTTTCTTCGGTCATTTTGTGCACCTTCCATTCATATTCCGGTTAAACCCTTTTTTTGTTTTTGACGCCATCCACTGTTTCAATAAAATAGGTCAGGGGTGTGTTAAAGATATGCCGCATCTTGCCAAAGGGAAGATAGGCAACAAATACGGCAGCCACAACACCATGGACATACCAGAGCACCGGATAAACAGATGCCCAGTCAAGGGGGAAGAGTGAAAAAAATCTGGAAACAGCAAATCCTGTAAAGGCATACACAGCAGTCTCTGGCAAAATTCCGGTCACAAGAATCCTTGCGCCTTCAAGTGCAAAACCTGCCAGCACAAGGCAACCGATAATGATAAGGGCAATATTGTCCTGATATTCTGATACCACATGTTTGGGTTTGACAATAAAGCGTTTAACAGCAGCCCAGATAATGCCAAGAAGAATAAAAAGACCCAGCAGGTCATTGAAAAAAGCGGTAAACCAGTGGTTTTTATCGTTAAGTGCCATCATCCACTCCCCATCGGGATTAAAATAAAATCCAATGGCAGTGAACAGGCTTACCAAGAATCTGAGCAGGATTGCCGTGAAAATAAGCGAGTGCATGGACCAGCGTGAAACACTTTCTTTGAGAATCCTTTTCTGCAAAAGGATGTCTAAAATAAAAATCTTCATAAGGGAAAACAGTTGCCTTGAAAACAGTGTTTTCCAGATCGATTCTGAACTTAAGCTTATTTTGCGGTGAACAGAGGTTTCTTCTCCTTTGACACTTCCTTTGAACCAGAAGGCGATCATGCTGAACATGCCTGCAAGAAAAATAAGACCTGCAATGCCGAATACCGGATGCCCCATGGCCAAAGGAGAGTTATGGCAGATAATGCAAAGGGCGCTTTTGGATGGAAGAACCGCTGCCGGAGCCCCTGCCGGATTGTTCTTGAAATGGCATTTCTTACAGGTTTTTTCATTGGCCGCATCAGAAAATATATGTTCTGAAAGGCTTATGGGAACATTATCATAATCGGTGTGTGCAAGCTTTACCCGTAAATCTTCAGGATCCAGCCGGACAAATTCCGATTGAAAATGGCAGGCCTGGCAGGAGACCCTCAGATGGGGGGCATGGGCCATATTTTCAGAATGAACCGGGTGGCATTCCCGGCATGTGGCCCCTGTCTGTGTTTTATGGGGTGAGCGGGCGATGTCTGTATGACAGCTGATGCAGGCGGTAAACCGATGTGCCGGCTGATTTAGTTGAAAGGTATCCGGCGTAACAGTAAGACTGATATCTGCACGGGCCTCTTTTTTTTTAATATCTGATTTGCTGTGGCACCCATAACAGAATGTCTGGGAGGCGATGGCCCCTTCGTTGGTGTGAATATTTGGCATTCGGTGGGAATCAAGGCAGACCAGGGCTTCCAGGGAGGGTGTCTCATCTGCGGTTTTTGATTTTTGATCAAAAGGCATTGCTGCAAAAACCAGTGCAGTGGTGCCGGCTGCCATAAAAATCATCAGCGCACCACAGGTTATGATATATTTCATCATTTTCATATGCATAAAAAAGTTCCCCATTGAAATTTTAATTTGATTCATTGATCATGACTGGTTATGCAGTTTAATTATTTATCATCTGTTTGCGTTTCCACTCTTCAGGATGGTCTTCCATAAATCTTTTTTTATCGATTTTTCCTGTAAAAATGGATTTTTCCATGGGAAAAATATCCGGAACAAGGTGGGTGTCAGCCATATGAACCACACCAATATACATCACTGCCAGCACGGCTTCATACAGATGAAGATACCCGGCGATATTGATGAAATATCCGGGGAGCATACCGGCAAAAAAATCAGGGAACCACAGTATAAGACCGGTAACAGCCATACTTTGCATACCCAGCATCTCAGCCCAGTAATCATATTTTTGAAGATAGCTGTACCGGTCAAACAAAGGAGGGGTGCCCTTGTTGAAGGCATATCGTAAATTCTGATACAGATCCTTTATATCTTTTTTTCCCGGCAGCATGGAATCAGGGCCTGACAGCTTCTGCTTCAACACAAATTTGTAATAAAACAGCCAGAAAAGGTGGATCAATACCCCCATATAGAGAAATACCGCACAAAATCTGTGTAACCATCCTGCAGCTGCAGCCCCTCCCATGACAGAGACCAGAAATCTTACCCATCCGAATTCACTGAAATGAAGCGCAAATCCGGTAATGGCAAGAAGTGTAAAATTGAAAATAATGATAATATGCAAAATTCTGTGCAGGACACCAAATCGTTGAAAGGTTTCATTCGGGGTTGGATTCGCTTCCATCACTTGTGTCTCCTCAGTTTTTCATGGAGTTTTCTGAGCATCAAAAGTCCGGTATGGGAGTAGAAAAATACCAGAACCAGAACAACAAAAAAGATAATTACTGCACGCACACCATGCACCCATTTAAGGCCTGTTTTTTTTGCATCGTTTTTCAGGGCTATATTTTTTTTGGTATCATGAATGATAATATTTGCAAATTCCGGTGTGGCATCGGGATGGCAGCGGAGGCAGGCATTCAGCGCCGCCTCGTTGTCTTTTAACGAAAACGTTGTATGGGCACCATGGCAATCTGTACAGAATGCTGATTTGTCATGTCCCAGATTCACAGCTGCCTTACCGTGATAATTGGACAGATAGCTGGTTTTTTGATCCGGGTGACAGGTACCGCAGGTTTGGGTCATGATTCTGCCGGTTTGGACCCGGGACAGATGGGATTTGGAATAATGGGCTGAATGGCAATCTCCACAAACAGGGGCATAACCTGTCAGGGAAACACTGCCGGTTGTTTTTTCCTTGTCAGCTGCTTTGGCATGCGCTCCTTTTAAAAACCGGGAATATGCGGTTTTATGACATTTGCGGCAGGACTGGTAATCAAAAATTCTTTTGGTCTGGCTTTTTAAAAAAGCATCGTCATCAGGGTCAGGATGGGGCTTTTTTATGCCTGATTCACTCTCAATCATGGGTCCGTGGCAGTCTTCACACCTGAGGCTCCCGTGGGCCGCACCGCTGTATTGATTCATCTCCACAAACCAGGTGGAATCAGTCGCCGGGGCAGCATCTGCCAGAGAAACAAGAAGCAATGCAGGTGCCAGAAAAATGTATCCGGCGGTCAACAACGTGCAGAACCACCCGGTGGGTTTGTTGTGTTTTTTTCTTATTGTTCCGGTTTGCAATGTCATCTCCTGTTGTGAAAATTAGGGTGTTGGCTGACTGGCCATATGTTCATTAACGGTTTGATGATTCATCTTTTCATTGGACAGGGTTGAAAAATAGAGTTCAAAAAATAAAATGGACAAAATGTGCAGCAGATCAAAGATGATAATTGCCGTTTCAAGGCTGTCCTGGTTTGCATCGATCTGCTGTTTTATTCTGCGCAGTTCCGTGGTTGTCTGGCCTGCTGACATGGCAATCTTTTCACTGATGCCGGGATCAAGATATAATGTTTTTGTTTTTTCAAGAAATTTGAGCCGTTTCCACAGAGCTTCAAGATAGACCCGTATTTTTTGCGGTTCATATGTTTTTTGCCCTATCTGCCACTGGACCGGTAAAAACTCCAGACTGCCAGCCACGATTCTGGAATTGCTCAGTTCCCTTCTGATGGTCAAAAGCAGTTCTTTGGCCTTTTTTGCGGG